>JBJKRE010000068.1:0-15622 GCA_046704825.1 Acidobacteriota bacterium
GAGCACGACCTTTCGGCCGGCCTTGATCAGCCGCCCGAGATAGGCCGTGAGGGCGTGGAAGGGGATGCCGCACATGGGCATGGGGTCGGTCTTGTTCTTCTCCCTCGTGGTGAGGGCGATCTCGAGAATCTCCGACGCCTCCCTGGCGTCCTGGCCGAACATTTCGTAGAAGTCGCCCATCCGGAACAGGATGATCTTGTCCGGATGCCGGTCTTTGACCTGTTGCCACTGCCTCATGGCGGGCGTCAGCGATGATTCGGTCGCCATGCAGTCTCCTCCGGAGGGTCTCTCGGGACCTGTGGATTGTATCGCGTAGAGGACCCTCTTGCCAGACCGGCGCCGGCAGCCCCTCGATGCGCAGGCCCCCGCCGAAGCCCCCGGCCGTGATGCGCGTTCACACCCCTGAGGGGAAGAAAGAAAGGGAGCGCCCGCGGCGTTGACCTGAACAGAGGGAGTCATTACACTTTCACAGTATTTCTGGGCGGACCGTCTTTCTAGGAGGGCACAAGACCATGGATTCAAAGGGCGTAATGGAGCTGATCAGGGAACAGGGCATCCGGATGATCGACCTGAGGTTTATGGACCTGCCGGGGCTCTGGCAACACTTTTCCGTCCCGGTGGACGTCTTCTCCGAGGACACCTTCACCGAGGGCCTGGGCTTCGACGGGTCCTCCATTCGAGGCTGGCGGTCCATCCACGAGAGCGACATGATCGTGGTGCCCGACGCCGAATCCGCTTTCGTAGACCCCTTCTTCGTCCAGCCGACCCTTACGCTCATCTGCGACATCCTGGACCCGGTCACCCGCGAGAGCTACACCCGAGACCCCCGCAACATCGCCAAGCGCGCCCAGAACTACCTCATTTCCACGGGCATCGGCGACAAGGCCTTCTTCGGCTGCGAGGCCGAGTTCTTCATCTTCGACGACGTCCGCTTCGACCAGACGGTCCACTCCGGGTACTACTTCGTGGACTCGGTCGAAGGCCGGTGGAACACGGGAAAGGACGAGAAGCCCAACCTTGGGTACAAGCCCCGCTATAAGGAAGGGTACTTCCCCGTCCCGCCCACGGACTCCCTCAGCGACCTGCGCGCCGAGATGGTCCGCATCATGCAGGAGGTGGGACTGACGGTGGAAGCCCACCACCACGAGGTGGCCACGGCGGGCCAGTCCGAGATCGACATCCGCTTCGACACCCTGGTCCAGACCGCAGACAACCTGATGAAGTTCAAGTACGTGGTCAAGAACACCGCCCTCCGCCACGGCAAGACGGCGACCTTCATGCCCAAGCCCCTCTTCTCCGACAACGGCTCCGGCATGCACACCCACCAGAGCCTGTGGAAGGAAGACAAGCCCCTGTTCCCCGGCAACGGCTACGCGGGACTGTCGGACCTCGCCCTCCACTACGTCGGCGGCCTTTTGAAGCACGCGCCCGCACTGGCGGCCATCATCGCTCCCACCACGAACTCCTACAAGCGCCTGGTGCCGGGCTTCGAAGCGCCGGTCAACCTGGCATACTCGCGGCGCAACCGGTCCGCGTCCATCCGCATCCCCCTCTACACCGAGAGCCCCAAGGCCAAGCGCCTCGAGTTCCGCCCGCCGGACCCCTCGTGCAACCCGTACCTGGCCCTGGCCGCCCAGCTCATGGCGGGCCTGGACGGCATCCTCAACCGCATCGACCCCGGCCCCCCGCTCGACAAGGACCTCTACGGGCTTCCGCCGGAAGAACTCAGCGAGATCCCCACCATGCCCGGCTCCCTGTCCGACGCCCTGGATGCGCTCGAAAAGGACCACGAGTTCCTGCTCAAGGGGGACGTTTTCACGGCGGACTTCCTGCACACCTGGATCGAGTACAAGCGCCACCGCGAAGTGGACGAGATGGCCCTTCGGCCCCATCCCTACGAGTTCGCGCTCTACTACGACATCTAGAAAACATTCGGGCGGGGGCCGGCCAGCCGGTCCCCGCCCGTTCCCCCGCCCCGGAGCCACCGGCCGCCCCGTGGCCACTGCCATTCAGGCCGGCGAGAGCGGCGACCGGCATGCAGCGGGAGAAGCTTGCGATTATGTTACGTTTTTTCCACAACCCTTGCCATGCGGGCGTTTGAGGCTAATCACCTGCTATTACAGGCATTATTCAACTTGACACGACCGATTTCGGGACTTATATTTTGGCGGCATAGTTGAGGTGGCTGGATGCAGAAAAACATTTCCTACGTTCGTCGGATCCTTCCTCAAGAGTCTAAAAGGGTACCTACCCCACGTCACGGGCAGACTACCAACACACCGAATAAGGCCTCCAAGAAGTCCCCTCCTTTCCAAGGTTCAAGCCCATTTCCAGAAAACCCGGTGATCCCGGCTTCAAGGATTTCGGCGCCCTAGTGAGGGGTCTGGCGGCGGGGGTGGTCCCCGCCGCTTTAATATGGGCTAAGGTATCCGACACACATCCCGACTACGGCAAAACGGAGCCCCAGGGCTCCGTTTTGCTGCGTCTAGGGGTTGGGTGATCAAGTGATCGAGTGATCGAGTGATCAAGCGAAAAGGCGACCAAGGAAAGAGCCGAGGGTCAAGGCAAAGCCTGCGCTGCCCGCGTTACATGTTGAAAGGTTCCATGTTCCAAGTTATGGGACGACCCCGCTGCGTCCACCCGCCGATCGCAACCTGAAGGTTGCTCCCACGCAGCCCCGAAGGCCCGTGCCCAGCCGCTTTTCAAACCTGAAGTCCCCAATATCTGTTTTCCCACTGCCTCACTGTCTCACTGTCCAAAAGCACGTGTTCGAGGCGAGTCGCTACTTGGCGGGAAGGGGCAGGTCCAGTTTCGCCATGACCGCCTGGACGTCTTCCCATACCTGCCGCTTGGCGGCGGGGTTGCGCAGCAGATAGGAGGGATGGAAGGTCGGCATGAGGGGCACGCCCTTGAAGTTGGTCCACTGCCCCCTGAACTTGGTGATCTGGACGGGATGGCCCATGAGGGCCTGCACGGCCACTCGTCCGAGCGCCACGATGACCTCGGGCCGGATGACGTTGATCTGGGCCTCCAGGAAGGGCATGCAGGCATCCATCTCGTCGGGTTCGGGATCGCGGTTGCCGGGCGGCCGGCACTTCACCACGTTGGCGATGTAGACCTCCTCGCGGCTCAGGCCCATGCCCTTCGTGATGATGTCGGTCAGCAGTTTGCCCGCGCGCCCCACGAAGGGGATGCCCTGGGCGTCCTCTTCGGCACCGGGTCCCTCACCGACGAACATGAGCCGCGCCTCGGGGCTTCCCACGCCGAACACAATGTTCGTCCGCTTCTCGCACAGTCGGCAACGCCGGCAGTCGCCCAGCTCGGCGCGCACCTCATGGAGGTCGGCGAATCCTGTCGCCTTTTGCTGTGTCACGTCGGTCTCCCTTTCTGGTGGCGGTTCGAGCTGCGGGACGGCGGCGGGCGGGTGCTCACCGGCGGCCCGCGCCCCGGCTTTCGGGTGGAGGGACGGCCTGTCAAGCACGTAGTCCAGGCCCTGATCGGCCAGGAACCGAGCCCTCAGCCTCAGCTGGGCATCCAGGTCCTCACGCCCCATGCCGGTGCTCCACGATGGCGTCCCAGAGAGCCCGGGCGCACTCGGCCTTGCTCCGCTCGGGGATGCGGTCCTCCTCCCCGTCGGGCCACAGGAGGGTCAGCGCGTTTCGGTCGCCCTCGAAGCCCACGCCCTCGCCGGAGACGTCGTTGGCGGCGATGAGATCCAGCCCCTTCTTCTGGAGCTTCTTCCGGGCGTTGGCTTTCACGTCGTCGGTCTCGGCGGCGAAGCCACACACGAACTGGCCGGCCTTCCTGATCTCCTTCAGGCCCGCCAGGATGTCCGGCGTAGGTTCCAGCGCGATGGCCCAGCCGGCGCCTTCGTCCTTTTTGTGCTTGGTGGGCAGGACCTCGGCGGCCCGGTAGTCCGCCACGGCCGCGGCCATCACGAGCACCTGGCACGTCGGGAAGAACTCTTTCACCGCCGATTCCATCTCCTGGGCCGTGACGACGTTCACGACCCTGGCCCCGGGCGGCGGCTCCAGGCCCGAAGGGCCGCTGACCAGGGTGACCTTCGCGCCCCGCATGAGCGCCTCGCGCGCCACGGCGTACCCCATCTTGCCCGATGACCGGTTGGAGATGTAGCGCACCGGGTCCACGGGCTCCCGGGTCGGTCCGGCGGTCACCAGGACCTCTACGCCCTCCAGGTCGCCCCGCCGTTCCAGCACGGCCACGGCCTCCTGCGCGATGGTCGCAGGCTCGGGCAGGCGCCCCTCGTCCACGTCGCCGCAAGCCAGCACGCCGCGCGCCGGCTGCAGGATCAGGTGCCCCCGGTCGGCGAGAATCTTCAGGTTCTCCTGGACCGCGGGGTGGCGGTACATGTTCCCGTTCATGGCGGGCGCGATGAGTACCGGCACGCCCCGCCCGGCGAGGTAGTGGGTCGTCAGGAAGTCGTCGGCGACGCCCCGCGCGAACTTGCCGATGACGTTGGCCGTGGCGGGCGCCACGACGAGCATCTCCTCCCACTTGGCCAGTTCCACGTGGGCGATGGAGGGATCGCCCGCCCCGCTGAAGAGGTCCGTTATGACGGGGTTGCCGGAGAGGGCCTGGAAGGTCACGGGCGCAACCATCCGCGTGGCGTGCCCGGTCATCACGACCTTCACGTCGCAGCCCAGGTCCATCAGGCGCCGCACGAGGTCGCACGCCTTGTAGATGCTGATGCCCGCCGAAACCCCCAGCGTCACCCGCCGCTTTTCGTTGGTCATGGTCCACCCCCTTTGGCCAGGAAGCCGTTCCATAAAAAGATTATGGCAGGCGCGTGCCCGAAAGCCAACCGGCCGCACGATCAGCTTCGCTATGGCCGCCGGCACCGATGTACGATCGAGCTTGTGACATCGCTTCGATCCCGATACCGATAGCGATTTCGATTTCGACCCTGAATCAGGCCTTCGGCGTCTTCTTGAGGGCGATCCCCAGGTCGTCGAGCTGTTTCTCTTCCACGGCCCCGGGCGAGCCCGTCATGAGGCAGAGGCCCGAGGTGGTCTTAGGAAAGGGGATGACGTCCCGGATGGAGTCGCAGCCCAGAAGCAGCATGACCAGCCTGTCGAACCCGAAGGCGATGCCGCCGTGCGGCGGGGTGCCGTATCGGAAGGCGTCCAGGAGGAAGCCGAACTTGTCCTGGGCCTGTTCGTCCGTGAACCCGAGCGCCCTGAACACTTTCCGCTGCACGTCGGCCCGGTGGATGCGGATGGACCCGCCGCCGACCTCGTTGCCGTCCAGCACCAGGTCGTAGGCGAGCGATTCCACCTTGCCCGGGTCCTCGGTCAAGAGGTCCCAGTGTGCTTCCATGGGCATGGTGAAGGGGTGGTGCCGGGCCACCCAACGGCCGTCCTCCTCGTCCCACTCGAAGGCCGGGAAGCGATGGACCCACAGCAGGTCGTGGCGGTTCGGGTCGACGAGGTCCAGGGCCTCGGCGAAGTGTAGCCTCAGGGCGGACAGGCACGCGCAGGCCGTGTCGAAGGGCGCGGCCACGAATAGTCCCAGGTCGCCCTCGCCCGCGCCCACGGCGTCCAGCATGGCCGTCGCCGGTCCCTCGCCGATGTGCTTGAGCGCGGCGCCGGCCAGGCCGCCCTCCCTCCGCATGAGGGAGACCACCCCCTTGCCGCCGAATGGCTTCACCACGTCGTTCAGAGCGTCCAGGTTCTTGCGCGAGATCCCGGCCTGGCCGGGCACGCACAGCCCCCGGACCACGCCGCCCGCCTCCAGGACCGAGCGGAAGACGCCGAAACCCGTATCCGCCGCCATGTCCGAGACCGTCTTCAGCTCCATCCCGAAGCGCGTGTCTGGCTTGTCGCACCCGTAGCGGTCCATGGCCTCGGCCCAGGTGAGCCTGGGCACGGACGCGGGGGCGGTCAGACCCGCCTCCTCGAAGAGGGCGAGGGTCAGCCCCTCGGCCAGGGCCATGATCTCGTCTTCCGTGGGGAAGGACATCTCGATGTCGATCTGCGTGAACTCGAGCTGGCGGTCGGCGCGCAGGTCCTCGTCGCGGAAGCACTTCACGATCTGGAAGTAGCGGTCGAAGCCGGCCACCATGCAGAGCTGCTTGAAGAGCTGGGGGGACTGGGGCAGGGCGTAGAAGGCCCCCTCGCGCAGGCGGGAGGGCACCAGGAAGTCCCGGGCCCCCTCGGGCGTGGACTTGGTCAGGAAGGGCGTCTCGATCTCCAGGAACCCCTTCTCGCTGAGGTATCCGCGGGTCTTCTGGGCCAGCCGGTGGCGGGCGGCGATCCGGGCGTTCTGGAAGGGGCGCCTCAGGTCCAGGTAGCGGTACTGAAGCCGCATTTCCTCGCTGACCTGGGCCTCGTCCTCGACGGCGAATGGCGGCGTCTCGGCCTCTGCGAGGACCTCAAGATCCGACACCTCCACCTCGATTTCGCCCGTACCCATGTGGGGGTTGACGTCCTTCTCGCTCCGGGGCTTCACCACGCCCTTCACGGCGATGACGAACTCCGGCCGGAGGTCCTTGGCGCGCGCGAAGGTATTCGGGTTCCTGTCCTCGGAAAATACGAGCTGGCAGATGCCCTCGCGGTCCCTGAGGTCCACGAAGACCAGGCTGCCCAGGTCGCGCCTGCGGCGCACCCACCCCTTGAGGACGAGTTCCTTTTCGAGGTGTTCCTTTTTCACGAGTCCCGCGTAGATCGTGCGAGGGGGCAAGCTCATTCCTGATTCTCCGCCTGAAGTCGCCTGTTCAAGGCGTCAAGACCGAGGGCGGACTGCTCCCCGGTCGCCATGTCCTTGAGCGTGAAGACCTTGCTGGAAGCTTCTTCCTCTCCTATGAGGACGACCCACCGGACGTTCATGCGGTCCGCCCGCTTGAGGGCCGACTTGAAGGAGCGCCGGGTGTGCTCCATGGCCACCACGTGCCTGTTCTTCCGGAGCGACATGGCCAGGTCGAGCGCGACCTCGTAGGTCCCCTCGCCGGCCCAGGCCGCGTAGACCCACGCCAGGCGGGCATCCGCATCGTGCGGCAGGGCCATGAGCAGCCGCTCCATGCCCAGGGCCCAGCCGAAGCCGGGCAAGGCCGGCCCGCCGATCTCCTCCAGCAGGCCGTCGTACCGCCCGCCGCCCAGCAGGGCGTCCTGGGCGCCGAGGGCGCTGCTCGTGACCTCGAACACCGTGCGGGTGTAGTAGTCCAGGCCCCGCACCAGCCGGTCCCGCCCCGCGTAGCGCACGCCGAGCCGGTCGAGCACGGCCTTGACGCCGGCGTGGTGTTCGGCGCAGTCCTCACAGAGGTAGTCCTCGAAGCTCGGGGCCGCGTCCAGGTGGGGCTGGCACCCGGGGACCTTGCAGTCGAGCACCCGCAGGGGGTTGGTCGTGAGCCGCCTGCGGCAGTCAGCGCAGAGCGCGTCGGCGTGGTCGCCGAGCGCGGCCTTGAGGGCCTCCACGTAGACCGGCCGGCACTTGGGGCACCCGACCGAGTTGAGCTGGACCTCGAGGCCCAGCACGCCGAGGGATTCCAGAAACTCGACGAGCATGGCGATGGTCTCGGCGTCCGCGCCCGGCGACGGGTCGCCCAGCACCTCGGCCCCTATCTGGTGAAACTGGCGGTACCGGCCCTTCTGGGGCCTCTCGTACCGGAACTGGGGGCCGATGTAGAAGAGGCGCGAGTGGAGGGGCGAGTCGTAGAGCCTGTGCTCGACCATGGAGCGCGCCACGCCGGCCGTATTCTCGGGCCGCATGGTGAGGCTGCGCCCCTTGCGGTCGTTGAAGGTGTACATCTCCTTGGTCACGATGTCCGTCTCGTCGCCGATCCCTCGCACGAACAGCTCGGTGGGCTCGAGGATGGGCGTGCGGATCTCCGTGAAGCCGTAGCGGGCGAAAACCTCCCGCGCCGCACGCTCCACCTTCTGCCACACCGTGATGTCGGGAAACAGCAAATCCTGAGTGCCTTTGACTGCCGAAATCATATCGCCTCCACCGGGCGATTCTACCATGCGGGGGGGGCATTTGGGATTTAGGATTTGGGATTTGGGATTTGGGATTGAACTGCGGACCGGGATGACCTTCGAAGACGCGCCTTATTCCGCTCTGCACCCGTTGATCAGCCGTTGCATCAAGGCCCTGAGTTTCCGCTACCGATCCGCGGCCTTCCGAAATGGTATGATAAAGAATAGATTATTCGTTTTTCGCGAAGCTCTTCCGCTTGGAGGCGATGGTGACAATGGGCAGAAGCTTCAAAAGGGCCTTTCCGGTATTTGTGCTGCTCTGCCTAATCACAGCTTGCACCTGCAACAACCAAACGACAGCAAGTGCGATTTCTACGCAAGGAGAGCACTCCGCGACCGTTGCCATCAGGAACTGCGGAGCCACCACCGATTACTCGACCGTTGTCTTGCTGGACAGACCTTGGTGCGAGGGAGGCGATAAGGTGCTCGTGGCTTACGAGGGAAGAGTGCCGATTCGTGTGCGGTGGAAGACGGCAACCACGCTGGAGGTAGTTCAACCCCCGGGGGCCAAGCGCCTCTCAAAGCCCTTCCCGGAATGGCTCACGATTCAGTACGCGACCGAGTCAAACTAGTTTCTCAGCCTCACTTCCCGTAGGGGCCATCACCACTTCGCTGAGGGGAGCAACACTCGAAGGCTCGCCCCCAGCCGTCTTTGTTTTAGCCTTTAGCCTTTCGGCCTTAACCCTCGGGAGACAGACCTTTCCGCAGTCCCCCGCCGCCTTCCAAATCCGAAATCCCAAATCCCAATTCCCAAATTCCCGATGTCCTTTCGCTTGTTTGCCCGGACCGTGTATGCTGTTGGGCAGAGCCAGCACGCGCGCCCGCCGGGGCGCCGGACCGCAACGACCGACGAATCGAGGGAGGGAGCATGACGTCGAACCTCACCGGTCTCCTGCAGCAGGTTTCCGGCTTCGTCTGGGGACCCTACCTGTTGATCCCGCTCCTGCTGTTCACGGGGGTCTATCTCACCGTGAGGCTGGCGGGCGTCCAGTTCCGCAAGCTCTGGGGCTCGCTCTGGCTCGCCCTGGTGGTCCGGAAGGACCCGGGCACTGAGGGGGACATCTCCCACTTCCAGGCGCTCATGACGGCCCTGGCCGCCACCGTCGGGACCGGCAACATCGTGGGCGTGGCCACGGCCATCGCCATGGGCGGCCCGGGGGCCCTCTTCTGGATGTGGATGACGGGCCTTGTGGGCATGGCCACCAAGTACTCGGAGGCCCTGCTCTCGGTCAAGTACCGCGTGACGGACGAGAGGGGCGAGCAGGCCGGCGGGCCCATGTACTACCTGGCCGACGGGATCCCGTGGCGCCGGTTCGGCCGCTTCCTGGGCTTCCTCTTCGCCCTCTTCGCCGCCGTGGCGGCCTTCGGCATCGGCAACATGGTCCAGTCCAACTCCATCGCCGACGCCGTGGAGCACTCCTTCCACGTGCCCATGTGGATCACCGGCCTCGTGGTGGCCTTCTTCGCGGGCCTGGTCATCCTTGGGGGCATCAAGTCCATCGGGCGGTTCACGGGGATTTTCGTCCCCTTCATGATCGTCGCCTACATGCTGGCCGGAACCTACATCCTCGTGGTCAACGCCCACCAGCTTCCCGCCGCCCTGGCCCTCATCTTCCACAGCGCCTTCCACCCCGTCGCCGCCGTCGGCGGGTTCGCGGGCGTGGCGGTCATGCAGGCCATGCGATTCGGCGTGGCCCGGGGCATCTTCTCGAACGAATCGGGGCTCGGTTCGGCGGGCATCGCCGCGGCCGCCGCCCAGACCCGGGAGCCCGTGCGCCAGGCCATGGTCTCCATGACCCAGACCTTCATCGACACCATCGTCGTCTGCTCCTTCACGGGCCTGGCCATCATCACCACGGGCGCCTGGACCAGCGAACTCAACGGCGCCAACCTGACCCAGGCGGCCTTCAGCCACGGCCTGCCGGGCCAGTGGGGCGGATACGTGGTGGCCGTCTGCCTGGCCATGTTCGCCTTCTCCACCATCCTGGGCTGGTGCTACTACGGGGAGAAGAGTATCGAGTACCTCTTCGGCCGATGGACCGTCCTGCCGTACCGGATCCTGTTCGTGGTGATGGTCTTCGTGGGCGCCGTGCGGAGCCTGACCTTCGTGTGGACCCTCTCAGACGTCATGAACGGCCTCATGGCCCTGCCCAACCTCGTGGGCCTGCTGGTCCTGAGCGGCATCATCGCCCGCGAGACCCGCTCCTACTTCCGCCGCGAGAAGGACGGGCTGGTTTAGAAGTGATCGCGTGATCCAGTGATCCAGTGACCGAGTGATCGAGTCGAGGGGGAACCTTCGAAGCTTGCGTCACCGCGGACCGCAGACGGCGGACCGCGGTTCACCGAAGGTTTGCCATCCGGTGTAGTCCGAATCCGAAATCCCAATACCCCAATCCCAAATGTTCATCTCCCCTTGCGCCGGGCTTCCTATGCCGTACATTTAGAAGAGGTTCGACCGTCCCTCAAAATAATCCACAGCCCGATGTTGTTAGGGTTCGGTAGAGAAACTGTCGTCGGGAGAGAAGATGATCGTCGGGGTACCGAGGGAAACCTACCCTGGAGAACGCAGGTCGGCGCTCACGCCCGCGGCCGCCGCGTCGCTGGCCAAGGCCGGGCACGACGTGCACATGGAGTGCGGAGCGGGCGAGGCGGCGGGCTTTCCGGACGCACTGTTCGAGGAAAAGGGCGTCGTCCTCGCCGAATCCCGCAGGGCGGTGTTCGAGCGGGCGCAGGCGGTTCTGCAGGTTCGCGGCTACGGGGCGAACCCGGACGCCGGAAAGGCGGACCTGACGCTCGTGAAAGAAGGCCAGGCGCTTTTAGGCTTCCACGAGCCACTCTCGGCAGGTGCTCCCCTGGGCGAACTCGCCGAGCGAGGCGCTCTCGTGTTCGCCCTGGAACTCGTGCCGCGCATCACCCGGGCTCAGAGCATGGACGCCCTCTCTTCTATGGCTACCATCAGCGGTTACAAGGCCGTGCTTCTTGCGGCGGAACGGCTCCCGCGCATGTTTCCCCTCATGATGACCGCCGCCGGCACACTGAGCCCGGCCCGCGTCTTCGTCATCGGGGCGGGCGTGGCGGGTCTGCAGGCCATCGCCACGGCGAGGAGGATCGGCGCCGTGGTCACGGCCTACGACCTTCGCCCCGCCGTCCGCGAGCAGGTGGAGAGCCTGGGCGCGCGCTTCGCCGAACTGCCCATCGAGGCGGGCGACGCCGAGGACAAAGGGGGCTACGCCAAGGCCATGGACGAGGCCTTCTACCGCCGCCAGCGGGAGTTCATGCACAGCCTCGTGGCGGAGCACGACGTGGTCATCACCACGGCCGCCGTCCCGGGAAAGAAGGCGCCCATGCTCGTCACGCGGGACATGGTGGCGGCCATGAAGCCCGGCTCGGTGATCGTGGACCTGGCGGCCGAGCGGGGCGGCAACTGCGAGCTGACGGCGCCCGGCGAGGCCGTGGACGTCCGGGGAGTGACCGTCCTTGGTCCCACCAACCTCGCCGCGACCGTCCCCTACCACGCGAGCCAGATGATCGCCCGCAACATGGCGAACCTGATCATCCATCTCGCCGGACGTGGAACCGTGGACCAGGAGCGATTCATCCCCGATGCGGACGACGAGATCACGCGCGAGACCCTGGTGACCCGGGACGGGGATGTCGTGCACCCGGCCGTGCGAAAGGCGTCGGGCCTGGACGCGGCAGACTAGAAATCGGGAGGGTCGTTGCATGGAAACCTTCGTCATGGTGCTCACGGTCTTCGTGCTGGCGATTTTCGTCGGCTTCGAGGTGATCACCAAGGTCCCGCCCATCCTTCACACGCCCCTGATGTCGGGGTCCAACGCCATTTCGGGCATCACCCTCATCGGCGCGATCTTGTCGGCGGGCACCAAGCTCACACTGCTGACCACCGTCCTCGGCTTCACGGCCGTGGTCTTCGCCACCATCAACGTGGTGGGCGGCTTCCTCGTGACCCACCGGATGCTCGGCATGTTCCGGAAGAAGGACTGAGCCGTGAGCCTCGGACTGATCAACGTCGCCTACCTGGTCGCCGCCGTGCTCTTCATCCTGGGCCTGAAGGGCCTGGCCCACCCGCGCACGGCCGTCCGGGGCAACCTGCTCGGGGCCCTCGGCATGCTCATCGCCGTCGTGGTGACGCTGCTGGACAAGAGCATCATCAGCTACGAGGTGATCCTGGCGGGCGTCGTCGTGGGCAGCGCCCTGGGCGCCCTGCTCGCGCTCAAGATCAAGATGACCGCCATGCCCCAGATGGTGGCGCTGCTCAACGGGTTCGGGGGCGGCGCATCGGTTCTCGTGGCCGGTGCCGCCTTTATCGAAGTGCTGCACGGCGGCGGGGCGGTCACCGTCCAGCTGACCGTGGCCACCGGGGCCTCGGGACTCATCGGCGCCGTGACCTTCTGGGGCAGCCTGGTGGCCTTCGCCAAACTCCAGGAGATCATGCCCGGGCGGTCCATCGTCTTCAAGGGCCAGCAGGTCTTCAACGCCTTCCTAGGCCTGGTTTGCGTGGGGCTGGGCGCGTGGATCGTCTCGGCGCCCTCGGCCACGTGGGCCTACTGGGCGCTGGTGGCCGTGGCCTCGGTGCTGGGCGTGCTCGTCACCATCCCCGTGGGCGGCGCGGACATGCCGGTGGTCATCGCCCTGCTGAACAGCTACTCGGGCCTCGCGGCCACCGCGACGGGCTTCGTGCTCGACAACAACGTGCTCATCATAGCGGGCTCCCTCGTGGGCGCCTCGGGCATCATCCTCAGCCAGATCATGTGCCGCGCCATGAACCGCTCCCTCGCCAGCGTGCTCGCCGGCATCTCCGAGGGCGGTGGGGCCGGGGCGGAGGCCGACAGCCTCTACGAGGGCCGGGTCAAGTCCGCCTCCGCCGAAGAGGTGGCCATGGTCTTCGACGTGGCCCGGCGCGCGGTGGTGGTGCCCGGCTACGGCATGGCCGTGGCGCAGGCCCAGCACGCCGTACGGGACCTGTCCAACCTCCTGGAGTCCAGGGGCGTGGAGGTGACCTACGCCATCCACCCCGTGGCCGGCCGCATGCCCGGCCACATGAACGTCCTGCTGGCCGAGGCCAACGTCCCCTACGACCGGCTGAAGACCATGGAGGAGGCCAACCCCGGCTTCGAGGAAACGGACGTGGTGCTCGTCATCGGCGCCAACGATGTGGTCAACCCCGTGGCCCGGGAGGCCTCGGGCACACCCATCGCCGGCATGCCCATCCTGGACGTGGACAAGGCGCGCACCGTAGTGGTCATCAAGCGCAGTCTCAGCCCCGGCTTCGCGGGCATCCCCAACCCCCTCTTCGCAGCCGACAACACGCTCATGTTCTTCGGCGACGGCAAGAAGGCCGTCCTGGCGCTGATTTCGGCCCTCAAGGAGGGCTGAAACCTTTGCGTGACGACCTTTCCTTGACAAGGCCTCCTGCCGGGAAGAAACTGGCCCGGTGAGCGACAGACTGAACCCCGCCGTGACCTACATGGACGAATCGGTGATCCGGGAGATGACGCGGGTCGTGGCGCGGTCCGGGGCCGTGAACCTGGCCCAGGGCTATCCCGAATACCCCGCACCCTCGTCCGTGCTGGAGGCCGCCCGGGCCGCCGTGGCCGACGGGCGGAACCGGTACACCTACACCTGGGGCGAACCGTCCCTGCGCCGGGCGCTCACCGGGCACCTCGCCGGCCGCTGGGGCCTGGACTACGACGCCGACGAGGAGTGCGTCATCACGTGCGGCGCCTCCGAGGCCATCATGGCCACCCTCCTCGCCGTGCTCTCCCCCGGCGACTCCGTGGTCATTCCCGAACCCATCTACGAAAACTACCTGCCCGCGGCGAGACTGACGCACGCCGGCCGTGCCTGCTTCGGCTCGACCCCTTTACGGGTGCCTGGGACCCGGCGGACCTCGACGCCGCGCTGGCCGGGGCTCGCGTCATGATTCTCAACACACCCGCCAACCCCACCGGCAAGGTCTGGAGCCAGGAGGAACTCGCGGAGGTGGCCCGCCTCGTCGAGCGCCACGGCGCGCTTCTCGTCACCGACGAGACCTACGCCCACATCACGCGGCCCGGCTTTGCCCACGTTCCGCCGGCCACGGTGGAGGGCCTCCGCGACCGGACGGTCACCATCAGTTCTTTTTCCAAGACCTATGCGGTCACGGGCTGGCGCGTGGGCTACGCGTGCGCCCCGCGCCCCCTCATGGCGGGCATCCGCAAGGTGCACGACTTTCTGACGATCTGCGCGCCTGCGCCCTTCCAGGCGGCCCTGGAGGAGGCACTCAAGCTGCCCGCCGACTACTACCGGGCCATGGCCGCCGCCTACGACGCCCGCCTGGCGCTGCTGTCGGAGGGCCTCGCCTCGGCCGGCTTCCGGGTGAACAGCCCGCAGGGGACCTACTTCATGCTGGTGGACGTGCGGGACATGAACATCGCGGACGACCGGGCGTGGTCGCTGCGGTTCGCCGAGGAACGCGGCGTGGCCGGCGTGCCCGGATCGGCCTTCCTGCAGCGCGGCATGCCGCGTGAGGACGGGGCGCCGCCCGACCGGAGCGGGAGCTTCCTGCGCCTGAGCTTCGGCAAGTCGGAGGCGGACATCCGGGAGGCCGTGCGGCGCCTGCGCGCGTCGGCCTGACCTCCACCGGACCTCTCTCTACTTTTCCAGCAGCGATTCGAGGGCTTCGAAGAAACCGGGGAAGGACTTCGCCACGCACCCGGGGTCGAGCACGGTGGTTCCGGGAATGCGCAGCCCCATGACGGCGAAGGCCATGGCCATGCGGTGGTCGCCGCGGGGGTCCAGCTGCGCGGAACGGTAGCCCGCTGCCGGAATCACGGTGAGGCGGTCCTCTTCCACGGCCATCGCGCCCCCGAGTGCGGAGACGGCATCGCCCAGGACCGCCAGCCGGTCGCTCTCCTTGAACCTCAGGTGGGCCACGCCCTCAAGCGTCGTGGGCGAGGGCGCGAAGAGCGCCACAGCCACGAGGGGCGGCACCAGGTCGGGGCAGTCCTTCACGTCTGCGGTGAGGCCGGAGGTGGGAGCGCCCGACACGGTAAGTCCATCCACCCCCGCGGTCGCCATCAGTCCCATGGTCTCCATGAACCCCGCGAAGGCCGCGTCCCCCTGGAGCATGGACCGCCCGATCCCGCGGACCGTGACCCGCCCGCCCGTCACGGCCGCCGCCGCGTAGAGAAAGGCCGCCGCCGAAGCGTCGGGCTCCACCGCCACGTTCGTGCCCGCGTAGGCTCCGGGCCGGACCGACCAGGCCGAAGGCCCTTCGGGCCGGACCCCGCCCCCGAATCGTTCCATGAGTCCCGCGGTCATCCGCACGTAGGCCGAGGACACGAGGCCCCTAGCCTCCAGCCGGACCGGACCGGCGGCGAGAGGCGCGGCCAGGAGCAGCCCGGACAGGAACTGGCTGCTCGATTGGGAATCCACTGCCACGGTACCTCCCGGCCAACGGCTGCCCTCGATGTCCACGGGCGGATAGCCCGAACGGACAGGGAACGCCACCTTCGCACCCGCGGCATCCAGCGCCTCGGCCAGGGGCCCCAGCGGCCTCCGCCGGAGCTGGTCCGACCCGTCCAGGCGAAAACGGCCCGGCAAGGCCGCGCAGAGAGCGGCCATGAGCC
>JBJKRE010000069.1:0-6192 GCA_046704825.1 Acidobacteriota bacterium
ACGATCTCGACTCCGGTGGACGGCGGCACCCTGGTCCGGGCCGTAGCGGCCGAACCGGTCACGCTGAACCCTGTCATCGCCAGCGACCAGAACTCCTATGACGTATACAAATGGATCTTCGACCCCCTCGTCGACATGGATGCGTCCATGCATCCCGTGGGCGTCCTGGCCGAGTCCTGGCAAACGTCCGCGGACGGCCTGACGACGGTGTTCCACCTGCGGCGGAACGTCAAGTGGCAGGACGGCGTCCCCTTCACGGCGGACGACGTCCTCTTCACCTGGCGCGCCGCCATGGACCCGGACGTGGACGCCGGGGGACAGCGGCCGGCCTTCGACAAGGTGGCCGGCGTGGAAGAGACGGACCCTTACACGGTCGTCGTCCACTGGAAGGAGCCCTACGCCCCCGGGTTGGCCTCGTGGGTCTTCTACATCATGCCCGGGCACGTGTACGGCTACCCGAAGGGCAAGGGGGCCCTCTTCAACCGGAGCCCGGGGAACGCACGGCCCGTGGGCACCGGGCCCTATCGGCTGGTCGAATGGGACCGCGGAAAGAGGATCGTCCTTGCGGCCAACGACGGGTACTTCGCCGGCAGACCCCACATCGACAGGCTGGTCTTCAAGGTCATTCCAGAACGCCAGACCAGGGTCGCGGCCTTCCAAACGGGAAAGCTCGACGTGGTGGACCTGTCCGCGGACCTCCTCAAGCGCCTCAGGGCCGATCCCGAGTTCCGGCGCGAGGCCCGGGTGTACGAATACGGCGTGCGCCAGTTCCTGTACATCGGATGGAACATGGACGGCAGCAATCCCTTTTTCGGCGACGCCCGGGTCCGGCGGGCCATGGCCCAGGCCATGGACCGGCGGGGCATCGTCGACAAGCTGCTGCACGGGCACGGCACCCTGGGCTCCAGTCCCATCTATCCCGGCAGCTGGGCTAAGGACACGGGGGTGAAGCCCCTGCCGTACGACCCTGCCAGGGCCGCCGCGCTCCTGAAGCGCGCCGGATGGAAAGACTCCGACGGTGACGGGATCCTGGAGCGGAACGGGCGACCCTTTTCCTTCGTCTGCCTCGTACCCGCCGAAGCGCCCGAGTACGTCCGCTTTCTCACGATCATCCAACAGGACCTCAGGAAGGTAGGGGTGGCCATGACCATCCGCAAGCTCGAATGGAGCGTCTTCCTGGACAGGACGGAGCGCCACCGGTATCAGGCCTGCCTTTCTGGCTGGGGCGTGGGGGACGACCCCGACCCCTTCCAGTTGCTCGCGTCCTCGCAGGCGAAGCTCCTGCCCTCCGGCGTGGGGGCCGGTCAGAACGACATGTCCTACCGGAACCCGGAGGCGGACGCGCTCATGGAGGCAGAAGAGAAGACGACGGACCCTGCGAAACGCCGGCAGATTTTCTGGGAACTCGACCGCGTGGTGTCCCACGACCAGCCGGTGACGATCCTTTTCTGGGCGAACAGGATCACGGCGGTCAAGGGACGGTTCCGCGGCGTACGTGTCAGCGGCGCCGGCTACGGCCTCTTCGGCTGGTACCCTTCGGAACTGGGTTGGTGGGTGCCCCGAGCCGCGCAGCGCAATCGCTGAACTGCAGGAGGTTGGCGATGACGGCCCCCGAAACGGGAACAGCCCGGACCGCGTCGTGCTGAAGGTCGCGCTCCGCCGGCTGGCCCTCATGGTGCCCACGCTCTTCCTTATCATGACGGTGGTCTTCGCCGTCGTGAAGCTGGCACCCGGCAACCCGTTCTCAGCGGTCCGGGCCGGCGGCGGGCGGCTGGGCGGGCGGCTCAACCCGGCCGACTATCGGGCCCTGTTGCACCGGTACGGGCTGGACAGGCCCTGGTACGTCCAGTACGGGCTCTGGCTGAAGCGCGTGTGCACCGGGTCCCTGGGAGACTCGTTCGCCCAGAGGCGGCCCGTCGGGGAGGTGTTCTTCGGCACGGCCGATTCCCAGGATGCGGGTTCTCCTGCGAATCCTTCCGGGGGCCGTGGTCCCCTGGAGCGGATCGTCGTGAGTCCCGTGGGAGCCACCCTCTTTCTCAACGGGCTGGCCCTCTTCATCCTTCTGCTCGTGGCGGTGCCCGCCGGCCTGCGCTCGGCGGCGGCCCCCGGCGGCTGGTTCGACCGCGTTAGCGGCGTGATCATGTACGTGCTCTACGCCCTGCCGAACTTCTGGCTCGCAGTCTTGCTCATCATGCTGGTAGGGGTTCGCTGGCACCTGCACCCCTTCATCGGGATGACCTCCGACGGGTTCGCGGGCCTCTCTGCGGCCGGGAAGGCCGTCGACCTCTTCCGGCACGCCCTGCTTCCGGCTGTCTGTCTGGCCTGCGGCGGTATGGCCTACATCGCGAGGTACACCCGGGGCACGGTCCTGGACGTCATGGGCAGGGACTACATTCGGACGGCGCGGGCAAAGGGACTGGCCTCTCAGACCGTGCTGGTCAAGCACGGCCTGAGAAACGCGATGGTGCGCATGCTGACGCTCGCCGGCCTGCTCGTGCCCGCCCTGGTCTCGGGCAGCGTGATCATCGAACCCATCTTCGCGTGGCCCGGGCTGGGGCAGCTCTACCTTCAGTCCATCTACTCCAGGGATTATCCCGTGATACTGGCCGAGTCCCTGCTGGGGGCGGTGGTCGTGCTGGTGAGCATGCTCGCCGTGGATCTGGCCTACGCCTGGGCCGACCCGAGGGTGAGGGTGGAATGAGATTTGGGATTTGGGAATTGGGATTTCGGATTTGAAGACGGTGGGCGGGAGATCTTCGAAGGGAACCCCACCGCCAAACACTGGACACTGAACACTAGACACTAAACACTAAACACTAAACACTATCTCCAAGTTCCGGAGTCGGATTTGGAAAGCAACGCGAGAATGATATGGCGGCGGCTGATCAGGCGCAGGGGCGCGGCGGCGGGGCTGCTCTTTCTGGCCGCACTGGCCGTGGTGTCCTGTGCCGCACCGCTCATCGCGAACAACAAGCCGATCGCCATCGAGTACCGGGGCCGGCTGAGCTTCCCCGCCTTCCGCGACCTCTACCCCTTCCGCGCGTTCTTTGCCAGGGACGACGTGGCGCGCAGGCTCCAGGCCGACCCGGACTGGCTGGCCCGAAAGCGCTTCGAACCGGGCGGACCGATCGGGCTCCTCCTCATGCCCCCCGTGCCCTACTCGCCTTTCCAGACGCGGCTGGAGGACGCGAACGCTGCGCCCTCCGCGTCCGAGCGGCACTTCTTCGGATGCGACGCCGAGGGCCGGGACGTCCTGGCCCGGATGGTGCACGGCGCCAGGGTGTCCCTGCTCGTAGGCGTTCTCTCCGTGGGGGTGGCGACGGCCATCGGCCTGCTTCTGGGCGGTGCTGCGGGCCTGATGGGGGGCTGGTTTGACGTCCTCGTCGTATCGCGTCTCATCGATGTCATGCTCTGCTTCCCCACGTTCTTCCTGATCCTTACCGTGGCGGCCGTCACCTCCCCCCGCTACCTGAACATATGGACCATCATGCTGGTCATCGGGCTGGCCTCGTGGCCCGTTCCGGCACGTTTCGCGCGGGGAGAGTTCATGCGGTTCAAAGAAGCGGATTTCGTGGCGGCGGCCAGAGCGCTGGGCATTAGGCCGGCCGCCCTCGCCCGGCGCCATCTCCTCCCCAACGCGCTGACGCCGCTGGCCGTCAACGCCGCCTTCGGCATGGCGGGCGCCGTGCTGGTGGAGTCGGCCCTGTCGTTCCTCGGCGTGGGGGTCCAGCCGCCGAACCCTTCGTGGGGCGGCGTGATGAGCGGAGCCATGCGCTTCTGGGGCGACTGGTGGCTGGGTGTCTTCCCGGGAGCGGCCATATTCCTCACCGTTCTGTCGTACAATCTCCTGGGTGAAGGCCTGAGCGACGCCCTCGATCCGCGGGGGCGCGCCGCGGTGTCGGGCCGAACTCCGTGGAGGCGAACGAGAGGCGATGGCTGACCGATCGGCATCCGGCGGAAAACCGCCCAGGAACTGGCTGCTCTGGGCTTCGGACACACGGTACCTGGAGGCGTCTGCGGAGAAATGGTGCGCCGCGTGGGCCGGAGGCGGCGACGCCGTGAGCCTGAGCGCCGCAGACGCGGACGCCGCCCGCTTCACGAACGAGGTCAGGAGCCTTCCCATGTGGCAGGACCTGCAGGCCGTCCGGCTTCGGCAGGCCGAGCAGGCCTCGTCCGACCTGTTACAGGCCGTCGCCGCGTACCTGGAATCGCCCTCCGACAAGACGGCCCTGCTCGTAGAATACGCGGGGGACTTGGGGAGACCCGCCGCGGCGTGGAAGAAGATTCTCGGAACGATCGACAGCCGTCCCTGCATGCCGCGAAGCGCCAGGGACCTCATCCGGCAGCGTGCCGGTGAAGCCGGCTTCACCGTGAGGCCCGATGCGGCGTCGGCGCTGGAGGACTGGGCGAGCGGCGATTTCGCCAGGCTCGCCTCGGCCCTCGACCTGCTGTTCCTGTACCGGGCCGGCGAGGGGAGCGTCGAAGCCGAAGACCTGGAAGCCCTGCTCGGCGCAGGCGGTACACCAAGGCAGTGGGACGTGCAGGACGCATTCCTGAAAAGGGATCGGAAGAACTTCGTAAGGCTGGTCCACGCGATCCAGCGGGACGGAGACGCCGTTCCGCTGGCCGTGGTCGGCATGCTGGCCCGGCAGTTCCGGGCCCTGCTCATGTTTCACAGCCAGAGGGCCCGCGGCGTTCGTCCGCAGGAGATCACCGCCAGGATGCTCGGGCTGAACTACGACTGGCAGGCGCGCAAGTTGGGCGAATCGGCCGCCCGGTGGCCCGAACGCTCCGTGCGGGAAACCCTGGGCCGCCTGTACGATCTCGACCTCGCGCTGAAGGGCGACCCGGGTGAGCCCTGGGCCATCTTCGAGCGCCATCTCCTGAAGGCCATGGCCTGACCGATGGTCATGGCGCTTTCTGCGCCATCACGACGCCGGGTGCATTGCCCTGAGAGGCCTTCTTAAGAGCGGCGTCGGCCCGGTCGAGCCAGTCCTTCAGCGTTTTCAGCTCCGGTCCGGCCATGGCGGCGCCCGCTGCGAAGGTCCCCTTGAGGGGCTCCCCCCCGTCCCCCGGATGTTCCAGCGCCGAGAACTCCTTCCGCAGCCTGTACAGGAGCCTGACGGTGTCCTTCTCCGTCAACTGTTCCAGCACGAGCGCCAGGACCTGCTCGGAGAGGCGCCCCATGACGTCCGTCTGTCTGACTCTCTGCTGGAGGTACCTGGCGAGGTTGCGCAACAGCAGGCTCTTCGTCCTGGAGGCGGGATCGGTCCCGTCGGAGAGCTGGGCCCTCATGAGCACGAGGGCGTAGGGTATCCCGTGTCGGGAGTGGCGGGAGAGGCAGAGCCGCGCCTGTTGGAGAAAGGGCGTGTGGGCGAGGAGCGACGTGAGCTCGTCGTGGTCCATCATCTCGCGGAGGTCGTGGTAGCGGGCGAGGCGGGATCGGACCATGCCCAGCAGTTCGCTGGAGGAGACGGGCTTGACGAGGTAGTCGTCGCCGCCCGCTTCGGCACCCTCTATCTGGGACTGGGCCCGGGCTTCGGTAGTGAGGTAGATGACGGGAACGGCGGAAAAGCCCTCTTCCTGCCTCAGAAAGCGGACGAGGTCGAAGCCCGACACCTTCGGAAGGAGGACGTCCATGAGCACGAGGTCCGGCCGGAATGCGTGCAGCTCGGCCTCGAACCGCTCGGGCCGGCCGATCACGCTGGCCTGGTACCCCGCGCCTTCGAGCGTCGCCTGGATGAAGCGCGCCTGGGACGGGTCGTCCTCGACGGCCAGTACGCGTCCGCCCTCGGCCCTTCGCCGGCCCAGGAGGCTCTTGAACCTCCGGAAGAGCGCGGCCGGGTCGACGGGGGCGGCGAGGAATCCGTCGGCGCCGCAGCTGATGGCCTCCACCCGGTCCAGGAACTGCTGGCCGGAACCGAGGAGGATGACGGGGATCGTACGGTCGGTTTCCATCTCGCGGATCCGCCTGACCAGCGTTTGCCCCGTCCCGTCGGGGAAGACAGCGGCGATGGCCGCCATGTCGGGGAAACTCCCGTTCAGAAGGTCCGCGGCCTCCGCGAAAGTGTCCGCGGTTTCTACCTGAAGGCCCCGCTTGGTCAGGAAATCCACGAGGGCGGCCCTGGATTCGGAGGTGGCTCCGGCGACGAGCGCTACGGGGACGGCCCGCGAGCGGGCGAATGCCGGCGC
>JBJKRE010000070.1:0-5477 GCA_046704825.1 Acidobacteriota bacterium
ACTGCGTCCCGTCAGGAGAGAGCGTGGGCAGGCACGTACCGTCCAGCCACGAGTAGTCGCGTTCCATCTCGTCTCCCGCCAGGCGTCCGCGCAGCTCGAATCTCGCCCGGCCGAGGGTCACCAGCACCCGGCCGTCGGAGGCGATATCCCTGAGCCTGAGCCGCCCCGGCAGCCTCGCAACCAGGCGCTCCTTTGCCGCCAGGCTCACGGCGTGAATCTCCACACTGTTCTCCGTCTCGCCCGTCATGAACCACACTTCGTCGCCGTCTGCGGACCATGCCAGGCAATGCGTGGCCTCCCGCAGATCCCCCAGGTTTTGCCGGTCTCTGGCCAGCGTCCGCTTACGCCCGGACTCGTCCAGGACGCATATGTCCCCCAGGCCGGACGACAACTTGTCCACCCATATAAAGGCGATACGCTTCCCGTCCGGTGAGATCCGGGGATCCAAGATGAACTGCTGGCCCTTTGACTCCAGCAGGACCCTCCCCACGGGATACTCGAGCCGACAAAAATAGTTTCTAACGTTCCTCCCATAGTCGCGCCGCACGATCGCAAATCGGGTTCCCGTGCGGTCGCAGTCCGCATTCGCAGTACCGGCGAGGAGGTCGCGCGGCGTTCCGCCTTCCAGAGGGATCTGCGAGAGCGTCCCCTTGTGGAGATAGAAGACATCGGCTCCCGCGACGCCCACCACCGTCCCGGAAACGCCCAGCGGCCGCGCATCCGGAGAGGCGAGGCGCTGGACGTAGAGCGCGTCCTGTTCGCCGCCTTCCCAGCTCGCGCTGTAGACAACCGATTGCAGATCTGGTGTGAACATGGCCGCCTTCGCGGCCCCGCGCCGGAAGGTGATCCGCTTGTACGTGGGAGCTGGCCGGGTGTACCTGTGCTTGCTCCACAGGCCACCTGCAGACAGCAGAGCGACGGCGACAGCCCCCAGCGCCAGCCCCATAAGCGACCGTTTCAACAGCCGCTTCCGGTTCTCTCCCGGCAGCGGAGGCAAAGCGACCGATACGCTGGACGAGGAGCTTACGGATTCCAGCGCGAAGCAGATGTCGCGGGCCGACTGGAACCGCCTATCGGGGTTCTTCTCGAGGCAGTGCGCGACGGTGCGGCCGAGCATGGGCGGAATTTTCAGATCCGGCTCGGACAACGGCGCCGGGTCTTCCTTGAGGATCGCGGTCATGACCTCGGCTTCGGAGTCGCCCTTGAAGACGCGTTCGCCCGTGAGCATCTCGTGAAGCATGACGCCCAGCGAGAAGATATCCGACCGGGCGTCGGCGGGACGGCCCTTCACCTGCTCGGGTGACATGTAACCCATAGTGCCGAGAACGACGCCCGGCTTCGTGCCCTGGTCCGCCGTGGGGGCTCGGGAGTCTGGCGTCGAATCGCCTTCGCCTTTCACCAGACGCGCCAGCCCGAAGTCCAGGATCTTGACCCGGCCCTCCTTCGTCAGGAAGACGTTGCCGGGCTTGAGGTCCCTGTGGACGATGCCCTTCTCGTGCGCCACGGCGAGGCCTTCGGCCACCTGCGTGCCGATGTCGATGGCCCTGCGGACCGGGATCGGCCCTTCGACCAGCATCTCCCGCAGGCTCTCGCCCTCCAGCAGTTCGGTGACCAGGTAGGGCGCGCCTTCCTGCTCACCCACGTCGTAGATCGAAAGGATGTTCGCGTGGTTCAGCGCGGCGACCGCCCGGGCCTCCTGCTCGAAGCGCCGGACCCGCTCGGGATGGTCCGCAAACTCAGCCGGAAGACCCTTGACGGCCACTTCCCGTCCGAGCCGAGTGTCCCGCGCCCGGTACACCTCGCCCATCCCGCCCGAACCGAGCGGAGCCAGTATTTCATAGGGGCCGAGATGGGAGCCTTTATCCAACGCCACGGCTTGAATCCCCTTCCATCAAATTCGGGACGGTGGACCGCCCCATGCGTCCGGCGCCTGGAGAACAGTAGTACCTCAACTCAGAACCCAACATTCAAAACTCATCACCCGTTATATCTCCCGCCGACCTTCAATTCCTCAATCCCAATGCCGTACTCACTCACGTCTTCCGGCCCAATGCGCTTTCTATTCAAGATTCATCCTATGGAGCAGACGTGCGAAACGCGGGTCGTCCCGCACAGGGTCCAGCCAGGGGAAGGTCTTGATCGGAACGATGATCGGGTCCCGTGCATCGATGGCCTTGCCAAGCCACTCGAGAACATGTTCCCATTCCTCCAAGCCCGAGTAGCCCACGGCCAGCACCGACGGGGGAACATATGTCGAAGCCGCCATGGCCTCTGCCTTACCGAGCAAACGATTCGCATCCACTCGCCTGCCGGCGCGCCCATAGGCCTGTGCCAGAAAACCCAGCGTGAAGGGCGATCCGCCCGACAGATCATGAGACTTCTCAAGGGCAAGGACAGCATCCTGAATTGCGCCCGTTTCGCCCAAACCGATCCCCAGAGACCAGTGTCCCAGGAAGTGCCCCGTGTCGAGGGCAATCATGCGGCGCCCTTCCTCGATGGTCCTTTCGGGTTCGCGGGCGAGGTAGGCGGAAATCGACAACCACCAGCGCAGAAAAATGGAAAGCGGATCGGTCTCCAGGAGTTTGTCCAGCTCTTCCATGGCCTCCACGACCCTCCCGCTGGGCAGAAGGCTGCTGATGACCCTCCGGAGCAGGACCAGTGGCGAGTTCGGACACAGGTCCAGCGCCAGGTGCAGTTCTCGCTCGACTTCGGACCACTTGTAGTCCAGTTCCTTCCTGAGCATTCCGAGTAACGCGTGGGTTTGTGCCAGGGAGTGGTCCAGTTCCAGGGCGCGCATTGCAAGCCATGTGCTTTGTGAGAACGCGTCCCTGGGTGGCATGTTGCCGAAGAAACCGAAGTACCAGTAGAGTTCCGCCAACGAGTCGTAGGCGAGGGCGTAGTCCGGTGCGAGTTCAACGGCCTTCTCGTAGCAGTTCTTCGCGGCCGTCATCGAATCAGGAGTTCCCCTCGCAAAGTGGTAGCGTCCTTCCAGGTACGCGACGTGGGCCTGCGGGTCCACCGCCGCCTGCTTCGATAAACGCTCGTCCGGAGTCAGTTCAATTCGTAAACTCTCGGCGATGGCGACCGCGATTTCCTCCTCGATCGCCAGGACGTCCGTCATCTCACGGTCGTACCGTTGGCTCCAGATCTGGCTACCGTCGCTCGTCGCGGCCAGTTGGGCCGTTACACGGACACGTTTGCCCGCGCGCCGGACGCTCCCTTCAAGGATGACGGCTGCACCGAGGCGCTTCCCCGCCTCGCCGAGGTCCAGGCCCAGCCGGGCTACGGCAAAGGCCGAGGTTCGTGCGATGACACGCAGGCCAACAATATGGGTCAGCGCGTCGATGATCTCCTCTGCCAGCCCCTCACATAGAAAATCGTCCTCCCTCCTCCCGGTGATGTTGGCAAAAGGGAAGACCGCCACCGATTGTTTTTCCCGGATTGGCGGAGAGGTTTCCCAGGCCTGGATAGCGGACCTGAGTTCGGCCACGGACTGGAAACGCTCCAAGGGCTCTTTCTTCAGGCAACGCTCGATGAGGCGGGCAACGGAGGGCGCCAAACCGGAAATCGGCGGCGGGTCCTCTTTGAGAACCGCCGCCAGGGACTCCGCGACCGAATCACGCCCGAAAGGCCCCTTGCCAGAGAGCATCTCGTGAAGGATGATCCCGAAGGCGAAAATGTCCGACCGCGCGTCAGCGGGCCGGCCCTTTACCTGTTCGGGCGACATGTAGCCCACCGTGCCCATGACTACGCCGGGGCAGGTGGCAGGCTGTTTCGTTTCGGCCTCGGAGAGGGGCACTGGACTCCCGGGCTCCAGAGACGCCAAGCGCGCCAGGCCAAAATCCAGGATCTTGACGTGGCCGGACTTGGTAATGAACACGTTGCCGGGCTTCAGGTCCCGGTGGACGATCCCCTTCTCGTGGGCCGCGGCGAGACCCTCGGCCACCTGTGCGCCGATGTTGATGGCCTTTCGGACGGGGATGGGCCCCTCAACCAGCATCTCCCGCAGGCTCTCCCCTTCGAGCAGTTCGGTGACCAGGTAGGGCGCGCCTTCCTGCTCACCCACGTCATAGATCGACAGGATGTTGGGGTGGTTCAGCGCCGCGACGGCCCGCGCCTCCTGCTCGAAGCGCCGGACCCGCTCGGGATGGTCCGCAAACTCAGCCGGCAGGACCTTGACGGCAACGTCCCGGCCCAACCGAGTGTCCCGCGCCCGGTACACCTCACCCATCCCGCCAGAGCCGACTAGGCCCGCGATCTCGTATGGACCGAGGTGAGAACCCCTAACCAACGTCATTTCCCGAATCCTCTCTTCACTATCTGACCGCCGATCGCGGACGGCAGACCGCACTATTGACACCGTGGGAGCGACCTTCAGGTCGCGTGCGTTCGAAGGCCCGCCCTCTGCCGCATTTCAAATCCAAAATCCCAATTCCCAAATCTCAAATCACCTCAGCCCATTCACGACGTACAGGTCCTGCAGCGTACGCTTGTAAGCGTAGAGATAGTACCGGCCGTCCGGTGTAAGCCATACGAGGCTGTTGTTATCTTCTTCCATGTCTGCCCCGACCCGGTCCGGTGGGGTGAGTTCCAGCCACGGCTCCCTCCGGCCCGTTTTCAGGTCCAGCCGTTGCACCTTTTGCGTGCAGTTTCTTATCGTCTCGAGATCAAGCAACATGACAAAGAGAAACCGACCGTCCTTGCTGAATTGAATCGGCCAATCGGAGTCTTTCAAGAAGGGGATCCGCGTCGGTTCGCCTCCGTTCACCGGGTAGCGGAGGAACGGGCGGCCTCTGCCCCAACCCTGTTTGGGCATGGCAACGACCTGGGCCCCATCGGGTGTGAAGGTAGTCATCCACCCGCCCTCGGCAATGAAGTGCGGCGGCCCTCCCACCACGGCCTGCACGTAGAGGGCCCTCGTGTACCGGTAGTCTCCTCCCATGACGACGATCCGTTTCCCGGCCGGGTCCCACCTCGCCCATCCCAACCGAGTGAGTTGCCCCATCGGCAGCGCCACCGCTTCTCCTGCTCCGATGGGCACGATTTCAAGGTGCGGTTTGCTGGTTTCGCCAGTCCTCACGAGGACTTTTGTCCAGTCTGGAGACACGTCGCAAGGACTTCCCATCGCGATTCGCTTGGGCGCCGGATCGCCCACCCGCCAGTGATAGGCCGAAGGCTCGGCTCCTACGCCCTCGCCGCGCTCCTGGAAGACCATCTGCGTCCCGTCGGGCGAAAGGCGGGGCAGGATGGTGCCTCCCAACCAGGAGTAATCGCGCTCTGCGTCGTCTCCCGCCATGAGGCCTCTCAGCTCGAACCTCTCTCTCCCTAGCGTGATGAGCACCCGGCCGTCGGGAGCGACGTCGCGGAGCTTTAGGGTGCCGGGAAGGCGAATCACTAGCCTCTCCCGACCCGACAAGGCAACCGCGTGGATTTCAGGCTTGGACGATTTCCGCGAGCCCATGAACCACACCTCCTGC
>JBJKRE010000071.1:0-13232 GCA_046704825.1 Acidobacteriota bacterium
GGCCTTCATGGCGCTGGCCTTCAAGCTGGTGAACAAGGCGCCGAAACTGTAAGAACCCGGCGCAGCCCGCTCCGCAATATCCGGAGCGGGCTGCGCTCTCCTTCCGACGCGCCGCCGCTCTTTACACCGATGTCGAAGCGATCAGGGAATCAGGGATTGACTCGGATCCTTGCCGGTCCCGCATCGAAGCGCCCGACCTCCCACCACCGCTGGCCCCGGGACTCGAGCGCGGATTCCAGCGGGGCCTTCAGCGACGGAGGGACCGCCAGCAGGAGGCCGCCCGAAGTCTGGGCGTCGGCCGCCATGAGGATCCGGTGGGGCACGAGACCTTCATCGAAGTCCAGGGAAGGCAGGACGAGGTCGCGGTTGGCGTAGGTGCCGCCCGGAACCATCTCCTTCTCCGCGAAGGTTTCGACTCCGTCGAAGAAGGGGACGGCGGACAGGTCCAGCGAGGCACCCAGGCCGCCCTCGGTGCACATTTCGAGAAGGTGTCCCAGGAGTCCGAACCCGGTTACATCCGTGGCGCCCTTCAGTCCTGCTTCCACGGCGGCCTCGGACGCCATGCGGTTCAGGGTCAGCATGGACTCGACGGCTTCCCGGTACCCCATCTCGTCCAGTTCGTCGTTCTTGAACGCCGTGGCGAGGATGCCCGTGCCCAGGGGCTTTGTCAGGTAGATCAGGTCCCCCGGCCCGGCGCCGTCCTTGCGGAGCAGGCTCTGAACCCGTGCCTCACCGATGACCGCCATGCCGTATTTGGGCTCGGGATCGTCCACCGTGTGCCCGCCCACCACCAGGCACCCGGCCTCGATGGCCTTGTCGGCCCCTCCTTTGAGGATCTCGACCATTTCGTCGGACCTGTGCTGGCGCGTCGGAAAGTTCATGAGGTTCAGAGCCAGCTTCGGCGCGCCGCCCATGGCGTAGACGTCGGAAAAGGCGTTGGCGGCCGCGATGCCGCCGAATGTGTACGGGTCGTCGACCACGGGCGTAAAGTAGTCCGTCGTGAACACGAGGACCCTGTCCGCGTCCAACAGGTACGCGGCGGCGTCCTCGACGTGCCCGGAGGCCGTCAGGAGGCGTTCGTCCATCATGGGTGGCAGCTGACGGAGAACCTCCGCCAGGTCCATCGGACTGATTTTGCACGCTCAGCCGGCGCCGTGGCTGAGTGCCGTCAGTCGGCCGATGGGCGGCTTCCGGGGCATTGCCTTCTCCTTACGATCACGGGTCAACCGCCGTTCCCCGCCGGGGCGGCATTCTTGTCCGGCGGCGGAGGCGGGGCGGGCAGCTGACGCAGCAGGTCTATGGCCAGGGGCTGGACGAGGATGTTGCCCACGCCGTCGAGCGTCGCCTTCGCGTCGCCCGCCGCGGTGAGCAGCAGGGGCCTGGCCTTTTGTGGCTGTCCGAGCTGGATGAGGGCCACGGCCCGAACGTAGTCAAGGGTCGCCGCACCGAAGAAGGGCGACCCCGGCGCAGCGGTGTCCTTCAGGTCCTCAAGGGCCACGGCGGGGCGGCCCAGGTTGAGTTCGGCCAGCGCGGCGTTCAGGCGGGCGGCGAAACCCTCCACCGGGTCCTCCGCCCCGAGCAGCGCCTGGTGGGCGAGCAGCCAGAGCCGGCGGTACCCGGCATCGGGGCCTTCGTACGGGATCACCTCGTGGAAGGCCTCCGGCTTGAAAGTCCAGGTGTGCTCGTTGCCGGCGTGCAGGAAGCGGAACACCGGCTCGGCGCTCGCCTTCATGTACTTCAGCGCGGACGCCCTGTCGGCGGTGATGGTCGAATCCACCCCCAGCAGGATGTCGCCCGGCCGGGGTCCGCCGGGGGAGCGGACGCCCCGCACGAACACGGGCCCCGGCTCACCGGCCAGGTCCGCCAGGGCCACCACCTTCGACGGAGTGACCTTGAACGGGGATCCGTTCAGCAGCCCCAGGGCATCGGCGGCTTTCCCCGGTGCGTCCACGAAGTCGCTGTACTCGTCGTAGCCGGGCAACCCCGGAACGAAGAGGCGCAGCGTGACCTCGAGGTTCTTGCCGGGCGCCGATCTCAGCAGTCCGACCAGCAGTCCCTGGCACCTGTACTTGGTGCACAGGCTCTCCGCCGTCGAAGCCCTGACGTCGAATCCCACCCCCTGGGCGAAGAAGGTGTCGGGGAGGAGGGGGTCGCGCTCCTCAGCAATGGTGCCGTTGAACAGCGGCATCCCGGGCACGGCCCTGGCCAGCGCGTCGTCGGCGTTCTGAAGCTGATCCTGGGTGACGTTCTGCTCGCGGGTGAACCCGACCCAAAGGAGAGTGGGGCGGAGGGTGGCCTTCACGACAAAGGGGGACTTGTCGGGAACCTGGATGCTCGCTTTGAATTCGCCGACTCCATGCTTGTGCACGAGGAAATCGTGCGGGCCGATGCAGAAGTCGCCGACCTGCAGCGGCGTCTTGCCGTAGTCACGACCGTCGATGCTCACTTCGGCCCCCGTGGGCCTGGACGTCAGGCGCAGATCCACGGTCCGCCGCTCGAGGGCGATGGGTTTGATGAAACCGGGTCTGTTGTTGACCGTGTCCAGTTCCACGTTCAGACGAAATTCCCGCGTCGCGTAGCAACCCCTCTCGAGGGTGACCTTGTGTTCGCCCGGCGGAAGGTAGAGCGCCGGGATCACATAGATCGATGAGGCGTCGGACCCGTTGTTCTGGGCGAACCTGGCCCATTCGTCCTTCGAGGAGGCCAGCTTGTCGGCTTTCCCCACAAGCTTCTCGTCGATGTACAGCCTGGTGCCCTCGGGCCGGACGAAAAAGTATATGCTGCGGGCGTTCGGAACGAGCTTGACGGCGAACGGCACCGACGTGCCCACTTCCACGTTGAGCTCCTTCTCCTGAGAGGTGTACCCCGGATGCACCACCTTCACCACGTGCAGTCCCCTCAGGACGGGGATGGAGCCGGGTACCCCCGTGCCCAGGGACCGCCCGTCCAGGAAGACCTGGCTGTCTGCGGGCGTGACGGACAGCTCCAGCGTTCCCGTGAGCTGCTTCCGGATGTCCTCGAAGAACTTCTTAATCTTTGGCGTCCTGATGCGGGCGAAGGGATAATCGGGTCTGAGGTTTATGAGCCGCTCGAAATCCTTCTTGGCGTCGTCCAGCTTGCCCGTGTTGAACTCGCAGATGCCCCTCAGCTCCAGGGCCTTTTCAAGAAGAGCCTCGTCCTGAGGCTGGAGCCGTCCGCTGGTTTCCCACTGCGTAAGCGTGTCCAGCAAAGGGTTCAGGGCCTCCAGGGCCTCAGGGAACTGATAGTTGTTGAAGGCTTGATCCGCCTTCTGGTAGGACTCGTGTAGGGTGCCGATCTCCTGCACGACGACCTGTCCGAGCAGGGGAACGGCGAGAAGCACGGCGATGAGCGAAAAGAATACCGCCGGCCGCCTCATGTCCCGATCCTCCCCAGCACGGCCGCCCGCTTGTCCACGTAGACGACGGTTCCCAGGCCGTTCCACCCGGCCACGTAGATGCGGGCCACGCTTTCGTTGGTGCTGCCCAGGAAGCGGCCGTCCGACGAGAACATGAGCAGTTCGTGGGCCCGGGCGTCGAAGAGGAGCATGTCCCCGGCGAAGTCCACGAAGAGGCCCTCGAGCTTGCGGACCCGGTGGCCCAGGGCCTCCGGGTCGAGCACGCGGAGCGGGCTCATGTCCGCGCCGAAGACGAAGACCTTGTCCCCGTCACGGTCCGCCACGTAGATTCGACCCGCCGCATCCGTCCGAACGATCGTAGGTTTGCGAATTCCCAGAGCCGCGCTGCCGGCCGGCACCCCTTTGGCGTTCAACCTGTAAAGCCGGCGCCTGCCGGCGTCGAGCAGGATGAGGCTGCCGTCCGGCGAGGCGGCCACGGATACCGGTTCGTCCAGCCCCGCGGGCAGGGGGATGGCCTTACCGTCCCAAAGGATTTGATTTTCGCCCAGAGCCACCGGCCTCCCGCGGCCGTCGAGGCTGAGGTCGCGCGCGCCGGCGAGAGGCTTGCTCGAAAGGATTTTCCCGTCGGGGCCCATCGAAAGAAGGGCGTTCTTGGTCAGAAGATACACCGAACCCTGCGGTCCGGGCACGGCCGCCTCGATCTGTTTGAGGCTCCCCTTGTCGTGGATTGGAAAGGGCTTCTGGTCGAACGTGAAGTAGCTCCCCGGGTGCAGCGTTCCCTGCCGCTGAAGGAGGGCACGGACTCTTTCGGAGGCGTCCGGTTCGCTCCTGACGAGGCCGGAGTAGGATTCGGCGGCCCGCATGGGGCGGTCGAGTGCGAGGTAGACTCGCGCTGCGAGGTCCAGGAAGCCCTTCTCCGTCTTGGTATGGGGTGAGGCGGTCATCAGCAGACGGTAGGCCTGGTCAGGCCGTCCGGAGTAGAGGGCCGCGTTGGCCGCGCCGATGAGATCCTGGGCCGAGGCGACGCTGTCCGGTCGAGGCGGAAAGGTCGCCGCAGCCTCGCCTGCCCTGAGCGCCGACGGCGCGGCCGAGAGAAACAGCAGTCCGCTAAGGCACAGTGACGCGGCCCGTGTCGTAATCCACGACCCTCGTCTGATCCCCGGGCTTGAGCGTCCAGTGAAAGCTGACCTTCTTGCCGTCCGAACCGACGACGGTGAAAAGGTGCGGTCCCACGGCCAGCGGGGTCGTCCCGTTGAGGGGGAGATCTTCAAGATACGTCCCATCCACTATCACCTTTCCTTCGTCTGCCGGCTTCCCGTACAGGAAGACCTTGGCCGTCTTGAAAGCGGGGACGTGTACTGTATTCGTGGCATCGGGCTTTATGGTGACCTTCTGCTCCCGCGTGCCGCGAAGGGTCTCATCCACGAAACGCAAAGTGTGTTCTCCCGCCGGGAGTTCGATGGACTGCCCCGAACTTCCCAACAGGCGATTGTCTTCGTAGATCTTGATTGTACCAGAGGCGCTGACGGCCCGCAATCTCCCTTTGTCCGGTTCCTTGACGAGCGAGACTTTGAGGGTCGTGGCATCCCGTGGATCGACTTTGACCTCTTTGGTGATCCATCCCTTCTTTTCGAAGGCCAGGGCGAACGGCTCGCAACCTTCACGGTCGAGCTTTGCGGGGGTCGCCTTGCCCGTGTCCTTGCCGTCCAGGAAAACCTCGGCGCCCGACGGTTCGGAATCCGCATGGAACGTGTAGAAGCCCGGTTTGAGGTCCAGCGTCAGCGTTTCCGCGCTCCGTACGTCGCTGATCGACCTCTTGGCGCTCAGGCACCCCAGCCTGGCCTCGACGAGGTGGATCCCGTGGTCTCCCGGCGGGATGGTGACCACCTTGACCGGCGAACCGTCGAGGAACAACCTGGCGCCCGGGGGCTTGGTAACCACGTTGATGAGGACGGGCAGCTTCTCCTGAGAAGCGGGGGGCCTCACGATGGGCAGCCGGGCGTCTCCCTGAACCGACCAGAAGTAATCCAGACCGATGAGCACCGCTGCGAAGACCAGAGCGGCCAGTCCGGTGAGCAGCAGAACGCGGCCGGAGCGTCGCTTTTTCTTTGATTTCAGACGCACTCCCGTGGACGGGGGAGGTGGCAGAAACGAGTCCTGCGCCCCATCAGGCTCGGGTACGTCGAACGGGTCGGCCTCCTCCTGGCGGGGCACCGGACGGCTGGCAAGGAAGTCGTCCAGGGCCCGCTTGAAGGCCTGGGCCGAGGCGTAGCGAGCCTCGCGGTCCTTTGCCAGCGCCTTCTGAAGGATGCCCGTCAGCGCTTCGGGAATCTTTCCGTTCAACTTATGGACCGGCAGCGGCGCGTCGTGCATGATCCTGTAAATGACCGTCGAGATCGTGTCGCCGGGGAAGGGTCGCTCCCCGGTCAGGAGTTCGTAGAGCACGACGCCCATCGAAAAGACGTCCGAGCGGCCGTCCAGGACCTCACCCTCTATCTGCTCGGGCGACATGTAGTGCGGCGTCCCCACGACCATCCCCGTCTGGGTGAGGTGCGCGCCGCCCTGTCTCGCAACGCCGAAGTCCATGATCTTGAGGGTATGGCCGTCCTCCACCATCATGAGGTTCGCGGGCTTGATGTCGCGGTGGATCACACCGTGGCGGTGGGCGTAGTGCAACGCCGACAGGCCCTGCACCACCAGGCCGAGCACCTGCTCCATGGGCAGCAGAGACTTCTTCGTGCAGTGGGCGTCCAGCAGCTCGCCCTCGACGTACTCCATGGCGATATAGAGGATGCCCCGGTCTTCGAAGACGTCGAAGATGGTCACGATATTCGGATGGAGGAGCCGACCGGCCGCCTTGGCCTCCCGCAGGAAACGTTCTCGCGTTTCGGCGATCTCTTCGTCCCTGGCCCCCTCGAGCGGACGGATGGTCTTGAGCGCCACCCGGCGGTCGATCTGCGGGTCGTAGGCGAGGTACACCACGCCCATGGCCCCTCTCCCGATGACCTTCTCGACCTGGTAGCGACCGACCTGGATAGACTCGTCCATAACGTCAGGCTCCGACTCAAGTGTCTCACAAGTGCGGCGGCGGACAAAAGGGGGAACGCACGAAATGGCGCCGGCCGGCGAAGGCCGCACCCACGACGATAGGGCCGGGGGCCGGCACAACTTGACATCATCATACTAAAATATTATATTCACATTACGCTCAGGTTTGCTCGCATTCCTGGCGGAGGAGACTGACGATGATGAAATGGGAACAATTCACGGAAAAGGCTCGCGAGGCGGTATCGACTTCGATCGAACTGGCTTCGCAGCACCGCAACTCGGAAGCGGCGCCCGAACACCTCGCCCTCGCACTGGTCGGCCAGGAGGGCGGCATCGTCCCCGCCGTTCTCGAACGTCTCGGGGTCGATCTCCTCCCGCTCACCAACAGGTTGAATACCTTGATCGAGAAGCTTCCGACCATCGGCCGGACGGCCGAACCCGCCCTTTCCAGGCAGACGATACAGATCCTGGAGTCCGCCGCGGGCCAGGCGAGGTTCTTCAAGGACGACTTCGTGTCTACCGAACACATTCTGGCGGCGATGCTGGAGGCCACGGGCTCTTCGGCCTCAAAGGCGCTCAGGGACGCCGGCCTCGACCGCGAGCGTCTCCTGGCCGCCCTGCAGGAGGTCCGGGGCTCCCAGAGGATCACGGACGCCAACCCGGAGGGCAAGTTCCAGGCGCTCAAGCAGTACGGGCGCGACCTCACCGAGATGGCCAGGCTCAACAAGCTCGATCCGGTCATAGGACGGGACCACGAAATAAGGCGGCTGGCGCAGATCCTTGCGAGGCGGACCAAGAACAACCCGGTCCTAGTCGGAGACCCGGGCGTCGGCAAGACGGCCATCGTCGAAGGCTTGGCGGGGCGGATCGCCAACGGAGACGTTCCGGAATCGCTCAAGGACAAGCGGCTGGTCCAGCTGGACCTGGCGAGCCTCATCGCGGGCACCAAGTTCCGGGGCGAGTTCGAGGACCGGCTGAAGGCCGTCGTCAAAGAGATCACGGCGTCAGAGGGCGACGTCATCCTCTTCATCGACGAACTCCACACGCTGGTCGGGGCCGGGGCCGCCGAGGGCGCCATGGATGCGTCGAACATATTGAAGCCGTCCCTGGCTCGCGGAGAACTGCACGCCATAGGCGCCACGACCGTCAACGAGTACCGCAAGTATATCGAGAAGGACCCCGCGCTCGAGAGACGGTTCCAGCCCGTCTACGTGGGCGAACCGGCTGTGGAGGACTCCATCGCCATCCTCAGGGGGCTCAAGGAGCGGTTCGAGGTCCACCACGGCGTGCGCATACGCGACGCCGCCATCGTGGCGGCCGTCACACTCTCGGACCGTTACCTGCACGACCGGAGGCTCCCCGACAAGGCCATCGATCTCGTGGACGAGGCCGCGGCGCGGCTCAGGATACAGGTGGACTCGCGTCCCTACGAGCTGGACACGCTCGAACGGCAGATCGCCTCGCTGCAGATCGAGAAGCAGGCCCTTCTGAGAGAGCACGACGCCGCGAGCCGGAAACGGCTCAAGGAACTCGATGCAGACCTCGCAGGCGTGGAGAACGACGCCAAGGCCATGCGGGCGCGGTGGCTGTCCGAGCGCGACGCCATCAAGAAAATCCAGGAGGTCAAGCGCGACATCGAATCCATGCGCGCAGAGTCGGAGCGCGCCGAAAGGCTGGGCAACTACGACGAGGCCGCACAGATCAAGTACGGGCGGCTCCCCAGGCTCGAGGAGGAGCTGGCTCGCGTGCAGGAGAAGCTGACGGTGCTCCAGAAGGACCGGCCGCTCCTCAAGGAGGAGGTGGACGAAGAGGACATCGCGCAGGTCGTGTCCGCCTGGACGGGCATCCCCGTCGCCAAGATGCTCGAGGGCGAACGGAGCAAGCTGCTCAAGATGGAGGACCGCCTGCGCATGCGCGTGGTGGGCCAGGACGATGCCCTCAGGGTCGTGTCGGACGCCGTCCGCCGTTCCCGCTCGGGCCTGTCCGATCCCCACAGGCCCATCGGGTCCTTCCTCTTCATGGGGCCCACGGGCGTCGGAAAGACCGAACTGTGCAAGGCCCTGGCCGAGTTCCTGTTCGACGACGAGAGGGCCATGGTCCGGCTCGACATGAGCGAGTACATGGAGAAGCACGCCGTCGCCAAGCTCATCGGGGCGCCGCCCGGATACGTGGGCTACGAGGAGGGGGGCCAGCTCACCGAGGCCTTACACCGCCGGCCCTACAGCGTCATCCTCCTCGACGAGATCGAGAAGGCGCACCCCGACGTGTTCAACATCCTGCTGCAGGTCATGGACGACGGCCGCCTCACGGACGCCAAGGGCCGGACCATCAACTTCAGCCAGACGATCCTGGTGATGACCAGCAACATCGGTTCGCGGTGGATCCAGGAGCTGGCGGCCACCGACCCGGACGGCATGCGCCGGAAGGTCTTCGAGGAACTCAAGGCCACCTTCCGCCCCGAATTCCTGAACCGGATCGACGAGACGGTCCTCTTCCGTTCGCTCACCGAGAAGGACCTGGAGGGCATCGTCCGCATCCAGGTCGGCGTGCTCCAGAGGCGGCTCGCACACCAGGGGTACGTTTTGGAGGTCACGCGGGGAGCCGAAGACTATCTGGCCGCGGTGGGGTACGACCCCGACTTCGGGGCCAGACCGCTCAAGCGGGCCATCCAGCGCTATCTCGAGAACCCGCTCTCCAAGGAGATACTGTCGGGCCGCTTCGCGCCTGGCCAGACCATCACGGTCGCTCCGGGCGCGGACGGGCTTGCGTTCGAAGGCGTCCGCGGTGCCGAGCCGGCTTCGGAGAAGGGGTGAGTCGGCAGGACGGGGCGGGCGGAGACCTTCGTCCTTGTCCTGGCCCTGCATCGCACGCGCGCCCGCTGTTGTTATAATGTCCAAGACCCGCCACGGTGACGGGCTTTGCATTTGAAGCGGAGAACGATCGATGGGTAACTGGTTTAAAACGATGGTCCTCTTCGTCGCCCTGGCGGCCCTCCTCATGCTCATCGGCGGCGCCGTGGCGGGACGGGGCGGGCTGATCATCGCCTTCGTGATCGCCCTGGGTATCAATTTCTTCTCCTACTGGTTTTCAGACAAGCTCGTCCTGGCCTCCTACAAGGCGAAGGAGCTCACCGAGGCCGAAGCACCGCGCGTCCACGCGATCGTGGCTCAGCTCAGCCAGGCCGCCGGCATCCCCATGCCGAAGATCTACCGGATCCCGAGCGATTCACCCAACGCCTTCGCCACGGGCAGGAATCCGAAGCACGCGGTGGTAGCCGTCACGGACGGCATACTCGAACTGCTCGACGAGGAAGAACTCAAGGGCGTTCTCGGGCACGAACTCGCCCACGTCAAGCACCGCGACATCCTGATCGGGACCATGGCGGCGGCCGTGGCGTCGGCCATCATGTTCCTCGCCTCGATCGCGCGGTGGGGCCTCATATTCGGCGGGTACGGGGGCAACAGCAGGGACCGGGGCGGCAACCCCATCGCCCTGCTCATAGCGGCGCTGGTGGCCCCAATCGCGGCCCTGCTCATACAGATGGCCATCTCGCGCCAGCGCGAATTCGGCGCGGACGAGGCCGGCGCCCACTACGCGGGCAACCCGTACGGGCTTGCCAACGCGCTCAAGAAGCTCCAGGCCATGTCCCTCAAGATCCCGCTGAAGGCCACGCCCGCCACCGCCCACATGTTCATCGTCAAGCCGCTCACGGCCAGGGGGCTCATGGACCTGTTCTCGACTCACCCCCCCATCGAGAAGCGGATCGAAAGGCTCATCGGGCGGCGCGGCTGATCGCGTTCGCCCCCGTTTCCCGCGATGCGGTGGGGAGCGACACGGAAGGAGCGAGTTTATGAAAGCCCTGTCTCTGCGATTCATGCTGGCGGCCGCACTGGCGGCCGCGCTGGTTCCACGGGTCGCCCGCGCGTCGCTGACGCCCGAACAGCAGTACGCCATGCGAGATACCCAGGTGGTCAAAGTGGTGCGGAGGGTCAGCCCCTGCGTGGTCTACATCTCCTGCAAGCACCGCGTCCAGAACCCGTTCGCGGGCTCCATCTGGGACATGTTCGGCGGCGATTTCTTCGGCCGTCAGCAGGCCGAGGAGGAGTACTCGCTGGGATCGGGCTTCATCGTGGACCCCAAGGGCTACATCCTGACCAACGAGCACGTGATCATGGGCGGGTCCGACATCCGGGTGACGCTCAAGGACGGCAAGCGATACCCTGCCAAGGTCGTCGGGGCGGCGCCCGAGATGGACCTGGCGCTGCTGAAGATCGACGGAGACCACCCCTTTCCCACGGTCCAGCTGGGCCGGTCGGACGACCTCATGATCGGCGAACCGGTCATCGCCGTGGGCAACCCGTACGGGCTGTCCAATACGGTCACGGTGGGCGTGCTGTCAGCCGTGGGCCGGACCTTCAAATCGGGCAACATGGAGTATTCCGACTTCCTCCAGACGGACGCCCCCATCAACCCCGGCAATTCGGGCGGTCCCCTGCTCAACATCCTCGGGCAGGTCATCGGCATCAACACCGCCATCATCAAGAACGCCCAGGGCATCGGATTCGCCATCCCCATCGACAGGGCACACCGCGTCATGGATCAGCTCAGCGTATACGGGCACATCAAACCGACCTGGCTGGGTTTCCTCGCGCTCGACCCGAGCGACGCCTTCAGGCGCCAGATCGGCGAACAGAAGGGCGTGATCGTGGCCAAGACATACCCCTACGCATATCCGCAGGACGCCATCCGCCCCGGAGACATCCTGATCGGGATGAACGGCAAGCCCATCGACGACGCGGGCGACCTGAACGCCAAGCTGCCCCTCCTGCCCGTCGGCCAGCCCGTGACCTTCTCCGGGTTCCGAGACGGCAAACCCTTCAAGGCGACCCTGAAGGCCAGGCGAATGCCCGAAGCGCTCACCCCTGGCATGGCGTGGGCCCTCCTGGGGCTCAAGGTGGCGCCTGCCCGGGGCGGCCTGGCCATCGCCGACGTCCGGCCCGGGTCCCCGGCCGACCAGACGGGGTTGCGGCCCGGAGACTACATCCTGGCGGTCGAGGACCACGGCGTGGCCACGCCGTCTGCGTTCTACGCCAGGGCCCGCGCGGCCCTCGAGTCCACCGGCCTCCCGCTGAGTGTGGGCCGTGGTGGCTGGACGTACTACGTGACGCTCAACCTGCTCAGACCCTGATCCGGCGGGGCAACCTGCACCAAGGAAGGAAGGACGTGCCATGTCGAAGAATACAGTCAGCGAAGAACTCCCCATCCGGAACTTGAGAGGCGGGGACGACGAGGACCACAGCGTGCCCGTCTCGGTCGTGGACAAGCGCAGGGTCGGTCGCGGCGATGCGCAGGTCGATCGGGCGACCGAGGCGAATCTGAAGCCGACGTACGTCGAAGAACTCGAACGGCGGGTCCATCTGGCGGAACGCAACCTCAAGACGCGGGTCGCCGAACTCGAAGAGGAGACCCGGCGGTCGCGGGAGCGCCTGCTCAAGGACCTCGAAAAGCGCTACGAAGAGAAGGAACGCTCGCTTCTGACGGAGGTGCTCGACATCCTCGACGACGTGGACCGGGCCTGCTCCCTGACCTCAGAGGTTCCGGCTGTGGCCGACGGCCTCGCGCTCATCGCCGCCAGGGCCCAGCGCTTCCTGGAGAACCACGGCTGCACCAGAACCGAACCGCGCGGCGAGACCTTCGATCCCAACACGATGGAGGCGGTCGCCGTCCAACCCGGCCCCGAGAACACCGTGGTGTCCGTCCTGCAGGCAGGCTACGAACGGGGCGACGTGCTCCTGCGCCCGGCGCGCGTGACCGTGGGAAACGGCCAGGCCGACACGGCTGGCTGAACCGGCGCAGCCCGGAATGCGGGGGCCGCCCCTGGTGCAGCAGGGCGGCGAAAAGGGTTGGTGGCCCCATCGGCCCGCCTTTCGCCGCCCGTAAGCCCTTCCACCTCGTCGAGGCCGCCTCCAGATGGCCGAGTTTTCTTTTCATTCCAGGTTGTTGCATTCCAAATCTTCGCATGCTATATTCACACAGAGGCTGGAGGAGGATAACATGCGCCGTGTGCTCTGTTGTGTATTGTTATTCCTGGCGACCGCAGTCGCCGCACAAACGAATTACCAACCCTCATGGCAATATAATTCCCCGTCGACGATCGTCTTCGAACCCACGCTGGGCAACGATGGCTCGGTCTACTTCGCGACGGCCGACGGCAAGCTGCGCGCCCTGAACGCCAAGGGCATCCAGGTGTGGAAGCTCGATCCGGGCGGGCAGGTCATCACCCCCATCGCCCTTCAGAACGGCATTCTGTACTTCGCGACCTCGTCCCAGCAGATCCGGGCCTATTCCGTGTCGGGCAAGCTGGCGTGGAAGGTGAACATCGGTATCAACGCGGCCACCCCGCTGGCCGTGTCGTCGGACAGCCAGATCTTCTTCGGCACTCAGGACGGAGACCTCTACTGCGTGGACGGCAACACGGCCAACGTCAAGTGGCATTTCAACATGGGCTACGTCGTCGGGCCTCCGACCGTCGGCCACGACGGAACCGTGTACGTCGCCGCCGAGAACTTCGTGAGCGCGGTCAATCCCACCAACGGTCACGTGATCTGGCGCCGTAACTTCTTCAACTTCTCAAACGTGCCGATCGTCATGGACCAGTACGACGATCTCTTCTACAACCGCGGCGGCATCCTCGACGTGTACGACATGAACGGAAACTTCCTCTGGGAGGCCAGGGACGACCAGGGCCAGCTCATCCAGATCCAGCAGGTGCCTCCGATCATCTACGGCGACACGCTCATCGCGGCGA
>JBJKRE010000072.1:0-8213 GCA_046704825.1 Acidobacteriota bacterium
CTCCTACGGAGCCGGAGGTTACAGGTTCGAGTCCTGTCGGGCGCACCACCCCCCCCATTCCCCCCAAATGCCGAAGGACGAGAAGGACGGGAGACGGCCTGGAGCCGTTTCGAGGATGCGAGCGAAGAGCGAGCATCCGCAGAACGACGGCTCCCGCCGAGGGCCCCGCCCCGGGTCCCGTAGGGGCCCTTGCCGCGCAGCGAGCGGACTCCGACGCGAGCGAGCAGGCTAGGGTACGCAGGGACCGAGTCCTGTCGGGCGCACCACCCCCCATTCCACCCAAAACCGCAAGGATGAGAAGAGCGGGAAACGGCCTGGAGCCGTTTCGAGGATGCGAGCGGAGAGCGAGCATCCGCAGAACGACGGCTCCCGCCGAGGGCCCCGCCCCGGGTCCCGTAGTGCGCACCACTTCGCTTTAACAGCAGTCAACATCGCGGGGGTGCCAGGGTCGGTAGCCGTCCGCTGTGCGCCTGGAATGCCCATACACAGGGCTTCCGACGCTCTGATGCTGTCACTGAATGCTTTAAGGCGCTATACTTTTTAATACTCGGTAGGGAGGTCCCGCATGGCGGAGAAGCGCGCACATCCATCGGACGCCCGCCGAAGCCATGCCTCGGCGACTCCTCCGGAAAACGCGCTGGAACAGGAAGCCTTTCAAAAAGCGCTGACCGAGGGGAGCCGGGACGCCGTGTTTCTCCTGGACGAATCGGGACGCATCCTTAAGGCCAGCCGCTCGGCGGAAGTCCTCTACGGGACGTCCCCGCAGGAACTGGTGGGGCTCGAATTTCAGGAACTCCAGGTCGACGGGGCGGTCCTGCCGTTCGAAGAATGGACCGCAGGTGAGGCGGACCGCTGGGCCGTTTCGGCCCCGGCGCGCCATCGCCGCGAGGACGGGAGCGTCTTTACCGCTGAACTGACCTTCCGAACGGTGCCGGTTAACGGCCGAAGGTTCTTTGCGGCGACGGTGGCGGACGTCACCCGTCGGGTGGAGGCCGAAGGGGCGCTCCACGAAGCGGACGTCAGGTTCTACGACCTGGTGGATGCGGCGGCGGCCACCATCTTCATTCTTCAGGACGGGCACTTCGTAGAGGTGAATGCGGCCGCGGAGGCGCTGACGGGCTACACGCGCGAGGAACTGCTGAACATCCACTTTCTCCAGCTGGTCCATCCCGATTTCAGGGAAATGGTCGGCGGGCGTACCCAGGCCCGCGTCGAGGGGGCCGATCCCCCCAGCCGATACGAGTTCAAAATCCTGCGAAAGGATGGCCAGAGCAGGTGGATAGACATCTCCGTCGGCCGGACCACCTTCAGGGGAAGGCCCGCCCTCATCGACTCCGTGTGGGACATAACGGAGCGCAAGCGGGCGGCCGCCGACCTGGCGCGGCAGAACCGTCTGTACCGGACCCTGTCGGCGGTCAACCAGGTGCTCGTCCGGGCCGAGGACGAAGCGGCGATGCTGTCCGAGACCTGCCGGATCCTCACCGGAACTGGCGGGTACAGGCTGGCCTGCGTACGCCTGAGGGACGAGGCCACCGGAGAGTTCAGCCCCTTCTGCAGGGCCGGCGAGGCCCTCGACTTCTGCCAGGGACGGTGCGGGAAGACTGCCATGTGCTGTTCGCTCTCCTGCAGGGAGATGCGCCGGGGAGACGTGGTGCTCGTTCAGGACACCCAGGCCGATCCCCTCTGCGCCCCCTGGCGCGAACTGACCCGGACCCACCGGCTGTTCTCGACGGCCGCCCTTCCCCTGTACAAGCGGGGTCGACACGTGGGCATCGTGCAGCTCTACGGCGGCGAGGGCGAGGTGTTCGGTCCGGACGAGACCGCCCTGCTCAGGGAACTCGCAGGGGACCTCGAATACGCCTTGATCGCCCTGGAGGACCGCCGGGAGCGCGAGTCCGCCGAAGCCGCCCTCGTGGAGAGCGAGAAGCGGTATCGCCAGCTCTTCGAGCGGAACGTCGCCGGCGGGTTCCGCAGCACCCAGAACGGCCGGATCCTCGAATGCAACCCGGCGCTCGCCCGTATCTTCGGGGCGGCCTCTCCCGAGGAGATGAAGGCCCATTCGGCAGCGGAAATCTACGCGGCTCCGGAGGACCGGAGGACATACCTCGAGGAGTTGAATGCCAACGGGCAGCTCAACAACCTCGAATGGCTGGGCCGTAAACTGGACGGCACCCCCGTCTGGGTCCTCGAAAACGCGGCGCTCGTCGACGACCCGCACTTCGAGGAGCCGGTCCTGGAAGGGACCCTGGTGGACATCACCGACCTCAAGGAGGCGGAAAGGGCCCTCCGGGAGAGCGAGAAGCGGTTCAGGACGCTGGCCGAGACCAGCGCCGCGGGTATCCTGGTCTTTCAGGGCGACCACTTCGTGTACGGCAACCCCGCCGCGAGAAGCATCGGCGAGATCGACGAGGACGACTTCGGGACCATGAGGTTCTGGGACCCCGCCCACCCCCGGTTCAGGGAGACGGTCCGGGAGCTGGGCCGCGCCTGCCTGCAGGGCGAGTTCGCGCCTCGCCGCTTCGAACTCCAGATCGTGACGAAGCGCGGCCGGAGCAGGTGGCTGGACTGCACGCTGGCCCGCGCGGAGATGGCCGGGCGTCCGGCCGGCGTGATCACGGCCGTGGACATCACCGAGCGACGGAGAGCGGACCGCCTCCAGACCGCCCTCTACGTAATCGCGCAGGCGGCTCTTGTCTCCACATCCCTCGAGGACCTCTTGCCGGAGGTCCACGCCGCCATGCGCAAGCTCGTTCCGCCCGGAGGCTACTTCCTGGCCCTCTCCGGTGGGCGGGGCCCCGGTCTGGAGTTCGCCTACTTCGCCGGCGAAGACGGGTCCCTGACGCCGCCTTCGACGGACGGGGGGCCGGAAGCCTGGGTCTACGGGCGGGGCGAACCGCTGCTGGCGGATCGCGCGAAGCTCGACGAGCTCGCCGCATCGGGGGAGATCGCGCACTATCCCGCCGGCTGTACCGGCTGGCTGGGTGTCCCCCTGAGGCTGAGGGACGGCATCATCGGCGTCATGGGCATGGTCGCGCTGGACGAGGACGTGCGCTTCGAGCCCCACCACCGAGAGGCTCTGGAGCTGGCGGCGAGCCAGATCGCCATGGCCGTGGACCGCCTGAACGGCGAAGAGGCCCTCCGGGAGAGCGAGTACAAGTTCAGGATGCTGGCCGAAAACAGCGCCGCGGGCATCCTCATCTACCGGGGCGAGCATATCGTGTACGGGAACCCTGCGGCCTGGGCCATGACCGGCTACAGCCGCGAGGAATTCTGCCGGCTGCGGTTCTGGGAACTGGTCCATCCCGACCACCGGGAGATGGTCAAGGCCCGCGGCCTGGCCCGGCAGAGGGGGGAGACCGTGCCCTCTCGCTACGAGTTCAAGATCGTCACCAAGAGCGGGGAGAGCCGTTGGGTGGACTTCACCGCCGGGATGATTCCATACGAGGGCCGGACCGCCAGCGTGGGCATGGCCTTCGACGTCACCGAGCGCAAGGCGGCGGAGGACCAGCTGGCCCGCTTCGCCCACTACGACGCCCTCACGGGGCTGCCCAACCAGGTGCTGCTGAAAGAGCGCCTGGGCAGGCACCTGGAGGTCTGCGCTCTCGAAAACCGGCGGCTCACCGTGATCTACCTAGGGCTCGACCGGTTCAAGGAGATCAACGACACCGCGGGCCACGAGGTGGGCGACGAACTGCTGCGCGAAGCTGGGCGAAGGCTCGTCCACGCGGTAGGGGATTCGGGGGAAGTGAGCCGCATGGGCAGCGACGAGTTCGTCGTGGTCCTCGCCGGCGCGGAAGACCCATCCAGGGTGGAAGCCTGCGTCCAGGACGTGTTCGAGGCCTTCAAGCGACCGCTCAGGGTCGCAGGCAGAGACTTTCACCTGGGGCTTTCGGCGGGTGTGAGCTTCTTCCCCGACGACGCGCGGGCCCCCGAGGACCTCCTGAGGTGCGCGGATATCGCCATGTCAGGCGCAAAGAGCGTGGGCGGCGGTAGCATCGAGTTCTTCAAGGAGGGGATGGGCGTCGCGGTTTCCGAGCGGGCCGACCTCCGGCAGCGCCTTCGGGACGCCCTGCTCCGCGGCGAGCTCGAGGCTTACTACCAGCCCATCGTGGCCAGCCGCGATGGGCGCATCCTCAGCACCGAAGCACTGGTGCGGTGGCGCCAGCCCGACGGGAGCGTCATGTGCCCCGGGCAGTTCATCGACGTGGCGGAAGAGAGCGAACTGATCATCACCCTGGACCAGTTCATGCTCCGCACCGCCTGCGCCCAGCGTAAGGCCTGGAACGAGGCGGGCCTCCCGAAGGCGCAGGTGTCCGTGAACCTCTCGGGCCGCCAGTTCCTGCGGCCAGGCCTCAGCCGGATGGTCGAGGAGGTGCTCCGGGAGACAAGACTGCCGCCGGAGCAACTCGTCCTCGAGATCACGGAAGCCACGGCCATGTGGGACGTGGAAAGCACCACGCCCCTTCTGCGCGAACTCGGCGCGGCGGGGATCGGCATCGCGATCGACGACTTCGGCTCGGGATACTCGTCACTCATGTACCTCAAGCGTCTGCCCGTCCGTTTTCTCAAGATTCCTCGGGTTTTCATCCGCGATCTGCCGCACAGCGTGAACGACGTGGCCATCGTGAAGGCCGTCATCGACATGGCCCACGGGCTGCACCTTTCGGTGACCGCCGAGGGCGTCGAGTCCGCCGAGCAGTCGAAATTCCTCGCCGACGCCGGATGTGATGCCCTGCAGGGTTTCCACTGCGGCCATCCGCTTCCCGCCTCCTGCATGGAGGAAATCCTGGCCGGGCCGCCCGGCTCCCGGCCGCCGGGTCACCCGGGCGGCGGCGAACCCTCGTAAAAGCCGGAGATCGTCCGTGAGGGGCTGCCCTCCGCCTTCCGCCCCACCACGTCCTGTGAAGCGCGCCGCCTTCCCGCAGGCGCGGCCCCGCCGGTCGGATGGGGGCACGAAAAAGGGAGGGCGGTCGCCCGCCCTCCCCTAGGCCGGTTGACTTGTGCTAGTCGGCTGGTACCTCTACGGGCGCCACGGCCGAAATCTCCACCCGGCGGTTCTTCGACCTGCCCTCCTTCGTCGCGTTGTCCCCGATGGGATCCGCAGGCCCTTTTCCGCTGACGCTTTCGATGCGTGATGCGTCTATGCCGTGGGCCACGAAGTACTTCTTCACCGAATCCGCCCTGCGTCGGCTCAGGGTCGCATTCCAGGCGGCGCTGCCCCTGCTGTCCGTGTAGCCCGTGATGTCTATGCTTAGGGCGTGGTACGTGTCGAGCTTCGAGATCGCCGCGTCCAGGGCGGCCTCACCGTCCTTGGGGATCGCCCATTTGTCGGTCTTGAAATGCAGAACCGACTCGTCCAGTGTGATCTTCACCATCTTGTGCTCGGGCGGCGGGGGCGGCGGTGGAGGCGGAGGCGGAGGAGGCGGGGCCGGCTTTGGCGGCGGAGGGGGTGGCGGTGGCGGCGGAGGAGGCGGCGCCGGCCTGGGAAAGCGGAAGACCACGCCCACGCGCCCGTCCCAGAAGTTGTTGATGTCCCAGTTCTGGACGTGGTGGTAGGCGGCCTGCACGGCCATGCCCACCTGGTAGGTGAAGTAGTGCCGGTATCCAACCGCCGCGCCGTAGATCCACTCGTTGGAGCCTATGTTCCCGGCGTCGTAGCTGTGGCCGGCGAAGCTGATCCGGGTGCCTCCGCTTCCGAATGTGTGTCCCACGTTGAGCTGGAAGTACCCCTGGTTCTTATCGCCTCCCCAGATGAACTCCGGGCCGACCTCCAAGATGTGCACGTCGCGGTCGAGCCGGGGCGTGCCCAGGTAGTAGGGGCCGTAAAAGGTCTTGAGGTCGTATCGGGCCGGGTCGTAGATGTAGCCCGCGTGCAGGCCTACGTGATCGGTGAAGAAATAGCCGCCGTCCAGGCTCACGATCCAGTTGTCCTTGGCGGATCCTTCCACCCGCGCCAGGCCCTGGGTGGCGGTGTAGTCGCCCGAACTGAACTGATATCCGGGCAGGATGTCGAAATACCCCGTGTGGGCCTGCGCCAGGGTCCCTATGGAACAGAGAGCGCACAGCGCACCCACCAGCCATATCCTCTTCGTCATATTCGAACCTCCCATCTAAGAAAATGCGATCGGGGCACGCGTCTGGGGGCAACCTCGCCACTCTCCCGAGACGTCATCCTGACGTGTCCGTCGTCCGAAGCTTGATGCCGGTGAATTCTGGATACAATCTAGATTTTCAAAAGCCGTCCGTCCACCCGGGGGAGCGCCCCGGGTTTCCCACGGGGCTTTCGCCGCCTGCCCTCCATGAACGCGTCCACTCGCCGGCGGGCGTCCGGAGGGACAGGATTGCCTCCCCGAGGCCGGCTGGGGTATCCTGACGGCTATGGAGCAGCCATGAGTCCGGACACCTCCAGCACACTTTTCGAAGAGGGTCAGACGGGAGCGCCCGTCATCGTATCCTTCTCGGCGCCGTCCGGCGGTGTCGGCACCACGGTGCTCGCCACGAACCTCGGCATCCACCTGGCCAAGAAGGGGCGCAGCGTTCTCCTGGCGGACCTGGCCCTGCGCGAGGCCGGTTGCCACCTGTCGCTCGGCATCCTGCGGCCGGAGCTGCACCTGGGCACCCTGGTTTCGAAGGAGGTGACGGAGGTGCGGGACGCCATCATCCCCACCTCGGTCAACAACCTGTCCCTCCTCGCGGGGTCGCCCGATCTTCCCGAGGTGGCCAACCTGGCCTACCTCACCAAGCAGAAGATCCTGTCGAGCCTGGCCCAGCTGCCCTACGACTACATCCTGGTGGATTCGGGGGCCGGGACCGACGCGGACTCACTGGACTTCTTCCTGATGGGGCGCTACTCGGTCGCCGTCATGCAGGCCACGCCCGTGGGGGTCGAACCCTTCTACCGTTTTCTCCGGGCGGCCCTTCGCCGGCTGATCATGGAGAGCATCAACAAGAAGAGGTATAAGGCCCTGGCGCCCAACCTCAACCCCAGGTCGCCGCTCCAGGGGTTCTGGGATCTGCCCCAATCCCGCGAGGGCGAACACGGGGACGTGGAGGCCGCCATCCGCGACCACCGCTTCTGCTTCGTCCAGACCGGCCTCACGTCCGAGAAGGACACCAGACTTGGTGCCCAGCTCGAAGGCCTGGTCAGGCGCTACTTCCTGTGCCCCGTCCGGTTCCTGGGCGGCCTCGAGTGGGACCCGCAGGCCCAGGCGGCGAGCAAAAACCTGGAGCCCATCGCCAAGGCCTACCCACTCTGCCCTTTCAGCCTGTCGGTCGAGAGGCTCGCCAACATCTTCCTGAAGGAGGAGAAGGAACCCAGGGCGACCGAGGGTCACCTCACCCCCCACCCGTGGAACGAGCTCAACGCCTATCAGCTCCTGGAGGTGCCCTACAACGCCACGGCCAAGGACATTCAGGCGGCGTACCCCAGGCTCCTGGAGCCCTACCTGGAGACTTCCCCCCTCACGCTGAGCCTCTACGGCAAGGAGGAGCGGGAGGCCATCCGCGACAGGCTCGAGGAGGCCTACAAGACCCTGATCACCACGAGCCTGAGGCAGCGCTGCGACGAGGACCTTATCGCCTCCGGAGACATGCTGCCGGAGCAGCGGGTGGCCGAGTACCGCGAACTCCAGCAGGAGGGCGGGCACCCGCAGCCACCTTCGGCGGCCCAGCCCGCCGAGGCGGTGGAGGACACGGCGACGCGGTCTCTGCGCCTGCTGGAGGCCCTGCTCGAGGAGATCGACGTCTTCGACGGTCCAAGCCTCAAGGCGGTCCGCGAAGCGCAGGGCGTGTCCGTCGCGGAGATCGTGGCCGAAACGAACATCCGCTCCTGGTACATCGAATCCATAGAGGAGGAGCGCTTCGACGCCCTTCCCGGCCTCATCTACCTCAAGGGGTTCGTCAGGCAGGTGGCCGCCTATCTCCGTCTCGACCCCGACCGCGTCCTGCGCGATTACCTGGCCCGTTACGATGCGTGGCGAAGCGCGGGCGAAGACTGACCGCGACGGCGGGAATCGTCCCCGGAAGGGGCGCTTCGCCGGGCGGGCCGGGGCGGACACGTTCGGCCCGGCGGCCGCGCCGTGCCAACCGGGCCGAGACGCCCCCACACTGAGAGCGCAGCCATTATGAGCACAGACCAGAACGGAGACCCCACACCCAAAGAGTCAACCGGACAGCTCTTGGGCTTCTTCCAGCCCCGTGCGCCGGTCCGCGGC
>JBJKRE010000073.1:0-29181 GCA_046704825.1 Acidobacteriota bacterium
CCATGGGCATCACTGCAGGGGCCGCCCGGTCCTACGTGCGATGGATGGAAGACGCCGCCCTCGCGCGCCGGGAAGGCCGGTCGGTGGCCCTCCGCCACCCCCTTCTCAACGGTCTCTTTGAGGTCGATAGAGAGCCGTCGCCCAGGCGGCCCGTGGCTCCCCCACGGCGATGGGATCCCGTGGAACTCGACTGAGTCGGCCGGGACCCCAAAAGCCCGCACCGCGTTGACAACGCGCGCCCCCCTCGCCTAACATGCTGCGTACGGAGGGTTTGCCATGCGCGCGTTCCTGGCCCTGGATGTGTCGGAGCCCACCCGGAAGAGGCTGGACGATGTCATACGACAGCTATCCGTCTGCACGCAGGGCGTGAAATGGGTCCGCGCGGACCTGATCCACCTCACGTTGGTTTTTTTTGCAGACATCGATCCGCAGGAAACGATATCGGTGCGAGAAGCCGCCCGCGAGACCGCGCTCTCCAGTGCGCCCTTCGAGTACGACGTGGGGCGCATGGGCTTCTTCGGGCCCCCGGCCCGCATGCGCGTAATCTGGTGCGGTGTGCAGGATACCGGGGGCGCGCTGGCCTCTCTTCACGGCTCTCTTGAGGCGAGGCTGGCTCAGGCCTCCTTCCCCCGTGAAGACAGGGACTTCAGCCCCCACCTCACCCTCGGACGGTTGAAGCGGCCCGGACGAGAGCCGGCCCTCCTGGACGCACTGAGACCCCTGGACGGGTTCGAGGCCGGCCGCGAGAGGGCCGACCACCTCACGCTGTACAGGAGCACACTGACTCCGGCGGGCCCCATCCACGAGGTGGTGGATCGCTGGCCATTCGAGGGGGACCAATGAACGGTACCGACATCATCATCTTAGCGGGCGCTTACCTTCTGGGCTCCATTCCGTTCGGCTACATCCTCACCCGGTACAGGGCGGGCGCCGACATCCGGACCATGGGGTCGGGCAACATCGGTGCTACGAACGTCCTGAGAACGCAGGGCAAACTGCTGGGGCTGGTGACCCTCCTCCTGGACTTCTCCAAGGGCGCCTTCCCCGTATGGGCCGGCCTCCACTGGGGCCACGCCCCATGGATGAACGCAGCGGCGGGCGCCGCGGCCGTCGTCGGGCACTGTTTCCCGGTCTTCCTGGGGTTCAGGGGCGGCAAGGGCATCGCCACAGGCCTCGGGGCCTTCCTCTTTATCGCGCCCGTGCCCACGCTCGTGGCGCTGTGCGTGTTTCTCGCCGAGGTCTTCACCTTCCGTTTCGTCTCTCTGGGCTCGGTCCTGGCCTCCCTGACCTTCGGGGCGACCCTGCTCATCGCGCACTTCACATCCCGGCACTACAGCCTGGAAGTCGCCCTCATCGGAACGGGCATCGCCCTGCTGCTGGTCGCCAGGCACCACTCCAACATCCGTCACCTGCTAGAAGGAACCGAATCGCGGCTGTGGGGTGACAAAAAGAAGGAGGCCGCACCGTGAAGCCTGAAGTCCGAGCCGTCGTCTGGGGGGCCGGTGCGTGGGGCACGGCACTTGCCGTGCACCTCGCCGGCCTCTGCGAGCGGGTCGCCCTGTGGGTCTACGAAAAAGAGCAGTACGAGGCCATGGAGGATACCCGCGAGAACGCCGACTTTCTGCCGGGGACGCCCCTCCCGGACAACCTCGACCTCTTCAACGATCCGGAAGCGGTCCCGTGGCCCGCGTCGAACTGGCTGTCCGTGGCCCCGGCCCAGGCCACCCGGGCGCTCTGGAAGAAGATCGGCGTCCTATGCCCCGAAGGGACCCTCGTGGTCTCCGCCTCCAAGGGCATCGAACAGAAGACGCTTCTGCCCGTGAGCGCGGTCGTCGAAGAGTACCTGCCCGACTCCTGCAAGCCGGCCGTCGTCCTGTCCGGGCCGTCATTCGCGGCCGGCCTGGCCCGCAGGGACCCAACGACGGTCGTGCTGGCCGCGCCGCAGGCCGAACGCGCCGAACGGGCGCAGGTCCTGGTCTCAGCCCCCCCGCTGCGGGGCTACGCGAGCACGGACCGCACGGGCGTGGAACTGGGCGGGGCCGTCAAGAACGTGATCGCCCTCGCGTGCGGCATCGCCGTCGGGCTGGGGTTCGGCCCCAACACCATCGCCGCAATCATCACCCGGGGCCTCAGGGAGATCGTCAGGCTCGGCCAGGCGCTCGGCGCCGAGCCGCTGACCTTCTCGGGGCTTTCCGGCATGGGGGACCTCGTGCTGACCTGCACGGGGAGCGAGAGCCGCAACCGCACCGTAGGGGTCCGGCTCGGCCGCGGCGAATCGCTCCAGGCCATCCTCGACTCGATGAAGATGGTGGCCGAAGGCGTCCCGACGACGCGTTCAGTGTCCGATCTGGCCCGCATGCACCACGTGGAAATGCCCATCACGTCGGTGGTCGAACGGATCCTGTTCGAAGGTCTCGATCCAGCCCGGGCGCTTGACGAACTCCTGGCCCGTGACCTGAAGCACGAAATGAGCTGAACCGCGTTGACAGCCCACCGGCCCTATGCTAGGGTCAATAAGCCAGTCACCTATTTTAGGTTAGGATAGTTCGAGTCACCGGACAAACTGTCAGGGAGGAGTGAAGATGAAGAAGCTGTCTTGTATCCTGTTGGCGCTCTTGCTGGCCTTGACGATGGTCTCCTTCGTGGGCTGCCAGAAGGCCGAGGCCCCGAAGGCCCCGGCGCCGGCCGAGACGCCTGCCCAGGCGCCCGCCGAAAACGCCGCTCCCGCGGAGCAGCCTCCGGCCGCCGAGGCCAATGCCCCCGCGAACGCGCCGACCAACGCGCCGGCCGAAGCGCCCGCCGAAGCGCCTGCCAACGCCCCGGCGAATCAGTAAGACACCGGATATCCAGGCACGAAACGGGGGCGCCGTCTGGCGCCCCCGTCAACGTTCAGCCCCCGTTCCAGACTCAAGCGACCGACTCGGCCTCGTCCAGGAGGATGAGATAGCTCTCGAAACGGCGTTCGGTGATCTCGCCGCGGGACAGGGCCTCAGAGACCGCGCATCCCGGTTCTCCTCGATGACGGCAGTCGGGATAGCGGCAGCCCGAACCCGCCTCATGGATCTCGAGGAAGCCGCTCTCGACGCATCGCCAGTCCATCCCCCAGAGGGCGAAGCCGCGGATGCCGGCGGTGTCGACCAGCACCCCGCCGTTTTCCAGGCGGTGTGCGACGCCGCTGGTGGTCGTGTGGCGGCCCTTGCCCGTGGCCGGGTTCACCTCCCCGACCGCGCGTGCCTCGGACGGCGAGACTGTGTTGAGCAGCGTGGTCTTCCCCACGCCCGAATGCCCTACGACCACCACCCACTTCCCGGCGGCTGCCTTGACGAAGTCTCCCACTCCGTCTCCGGTTCGGGCGGACATGGCGTAGATGGGGTAGCCCATCTCCGCGTACGGCCTCATGACGTCGTTCACACCTCCGGCGCCGGGCAGGTCCATCTTGTTGACCAGGATGAGCGGCGCGACGTCCGAGGCGTGGGCCTCGACTAGGTACCGGTCCAGGAGCCCCGTGTTGGGGCCGGGCCACGCCGAGAGCATGACAGCCATCACGTCCACGTTGGAGGCCACGACGTGTTCGACGCCGGAAAACGTCAGCCGCCTGGAGATCTTGTTCGTCCTGGGCAGGACGCCTTCGATCAGTGCCGTTCCGTCGGGCTGCGTGCGCAGAAGCACCCGATCGCCGACCGCAACCAGGTTCCGGCTCCGGGACCCGCCGAGCTCGAGCCGGCCGGCCGGAAAAGCGGGGATGATTTCCCTTCCGTCCCAGACCATGTGCTGCTTGCCCATGGTCCGCATAACTCTTCCTTCTACTTGCAATTGCGGCCCTCTGGAAGTATAATTCGCCCCTCAATTTCCTGGGGGGACACGTTCACATTGTACGACTGTATCGTTTGAAATGTCGTACACCAGCGCTAAAGGGGAAAGCATGTACCAGATAACCGGCAAGAAGGTTCTGGCATCGGGCGTGGTCGAGATGACCATCCTTGCCCCCCGCGTGGCGAAAGCCCACAGACCGGGCCAGTTCCTGATGGTGATGAACAGGGAGGACAGCGAACGCGTACCCCTGACCATCGCGGATTCGAACCCGGAGACGGGAGAGGTCACCATCGTGTTTCTGGAGGTCGGGAAGTCCACCATCGAGCTGGGCCAGGAATTCAAGGAGGGCGACGAGCTCTTCGCCGTCCTGGGCCCCCTGGGAACGCCCACCCACATCGAAAACTATGGCACCGTGGTGGTCATAGGCGGGGGCCTCGGCGTCGCGCCCATCTATCCGATCTGCAAGGGACTGAAGGCCGCGGGCAACAAGGTGGTCACGATCATCGGCTACCGGCGCAAGGACCTGATGTTCTGGAACGACAAGCTGGCCACGGTCTCCGACGAGGTCATCATCACCACCGACGACGGCTCCTTCGGGACGAAGGGCTTCGTGACGACGGCGCTCGAGCAGCTCCACGACGCGGGCAGGGCCATAGACCGGATCGTCGCCATCGGCCCGCCGATCATGATGCGCGTGGTCGCCGACAAGACCAAGCCCTGGGGCATCCCCACCATCGTCTCGCTCAACACGATCATGGTCGACGGCACGGGCATGTGCGGCGGCTGCCGCATCTCCGTGGGCGACGAGACGAAGTTCGTCTGCGTGGACGGGCCGGACTTCGACGGCCACAAGGTCGACTGGGACCAGATGTTCAACCGCATGAAGGTGTACAAGACCCAGGAACAGAGGGCCATCGCTGCGGACCCCAGCTGCAAGCTGTACATCGAAACCCTGAAACGGTGAGGTAAGCCATGGCCGAGACTATCGATATCGTCAAGTTGGGAGGGGTCAAGGAAGGGGAGCGAAAGCGCCCCCGTTCGAAGGAGCCCCGCCGGGAAATCGCCTGCCAGACCGTGGCCGACCGCCTCAAGAACTACGACGAAGTGGCTCTGGGCTACACGCCGGAAATCGCCGTCGCAGAGGCGATGCGGTGCCTCGAGTGCCCCAAGCCGCGCTGCGTGGTGGCCTGCCCGGTCCACATCGACATCCCTTCCTTCATAGGGCTGATCGCACGGGGGAAGTTCACCGAGGCGGCCGAGGACATCCGGCAGTACAACAACCTCCCCGCCGTGTGCGGGCGGGTCTGCCCGCAGGAAAACCTCTGCGAGGCGGCGTGCATCATCAACGACACCAACGCGCACAACCCAATCGCCATAGGCCGACTCGAGCGCTTCTCGGCGGACTGGCAGTTCATGCACTCCGAGCGGCGGGCGGAAGACGTGCACAAGAAGCCCTCGACGGGCTACAAGGTCGCCGTCATCGGGTCCGGACCGGCCGGGCTCTCCTGTTCCGCGGACCTGGCGAAGATGGGCCACACGGTCCACATCTTCGAGGCGCTGCACAAGGCCGGCGGGGTCCTCATGTATGGTATCCCCGAGTTCAGGCTCCCCAAGGCCATCGTCCAGAAGGAAGTGGAGTACGTAAGCTCTCTGGGCGTGCAGATGGAGCTGAACAACGTGGTGGGACGTACCATGCCCGTCCAGGAGGTCCTCGACGAGTTCGACGCCGTCTTCGTCGCCTCCGGCGCAGGCTTTCCCAACATGATGAACATCCCCGGCGAAAACCTCAACGGCATTTACTCCGCCAACGAGTTCCTCACCCGTGTGAACCTCATGAAAGCGTGGACCCACCCCGACGCGGGGACCCCGATTCGCAAACCCAACAGGCTCGTCGTCGTGGGCGCCGGCTTCACGGCCTTCGACGTGGTCCGCATCGGCCTCCGCCTCGGCGCAGACGAGGCCAGGATCGTCTACCGCCGGAGCCGTGAAGAGATGCCCGGGCGCGGAGAGGAAATAGAACACGCCGAAGAGGAGGGCGCCATCTTCACCCTCCTGACCAACCCCGTCCGCTACATCGGCGACGAGAACGGCAACGTGAAGGCCGTGGAAGTCCAGAAGATGCAACTCGGCGAGCCCGACGCCTCCGGGCGGCGGCGGCCCGTGCCCATCCCGGACAGCAACTACGTCATCGACTGCGACATGGTGGTCGTGGCCATAGGCCAGACGCCCAACGTCCTCATCCCGGCCAACCTGCCGGGTCTCTCCACGCGCTGGGGCTCGGTCATCAAGGTGAACCGCGAAACCTACATGACCACCGTGCCCAAGGTCTTCGCGGGCGGCGACGCCATCACCGGTGCGGCCACCGTCATCCTAGCCACCCGTGCAGGACGCGAAGCGGCCCGCGCCATCGATGCCTACGTGCGCGACCCGTACCGCGCCTGGCAGTCACCCGAGTAGGAGGCGATCCATGGCCATACTTTCGATATTTCAGACGTACCTGAACGAACCGTTCGCCGAAGACCTCGAAAAGGACTTCGAGGGGGCCCGGGCGGCGCTGGCGGACAAGGACCTCGAAGCCGAATCGCTCCAGGCCGTCCTCGACGCCATCGCGCCCGAGGCGACGCACGCCGCCTTCCCGAGGAAGGCCGGCCTGTTCCTCTCGGCGGCCTTCCAGGTGCTGGCCGCGGACCAGGCCCTCGACGTGAGCGCGCTCGCGGACGTTCGTCTCCAGGGCCTGGGTGCCTTCCTCTCGCGGTACGACCTTTCGGTCAAGGGCGACCTGGGCGACTTCGCCGGTGCGTTCATGAGTTCCGGCGCGCTGACCGTGGACGGTGACGTGGCGGACTACGCCGGCATGGGCATGAAGGGCGGAAGCTTTACCATCAAGGGACTGGCGGAAAACCACCTGGGGCACTCCATGGCGGGCGGCGAGATCACGGTCGCGCGCAACGCCTACGACTTCTGCGGAAACCGCATGGTCGGCGGGCGTATCGTCGTCCGGGCCAACGCGGGCTACTCGGCAGGGTATCGGATGACGGGCGGTTCGATCGAGGTCCGGGACCTCGTCTGGGACCTGGCCGGCGAGGAGATGACCGGCGGCCGGATCCAGATCGGGGGCCACATCGGCCACGAACTGGGCCTTTCCATGGCCGGCGGCGAGCTGGCCCTCAGCGAGAAAGAAAAGGACACGCCCCGCGCCAAGGGCACGGGCGGACGCGTGACCATCGTCGCCAAGGGCAGGAAGACGGCCTGACGGCGATCCGTACTCTCGGGGCGGCCGGCGACTCCGGTCCCGGCCGCCCGCTTATCCTCCTGACCCGTTTCAACCTCTTAACCCCTTCGCTTCCGAACACCCGTCCGATCTTCACGGATCGAGCCTTTTCGCAGATCCCCCAAGTTGGCACCCGACTTGCTTTCATACTAAGCTAACGCAAGGAGGCGTGCCAAAATGGCTCATGGGTCCATCATCATATTCGAAGACGAAGCAGAGAATCTCAGGAGCCTCACGCGGGCCCTGGAGAGGGTCGGCTACGAAGTTCACGGCTTTCAGGATCCCTCCGAAGGCATGAAGTACTTCGTGGACCACACCTCCTCCGACCTGATCCTGACGGACCTCCGCATGCCCGGCATGGACGGGATGGAGGTGCTCAAGAAGGTCAAGGATACCGAGCCCGGAGTCCCGGTTCTCCTCATCACCGCCTTCGGGTCGGTGGAATCGGCAGTCCAGGCCATGAAGGTCGGAGCTGACGACTATCTGGCGAAGCCCGTGGACCTCTACGAACTGAGGCGCCGCGTGCAGGCTTTGGTGGAGAAGCGCAGGCTGAAGTTCGAGGTCGACGAGCTGAAGGCGAGACTGGACGAGCGGTTCGGGTTCGAGAACATCGTGGGTACCTCGAGGCCCATGCGGGAGCTCTTTCAGCAGATCCGCATGGTCGCGCCCACGCGGGCCACTGTCCTGATCAATGGCGAGTCCGGGACAGGTAAGGAACTCATCGCCAACGCGATCCACCACAATTCGGAGCGCAAGAGAAACCGCTTTCTCCCGATCAACTGCGCTGCCATTCCCGCGAACCTCATGGAGAGTGAACTCTTCGGTCACGAGAAGGGCTCCTTCACCGGGGCCGACAAGGCCTACGCCGGGAAGTTCGAGCAGGCCAACGGCGGCACGCTCTTCCTCGACGAGATCGGTGAACTCAACCTCGACCTCCAGGCCAAGCTGCTGCGCGTCCTCGAAGAGCGGGTGGTCACCCGCGTAGGCGGGACGCACTCGAGCGCCGTGGACGTGAGGATCATCACCGCGACGAACCGCGACCTCTCCCAGATGGTGGCCGAGGGGACCTTCCGGGAGGACCTCTTCTACCGCCTCAAGGTCGTGGAACTGGTCATCCCCCCGCTGAGGGAGCGGAAGGAGGACATCCCCCTGCTGGCCCACGCCTTCATCGAGCAGTTCAACAGGGAGCACGGAAAACACATCAAAGGGATGTCCTCGGAGGTCGGACCCGCACTGATGGAGCATTCCTGGCCCGGAAACGTTCGGGAGCTGAAAAACGTAATCGAGAGGATGGTGATCTTCTGCTCCGAGGACCAGATCCACACCGGCCACCTTCCGCCCGACTTCCGTCCGGGGTACGTTCCCGCGCCGTCTCAGCCCCAGCCCGGGAAACCGCCGTCCACGGCGCCCTTGCCCAGCGCGCAGGGCGCCGTCCAGCCGCTGGACAAAATGGAGAGGCAGGCCATCCTCGCCGCGCTCAGGCAGACCAACGGAAACAAGACCCGTGCCGCACGCATACTCGGCATCGGCCTTCGAACCCTACACAGGAAACTGAAACAATATCGTTATGATGAAGTGAATCAAGAAAGGAGCCCTTTATGAAGACCGTGAAAACCCTGATGCTGGCTGCGGCGGGTGCCTTGCTCATTCTCCTCGGCTTTGGACTGGCTCAGCTACGGAACGTGAGCGCGCCGACCGCGAGCGCCGTGACGGAACCCGCCCAGGCTTCTTCTACCAACCCCGTCGGACTGCCGAGCTGGGCCCCGATCGCCAAGAAAGTAAATCCCGCCGTCGTGTCCATCACGGCGATCAGCGTAGAAAAGCAGTCGCAGGACCAGATGAGCCCCTTCACAAACCCCTTCGAGTTCTTCTTCGGTCAGCCCCACCCCCAGGTGCCGCAGGGCACGCCGCCCGTGCAGGAGGCCGGGGGCAGCGGGTTCATCATCAGCAAGGACGGCTACATCCTGACCAACAACCACGTCATAGAAGGCGCTTCCAAGGTGACCGTCACCCTGGACGACGGGCGCGAGTTCAACGCCAAGGTCATCGGCAAGGACAAGGAGACGGACGTGGCGCTCCTGAAGATCAACGCCACCGACCTGCCGACCGTGCCCCTGGGCGATTCTGACCAGGCCCAGCAGGGCGACTGGGTCATGGCCGTGGGCAACCCGCTCATGTTCAGCCACACCGTGACCGTCGGCGTCATCTCCGCCAAAGGCCGGCGCATCTCGTCCAGCTCCCTTGACGACTTCCTCCAGACGGACGCGGCCATCAACTTCGGGAACTCGGGCGGACCCCTCGTCAACACCCAGGGGCAGGTGATCGGAATCAACACCGCCATCACCCGGAGGGACTTCCGCGGGCGGATGGTCGAAGGCATCGGCTTCGCCATACCCATCAACCTCGTCAAGAGCGAGCTCAACCAGCTCAAGACCAAGGGCAAGGTCGAGCGCGGCTACCTGGGCGTCACCGTGGGACCGTTCGACCGAGACGCCCAGAGCTACTACAAGGACAAGTACGGCGTCGACCTCAAGGGCGGGGCCCTCATCCAGAGCGTTCTCCCCAGCGGCCCCGGCGGAAAGGCCGGCCTGCAGAAGGGCGACGTCATCATCAAGGTCAACAGCCGCGAGATCAAGGACAGCCGCGAACTGCCCTACGAGATCTCCAGCTTCCAGCCCGGCACGACCGTCACCCTCGAGGTCATGCGGGACGGCCACAAGAAATCGTTCAAGGTCAAGCTCGGCAACCGCGCTGAAGGCCTGAAGTCCCAGGAGAAGACCGAAAACAACGGGTCCACCCAGCCCGCCAAGAACGCCCTCGGCATCACCGTCCAGGACATCACCCAGCAGACGCGCATGATGTACCGCATCCCCCAGAATGCGACGGGCGTGGTCGTGACCTCCGTGGACCCCCAGTCGAACGCTTTCGGCAAGGGCATCCAGGAAGGCATGGTCATTTCCGAGCTGGACGGCCACAACATCACGAACGCGGACGAGTTCAACAAGATCGCCGCGCGCATCAAGAAGGGCGATCCCGTAAGCGTGTACATCCAGGACATTCAGGGCGGCATTTTCCTGTACTTCCGCGCAGGCTGAGGCCGGCCTCAATAATGCCAAAATGGCGCGCCATTATGGCGCGCCATTTTTTTATGCTTGACCCCCGGGCCGATATTTCCTATAATCCGGCTTCCCAGAGGGGGTGAGGAGCTCAGCCCGTGAAAGACGAACTGGTCGCCCAGCGCCGGACAAAACGTGACGAATGGTTCTCGGCCTTCAAGGACGCCCTGCCGGACCACTATTCGGACACTACGCCCCTGAGCCTGATCCGCAGCCGCCACGACGCACTGAGCGCGGAACAGCTGGCCGAAACGCCCGTGCCGGTCAAGGCCGCCGGCCGGCTCCTGAGCCTGCGCAAGATGGGAAAGCTGACCTTCGCCCACATCAGCGAGTCGGGGGCCCGCCTTCAGATCCTCTTCCAGAAGCAGAAGCTGGAAGACGGCTACGGCAACCTCTCCCTGCTGGATATCGGCGACTGGGTCGGGGTGGAGGGCGACCTCTTCAGGACCCGGACCGGCGAACTGACGATTCTGGTGAACGCGTACACTCCCCTCCAGAAGTGCCTTCACCCCCTGCCGGAGAAGTGGCACGGGCTCACCGACGTGGAGCAGCGCTACCGCCAGCGCTACCTCGATCTCATCATCAACCCGGAGAGCCTGCCGCGTTTCCAGGCGCGGTCCCGCATGATCTCGGCCATACGGGGGTTCATGCAGGACAACGGGTACGAGGAAGTGGAGACGCCCATGCTGCACCCCCTGGTGGGCGGCGCGGCTGCCCGGCCCTTCGTCACGCACCACAACGCTTTGGACTGCGATCTGTACATGCGCATCGCGCCCGAACTCTACCTCAAGCGCCTTGTGGTGGGCGGCATGCCGAGGGTCTTCGAGATCAACCGGAACTTCCGCAACGAGGGCATCGACACCACGCACAACCCCGAGTTCACCATGATGGAGTTCTACCGCGCCTACGCCTGCGCGGCCGACCTCATGACGTTCACCGAGGATCTCCTGAAGCACACGGTAGAGGCCGTGACGGGCGGCACCACGCTGACCTATCAGGAGCGGCCCATCGACTTCGGCGAACCCTTCGCGCGCCTGGACCTCCGGTCGGCGGCCCGCGAGGCGCTGGCGTCGAAGGGCGTGCCCGGCGGCGCGTGGGAGACGGCGTCCGGGCGTGAAGAATGGGGCCGCAGGCTGGACATGAGTTCCATCAAATCCAGAACGCCCGAGCGCTTTCTGGTCGAGGCCTTCGAAACGCTGGTGGAACCGACCTTGTGGCAACCGACGTTCGTACACAACTACCCCGTGGAGGTATCCCCCCTGTCCAGGCGCAAGGCCGACCGGCCGGACACGGCCGATCGCTTCGAACTGTTCGTCGCGGGCATGGAGCTCGCGAACGGGTTCTCCGAGCTGAACGACCCGGACGACCAGCGCCAGCGCTTTCAGGCCCAGGTCGAGGCCAAGGCCGGGGGGGACGAGGAGGCCATGGCCTACGACGAGGACTACTGCAACGCCCTCGAATACGGCCTGCCCCCCACCGCCGGCGAGGGGCTGGGCATCGACCGCCTGGCCATGATTCTGACCGACACGAGTTCCATACGGGACGTCGTCCTCTTCCCGCTTCTCAAGCCCCGTTCGACCGATAACGAGGCATCATGAGCCTCACGACCTTCGTCGGCAGGCGGTACCTCTTCGCCCGCCGCAGACAGGCCTTCATTTCGCTCATCACGATCATCTCGATCCTCGGTGTGACGGTGGGCGTCATGGCGCTCATCATCGCCCTGGGCATCTCCACGGGATTCACGACCCGCATACAGCAGAAGATCCAGCTGCTGAACGCCGACCTCAACGTCCTCGGCGGGCCGGACGAGATCTCGCCGGACGACTACGGGACCGTCAACCGGACGCTGGAGCACTCCCGCTACGTCAAATCGACGGCCCCCATCGTACTGGGTACGGGGCTGGCGAGCGGACCCACCACCCGCGTCGGCGTGGTGGCTAAAGTGGTGGGCATCGACCCGGCGGTCGAGCCTTCCGTCGTCGACGTCCGGCCCTACGTCCGCGGTTCCGGGTTCCTCGGCCGCACGCCGGACGGTGCCCACGGTGCGATCCTGGGCGCGGACCTCGCCAACAACCTCGGCGTCGGACTGGGCAGTACGATCCAGCTCCTTGCCCCTCGCCTGACTCTCTCGCCCTTCGGCAACATCCCGAAGATGGTGTCGCTCAAGGTCACGGGCATCCTCAGGACGGGCTACTACCTCTACGACACCGAGTTCATCTACATCAATCTGCCGCTGGCGCAGGAGCTGTTCACCCAGCCCGGGTTCGTCAGCGCCGTCCAGGTCCGCCTGAAGGATCCGGGCGCCATAGGCGCCGCGAAGGCCTCACTCCAGAAGAAGCTGGGGGCCGGCTTCCGCGTGCTCGACCTCATCAGCAGCAACGCCGAGTTCTTCAAGGCCCTCAGGATGGAGCGCATCCTCCTGTTCCTCGCCATAGGCCTCATCGTCATGGTGGCGGCCCTGAACATCGTATCGACGCTGATCCTCATGGTCATGGAAAAGGTCAGGGACATCGGCATCCTCAGGAGCATGGGGGCTTCGTCTCTGGACATCCTCCGCATCTTCCTCTTCCAGGGCATGGTCATCGGCGTGGCCGGTACGACGCTGGGAGCGGTTTTGGGCACGGTCGCCTGCACGGTTCTGGACCGGACGCACGCCATTCCGCTGTCCCTGGACGTTTACCCACTGCCCTACGTACCGTTCATAACGTCACCGGGCCAGGTCGCGGCCGTGTGCCTTTTCGCCCTCATCATCTCCTTCGTCGCGACGCTGTATCCCTCGTACAGGGCCGCTCACCTCGACCCCGTCGAAGCCTTGAGGTACGAGTGATGCTCAGGCTGGAGGGCGTTCACAAGCGATTCGCCTCGGGGACCGACTGGATCCAGGTCCTCAAGGGCGTAAACCTGTCGGTGCAGCAGGGAGAGGTCGTCGCCCTCACGGGGCCCTCGGGCATAGGGAAGAGTACTCTGCTCCACCTTATCGCGGGCCTGGACCGACCTGACGGCGGCCTGATCTCCGTCGACGGCCGGATCGTCACCGACCTGAAGGGCCCCGCCCTGGACCAGTTCCGGCGGCACAGCGTGGCCATCGTGTACCAGTTCCACTTCCTCCTGCCGGAGTTCTCGGCGCTCGAGAACGTCATGCTCCCCGCCATCGTCGCGGGCGACGGGCGGGAGGCGGAACGCCGTGCCAGAGAACTCCTTGCAGAGGTCGGCCTCGAGAACCGGGCCGAGCACGCGCCGTCCAAGCTGTCGGGCGGCGAACAGCAGCGCGTGGCCATCGCGCGGGCGCTGATCAACTCGCCACGGGTGCTGCTGGCCGACGAACCCACGGGAAATCTGGACGAGGAGACGGCGGCCGTCGTCTTCGAACTGCTCCTGGACCTGAAACGGCGGCACGGCCTGACCGTTCTGATGGCTACCCACAATAGCGGACTGGCGGGTGCGTGCGACAGAATCCTGCGTTTAAAGGACGGTCGAATCGGGTGACAGCCTTCAGCCCCGATGGTATAATTCCTCGGATTGAGGAGAGGCATGTACGAGAGGTACACGGAACAGGCTCGAAGGGTCCTCTACTTCGCCCGACATGAAGCGCACCAGGCCGGCTCCCCCATGGCCGACACCGAGCATATCCTGCTGGGGCTGCTAGAAATCGATTCGCGCCCCGCGAAGGATATCCTCGCGCGCACCGGCATCCGGCCGGACGAGGTCAGGCAGCAGATTGCCGCCGGCATGGGCGGCGGGGACGGCACCTCGCCGAGGGCCACGCCGGGCTGGTCGCGGGACGCCAGGCTGCTGATCGAGAAGTACGCGCCCGAGGAAAGCGAGCGTCTCGGCTCCATTCGCATCGGCGTCGAGCACGTCCTCCTGGGGTTGCTGCACCTGGAGGACTCAACGGCCGGCAGGCTCCTCACCCAGCGAGGCCTCACCCTTCACGAGGCCCGTGAGCGTGTGGTCTACGGTACGAAGAAGAACACGCTCGAGCGCCGAAAGGACGACCGCGTGTCCCTCGAGGAATTCACCCAGGACCTCACGGCCCTCGCCGAAGAAGGCGTGCTCGATCCTCTCGTGGACAGGAAGACCGAGCTGGACCGCATCATCCAGATCCTGGCCCGCCGCCACAAGAACAGCCCAATCCTGCTCGGCGAACCGGGGGTCGGGAAGACGGCCCTCATCGAGGGGCTCGCCCAGCGCATCGCGTCCGGGCAGGTGCCCGGCACGCTGGCCGAGAAGCGCATCCTGACGCTGGACCTCTCCCTGGTGCTGGCCGGGACGAAGTACCGGGGACAGTTTGAAGAGAGGCTGAAGGGCATCCTCAAGGAGGCGGCGGAAGATCGCTCCGTCATCCTTTTCGTCGACGAAATCCACACCATGGTGGGGGCGGGAAGCGCCGAAGGATCGCTCGACGCGGCGAGCATCCTCAAGCCGGCGCTCAGCCGGGGGCAGGTCCAGTGCATCGGCACTTCCACCTTCAGGGACTACAAGCGCTACATCGAGAAGGACCGCGCCCTGGTTCGCCGCTTCCAGCCCGTCAAGATCCTGCCGCCAGGCGAACTCGAATCCCTGGACATCCTGAAGGGGATCAAGTTCCGCTACGAAGAGTTCCACGGCGTCCGTTACACGGACGAGGCGCTGAAGCAGGCGGTGGCACTGTCCAACCGCTACATATCCGACCGGTTCCTGCCGGACAAGGCCATCGACGTGATCGACGAAGCCGGTGCCATGGCCAAGATCCTGAGCCAGCCGCCGGACAGTGCGGGGGGCACGGTAGAGGTGGAAGTCTTCACGCTCCACGCCCCGGCCCGCTCCGACCAGTCCCGGAACATGGAGGCTGGTACCGAAGGGGCCGGTAACGAGGACGGCGGGCGCAGACTGCGCCGGGAACCCTCCCGCCCCCCGGTCGTCGTGGACCGGCAGCAGATCGAAGAGGTCGTAGCCCTGTGGACGGGCATTCCGGTAAACGCCCTCCGAGAAGGCGAAAAGGAGAAGCTCTTCCGCATCGAGGAGACGCTGAGGCGGCGGGTGATCGGGCAGGGAAAGGCGCTTTCGGCCCTGGCCCGATCCATCCGGAGATCCCGCGCCGGCATCAAGAACCCCAACCGCCCCATCGGGTCCTTCATCTTCCTGGGGCCCACGGGCGTGGGCAAGACCGAATCGGCCAAGACCCTGACCGAATTCCTGTTCGGCGACGAGAAGGCGCTCGTCCGCCTCGACATGAGCGAGTACGCCGAGAAGCACTCGGTTTCGAAGATGATCGGGTCGCCGCCCGGCTACGTCGGGTTCGAAGAGGGTGGCCAGCTGGTGGAGAAGATCAAGCGACGGCCCTACTCCGTCATTCTTCTGGACGAAATCGAAAAGGCTCACCCCGACGTCTTGAACATGCTGCTGCAGATCCTCGAGGACGGCATCCTCACGGACAGCTACGGGGACACGGTGGACTTCAAGAATACGATTCTCATCCTGACCAGCAACCTGGGCTCCAAGTTCATCCTGGAGAAGGGCGTGCCCGGTTTCGACGACGGGGCCGAGCGAACCGCGTCCGTCAAGAAGGATGAGGTGCTCAGGCTGCTCAGGAAGACGCTCCTTCCTGAATTTTTGAACCGTATCGACGAAATCATCATTTTCGACCCGCTCAGCCGGGAGGACCTGGTCGCCATCGCGGCCAGGATGATCGAAGACCTGAACGAGGTCCTGCGTGAAAAACACGTTCATCTCGTGCCCGACAAGGGCGTGACGGAGTTCCTCGTGGACACCTGCTGCACGGATCCGGCCTTCGGCGCGCGTCCTCTCCGCAGGGGAGTCCAGACGCACATCGAAGACCCGGTCGCCGAGTGGCTCCTGTTCCACGATGTGGGCAGAGAAACCCGCATCACGCTGGCATTGGACGAGGGGAAGATCATCCTCAGACAAACGGAATTGGTACCCATTTCAGGATAGGTGAGGCATGAGTCGAAGACTAACCGTGATCCTGACCGGTCTTCTCGCCTGCATCGTTTTCGTCACTCTGATGGCCCAGACGCCGGCGAAACAGGCACCCGCAAAGAAGAAGACGGTCACCATCGAGAAGATCATCCTGGAGGGCAACGAACGTCTCACGCCGGACGCCTTCCTCGCTTTGACCAGCCTCAGGGTCGGAGAGCCTTACGACGAGGCAAAGATACGCCGGGAGTTCACGAAAATATGGAACTCGGGGCTCTTCGAGAACCTTTCCATCGACAGCAGGGACGGGAAGACCGGCAAGGTCCTCATTTTCCACATCAAGGAACGTCCGATCGTGGCCTCGGTGGACTTCACGGGGAGCAAATCCCTGACGAGCAGCACGATCCTGGACAAGCTCAAGGAGAACCACGCCGACATCAAGACCGGCACCGTGCTCGACTACACCAAGGTCAAGAAGACCGAGGCCGCGCTACGCTTCATGGCAGCCGAAAAGGGCTACCCGGACGCGGATGTCACGTCCAAGATCCAGCCCATGGGCCCGTCCCAGGTCTCCATCACGTTCCACATCAAGGAAGGTCCCAAGGCCCGGATCGACAAGGTCCGGTTCCTCGGCGTGCACGCCTTCTCGCAGCGCAAGCTCCGGTACACCATGAAGAAGACGCGGCCCCACTGGTTCCTTTCCTGGGCCACGCGCCACGACATCTATTCGGAGAGTCGATACTACGACGACATCAAGCTGATCAGGGACCTCTACGAATCCGAGGGATACCTGGACGTCGACATCGGCGATCCGATCATAGACAGCCATTTCAACAAGAAGCACACGAAGAAGTGGCTGACCCTCAGCATCCCGATCCACGAAGGCGTCTCCTACAAGCTTGGCACGGTCAACTTCTCCGGGAACACCGTCTTTACGGATAAACAGCTGAGAAAGCTCGTCTTCCTGAAGAAGGGCAAGACCCTCGACAAGACCGCGCTCGACTTCATCATCAAGAACATCGAGGCCATGTACGGTGAAAAGGGGTACATCTACGCCACCGCGACGCCGATCTTCGACAAGCACCCCAAGCAGAAGGTGGCCAACCTCACGATCTCCATCACAGAAGACCAGATCTACTACCTGAACCGGCTCGAGTTCTACGGCAACACGTCGACGCGCGATTACGTCCTCCGGCGGGAGATGGGCGTCTACGAACAGGAAATCTTCAACTACGTCCGCTACAAGCGGGGACTCTACCGATTGAAGCAGACGGGCCTGTTCAAGATCGAAAACGACCCCACCATCACCAAGGTACCCAACACCAACACGGTCAACGTGTCCGTCACGGGCACCGAGGCCAGCAAGAACGAGCTCCTCTTCGGCGGCGGGTACGGCGGCGTCAACGGGTTCTTCATCTCCGGCGCGTTCAGGACCTACAACTTCCTGGGCCGTGGCACCACGCTCTCGCTGAACGCCGATGTCGGCAAGGTCCAGAAGCTCTACTCGATCAACTATTCGGACCCGTGGCTGTTCGGGCACCGCATCGGTGGTTCGTTCTCCGTGTACAACTCGCGGCTGACCTACCTCCAGTTCGACCAGCAGGCCACGGGCGGCTCCATGGCCGTGTCCTTCCCGATCAAGAACTTCGCCGCGTGGACCGTAGGCTACCGCTACGAGCGGTCGAAGGTCACCAATCTGTCGGGCTACTACTTCTCGCCCCTCTACAGCGACTACCTCAACGACTCCACCACGTCAGCGGTCTTCGGAGGGATCAGCTTCAACACGGTCAACAATCCCTTCCGCCCGACGCGCGGCATGTCCCTCTCCCTGAACACCACGGTTGCGGGCGGGTTCGTGGGCGGACAGAACTACTTCGTGAAGCCCACCTTCGACGGGACCATCTACATTCCCACCGCGAAGAAGCAGAATTTCGCCTTCAGGCTCAGCGTGGGCTACATCACCGCCTATTCGGGGCACACCATCCCGATCTGGGAGCGCTACTTCCTGGGAGGACAGGACTCGCTCCGGGGCTTCGGGGTCCGGTCGGTTTATCCCCTAACCAAGGATGGTCGATATTTCATCGATCCCATGACGGGGACCATCGAGGGCGGCAACAGGTTCTACCTGACCAACACGGAGTACGTCTTCCATCTCACCGAGCAGGTGGACGTGGCGCTCTTCGTCGACGCCGGCAACACCTATCACGAACGCCAGAGATGGGACCTCTCGAACTACCGGGCGGACGCCGGCGTGGAGCTGAGGTTCTTCATTCCCACGTTCAACGTCCCGCTCAGGCTCATCTACGCCAAGAACCTGAACGCGAAGCCCAACGACGACTTCAGCAATTTCCAGCTTTCTATCGGTTTGACGTTCTGACACCCAAGGAGGATTGAACCATGCGGAAACTCTTTACCTCGGCTCTCGCCTCGGTGCTCGCTTTCACGGCGATCGGCGCCTTCGCCCAAGCCAAGATCGCCGTCGTGGATACCATGCAGGTGGCGAGCCAGTGCAAGCTCGGCAAGCAGATCCAGGCCGAACTCAAGGCCTACCACGACAAGAAGCAGGGCGAGATCACGGCGAAGGAAAACGCCCTCAAGGCACTCGAAGAGCAGGCCAAGGACCCGAAAATCAGCGAGGACAAGAAGGACCAGCTCCGTAGCGAATTCAACCAGAAGATGTACGAATACCAGGCCTTCGCCAAGGCGGCCCAGGACAACATGCAGGATCGCCAGCAGCGCATGCAGCAGGACTTCCAGGGCAAGCTCGCCAAGGTCATCACGCAGTACGCCCAGTCGAAAGGGCTGTCCATCGTGGTCGAAAAGGGCATCTGCCTGTACAACGCGCAGGCTCTGGATATCACTCCGGAAATTATCACGGCGATGAACCAGGCGTATCCCGGGACCTGAGCATCATGAAAGTTTCCGCCGTTGCGAGACTTCTTGGTCTGAGCATGGTGGGCGACCCCGACGTGGAAATCACGGGGGTCGCCCCGCTCGATCTTGCAACGTCCCGCGACATCTCTTTCCTCGCCAACGCGAAGTACAGGGATGCGGCGCGAAAGAGTTCGGCCGGCGCGCTCCTCGTCCCGGAGGGCGAGAGCCTGCCGGGGAAACCATTGATTCACTGCCCGGACCCTTACCTGGCGTTCGCCCTCGTCATGCAGGCCTTCCATCCGCCCCGGTCATTTTCACCGGGCGTCCATGCCACGGCCGTGGTGGGGCGGGACTGCGCGGTTGCCCCTTCGGCCCACGTGGGGCCTTACGCGGTGATCGACGACGGGACGGTCGTCGGCCCCGACAGCGTGGTGGAGGCCTCCTGCGTCATAGGCACGGGCTGCCGCATCGGCAAGGGCTGTCACCTGTACCCGGGGGTGGTACTTTATCCCGATACGATCGTGGGCGACCGGGTTTCCCTGCATTCCGGCGTCGTATTGGGCGCCGACGGTTTCGGATACGCCCACAAGGACGGTCGCCAGGTAAAAATACCCCAGGTAGGCCGCGTCGTCGTGGAGAACGATGTGGAAATAGGCGCCAACACCACCGTCGACCGCGGCGCCCTGGAGGAAACGCGCATCGGGGAGGGTACGAAGATCGACAATTTGGTCCAGATCGCCCACAACGTGCGGACCGGCCCCGACTGCATTCTCGTGGCCCAGAGCGGCATCAGCGGCAGCACCACACTGGGCAGAGGCGTCATCGTCGCGGGGCAGTCCGGCGCAGTGGGACACATCAGGATCGGAGACGGCGCGCGCATAGGCGCCAAGTCGGCCGTCACCAAGAACCTGCCCGACGGGGCCTTCGTGACGGGACACCCGGCCCAGCCGCACAAGGCCTGGCTGAAAGAACGCGCCCTGGCCGGCCGGCTTGAGGAACTGCTGGACCGGGTCAGGGAACTCGAGCGGAGCCTCGCCGGTCTCAGGGACGAGGAGGGAAAAGCATGATAGATGTGGTCGAAATACAGAACATTCTGCCCCACCGTTACCCGTTCCTTCTCGTTGACCGCATTCTGGAACTCGAACCGGGCCAGCGGATCGTGGGCCTCAAGAACGTCACCATCAACGAGGAGTTCTTTCAGGGGCACTTTCCCGGCAAACCCGTCATGCCCGGCGTGCTCATCGTCGAGGCCATGGCACAGGTAGGCGGCGTGCTTCTCCTCCGTGAGATCGAGGACCGCGACAACAAGCTCGTCTACTTCATGGGGATCGACGGAGCCCGCTTCCGCAAACCCGTCCTGCCGGGCGACCAGATCCGCTTCGAAGTCGAGATACTGAAACGTAAGTCTTCAACGTGCAAGCTCCAGGGAAAGGCCTTCGTGGACGGTTCGCTCGTCGCCGAGGCAGTCATCCTGTCCGCCATGGTGGATCGCTGAGCGAAGGCGGCCCTCCCGGTTTTCGCGCGCCCTGCGGGCCGCGCAGGCAAGTATAGGTGAGTGATGAACAAGATACATGAAACATCCGTGGTGGATCCTTCGGCGACGCTGGGCGACGGCCTCGAGATCGGCCCGTTCGTGCACATCGGTCCCGACGTCACCGTCGGCGACGGCTGCCTCATCGGTCCCCACTGCGTCCTCCATGGTAAGGTGACCGTAGGTAACGGCAACAAGCTCATTTCACACGTCGCCGTGGGCGGACCGCCCCAGGACACATCCTACGCGGGCGAGCCTACGGAGATCGTCATCGGGGCGGACAACGTCATCCGCGAGTTCGTGACCATCAACAGGGGCACGGTCAAGGGCGGCGGCGTCACCCGCATCGGCAGCCGAAACCTCTTCATGGCATACTCGCACGTGGCCCACGACTGCCAGGTCGGCGATCACACGATTTTCGCGAACGCGGCCACGCTGGCTGGGCACGTTCACGTGGGCAGTCACTCGACGGTAGGCGCCTTCAGCGCCGTCCACCAGTTCTGCCGGGTCGGCGAATACGCCTTTATCGGCGGCTTTTCGGTCATCACGAAGGACGCGCTCCCCTTCGTCAAAACGGTTGGCGCCAGGAGCGACGCGCAGCTGTACGGCATCAACACCATCGGCCTCGAGCGCAAAGGCTTTTCCAAGGAAACGATCGATGCGCTGAAGTCCGCGTTCCGCATACTCTTTCAGTCCAAGCTCCTCCTGAAAGAAGGGCTGGATAGGGTGGAGCGCGAGGTCGGGCAGCTCCCGGAGGTCCAGTATCTCCTGACTTTCATCAGGGAGTCCACGCGCGGAATCCAGAGGTGACCGAACACCGCCCCGGCTCCATAGGGGGGCATTTGGCATGCATCAGAACAAAGAGCACCGCAACTTGAGAATGGCCGTCCTCGGCGTCGGTTCCCTGGGCCAGCACCACGCCCGCATCCTTTCGGACATGGCGGGGGTAGACCTGGTCGGAGTCGTCGATGCGGATACGGGGCGGGCAAGGGAGATCGCCGAAAAGTACGGGACCCATCCGCTGCCGCCGGAGACGGACCTGACCGGCCTGGACGGCGTGGTCATCGCGGCCCCGACCCGGCTTCACCGCGACCTCGCCGTTCCTCTGCTCGAAGCCGGTGTGGGCGTTTTGTGCGAAAAGCCCATGGCAACGTCCGTCCAGGAATGCGACGACATCCTCGCGGCCCGCGACCTGTCCGGGGCCCCGCTTCTCGCGGGCCACATCGAGCACTTCAACCCCGGCGTCGAGGCACTGTCCCAACACGTGGCCGCCCCGGGCTTCATGGAGGTCCACCGGCTCGGGGTCTTCGTACCCCGCTCGCTGGACGTGGACGTCATCCTCGACCTGATGATCCACGACATCGAGATCGCCCAGAGCCTGGTCGGGCGGCCCGTGGAAAAGGTCGAGGCGGTGGGGGTCCGGGTGCTCACCCCTTATGTCGACCTCGCGAACGCCCGAATCAGCTTCGAAGGGGGATGCGTCGCGAACCTGACCGCCAGCCGCATCTCCAAGGAGAAGGTCAGAAAACTGAGGGTCTTCCAGCCCGCCGCCTACCTGAGCGTCGATTATTCGGAACAGGCGGTGGAGTACTACCGTGTGGACGACGGAGGGCCGGAGCGCAGCATCGTGCACATCCCGGTGGAGGTCGAACACAAGGAGCCGCTGCGCTGCGAGCTCGAGCATTTCACCCGTGTTCTGAGGGGGGAGGAACAGCCCAAGGTCGGCGGAGAAGCCGCCCGCGACGCCGTCGCCGTCGCGCAGACCATTCTACAATGCATCGCCCGTTGATCGCGTCGCGCATCGACGCATACGTCACCTCCGTATGCCCCTCTCAGACACCGGGCGCCTCCTGGTCGTTCACTCAGGAGGGCTTGGAGCCGGTGCGGGGATGGCGGGGCTTTGCGGTTATCGGCCCGAATGCAGTCCCCGTCACGGGCGACACCCTGTACGATCTCGCCTCCCTTACCAAGCCGCTCGCGACCGCACTCGTCGCCCTCAGGGCCTACGATGCCGGGAAACTGGATCTCGAGGCGGAAGCCGCAGCCGTGAGGGGGGGCGCCGTCACCTGGCTGCAGCTCCTCAGGCACGAGGCCGGATTCCCGGACTGGCTGCCGCTCTACGTCGCCCTGCGCGACGGTCGTGAGGCCTCGGCCTGGCTGCGGACCGAGTGTCCCCGGGAAGTCTCCGACGCGCCCGTCAGGTACAGTTGTCCCGGTTACATCCTGCTCGGCCTTCTGCTGGAAGATCGCCTGGGAGGAAGCCTGCCCGCCCTCTTTCACGAGTGGGTCGCCGCGCCGCTGGGCCTTTCCGACGGGGACGCCTGCTTCAATCCCACCGCCGCCGTCAGGGTTCGCACCGCGGCAACGGAGATTCAACCGGGGCACGAAGAAGCCATGGCAGAGCGATTCGGCGGCGTCGTACCGCCCTTCAAGACGATCGACGGCCGGGGCGAAGTGAACGACGGCAACGCGCGGTTCATGGGCGGCGCGGCCGGAAACGCCGGCCTTTTTGGCACTCTTGGCGCGGTCGAAATTCTGTGCCACGCTTATCGTCCGGACGGAGGGATCCTCTCCGAAAGGGCGTTGGACCTGGCGTGGAAGAGCCCGCACCCGATGTGCAGCGGCCAGCGGCGAACGGCCGGATGGAAGGCTTGCGGCTCCTCGAACTGGTGGGCGAACGAATACCTTCAGCCCGGCGGCATCGGACACGAAGGCTTCACGGGAACTGGCGTCTGGATGGAAGCTTACGGAAAAACGACTTATATCTTACTTACGAACCGGATTCACCCCAGGCATCCGGGTACGGACTTCGGGCCGGTTCGTGCCGGTTTCATCCGGGCGGCCAGAGGTGCGTCATGAGAGATCGTTGGACACCCAGTATCGCCTTCATCATCGCCCTTCTGCTGCACGTAGCCGTTCTGCTGCTGATAAGCCAGCAGTATCTCGTTTCCGCCGCCAATCCCTCCAGGCTCAACCAGGCTGCCAGGCGGCTCAATACCATCAACGGCCGGCCCGTGCGGTTCGTATACGTGAAGGACATGACGCCTTCCGCCAAACCCCCGGAAGACCCGACCCGCCTGTCCGACATGAACCGCCACGGAGCAAGTCCGAACAAGGTGAAGGGCACGTCGCCCGATCCGACGTCGTACGGCGGCAGCTCCATTCGACAGAGCGGTGGCCCGGGTGCGGCGCCCGCGACGCGGCCGTCCGTCGCTCCCATGCGCCCTTCGCCCAGGCCCACTCAGGGCAGGCAGACCATCAAGGGCGCCCAGGGTGAAAAGATGGCCCGGCTGGTTCACCCCAAGCCCTTTAAAGATAAGCGCTTCCAGAGGGAAGAGCAGAAGAGCGCCGAGAAGCACTCGGGGGCCAAGGGGACGGAACTCGGCACGCGAGGGCAGCCCAGCAACGGCCGGAACGGCCTCCCCGTAGGCGGATCACAGAGCGCGGGGACGCCCGATTCGCCGGAGGCGGGCCAGCCCTCCCAGAACGGCCGTCCTGCGGTCCGGGGCCTGGGGACCCAGCTCCAGAAGATGCTCCTGGGCAGTATGCAGGGCGGCTTCAACAACCCCATCGCGAGCCGCTTGAACACCGGCGCCCTGTCGTTCGATACGGCCGCATGGGATCTGGGGCCTTATGCCCGGCAGGTCCAGGAGCGCGTCCAGGGGAACTGGCACGTGCCCGCAGCGCAGATGGTGTTGCGCCAGAAGGGCTGGGTCGCCATCCATTTCAGCATCCTCAAAGACGGCCACATCACGGACCTTCAGATCGTCCGCCCGTGTGACATTCCCTCGTACAACCAGGCGGCTATCGATGCCCTCCGTTCCTCCGACCCCCTGCCGCCCCTCCCGCCTCAGGTTACGACTCCGAAACTCGGCGGGGTCTTCCGTTTCTTCTACAACATGCCGGCCGACGACAACGGCTAGCGAGCCGCCGGCGACCTCCTTTGAATCCAGCGCGGGAGGCGCGTGCAACGGCTCCCTGCGATAGCGAGGCCGCCGAGCAGGCACCCCGCTACCCGGTGTGTTCGGGTGGGGCACCGGCCCGCCGAGCACATTACTGGCATGTCCCTTGCATGTATAGATATCCTCATACCCCCCTCCATTCCTCTTAATAGCCCCGCAAGGGGCTTTCTCTTTGATGGGCCCTACGGTAACCCGCCCTGCAGAAGGTCGGCCTCGGTTGCGCGGAGGGAGCGACAGGCCTGTTTCCCGACGTCCGGTGGAGGGACTTGCGTCTCCAGCCCTGCAAAAACTGTGTCACATATGACACACTTGGACTCATCTGGCACTTCGACACGCCCTTTAGGCACGATGTGCCATATTGGCACATACCATTGTAGCCCTAACCTGCTGATTTTTATACACCTCCTCTTGGCACGGCTATTGCTTACTTATGCATCTGCCTAACCCCCCTCCCTCTTCCTCTGCGGGAGCCTTCCCCAAGGCTCCCGCAATTTCATTTTCTACAGGTTGGCGTCCTGAAACGCTCCCCTGTCCCTTACGGAACGCCCATTCCACCGCAGCGCCGCCTGAAATAATATGTCCGGCGGATTTGTAGAACCACGTGGTAGGATATGAGATTCACGCAGAGGGACAGGGCCTCGCAAGGAGAGGAATAGAAAGTGAAGAAATCCCCGCTATTGATCGTGTTCGCCATCGTGTTCATCGACCTCATGGGGTTCGGTATTGTGATCCCGCTTCTCCCGCTTTACGGGGAACGCTACCACCCCACACCGGCCATGTTCGGCCTCCTCATGGCGGTCTACTCGCTCATGCAGTTCATTTTCGTCCCGATCCTGGGGCGGTTCTCGGATCGTTTCGGCAGACGCCCGATCCTGCTTCTCTCCCTGGCCGGCACGGTGGCAGGGTACGTCCTCTTCGCCGTTCAGGGATCTCTGGCTGTCCTGCTGCTGTCCAGAATCGTGGCCGGCGTGATGGGTGGCAACGTCGCCACGGCGCAGGCCGTGATCGCCGACGTGACCACGCCGGAAAAGCGCGCCCACGGCATGGGGCTTATCGGCGCAGCCTTCGGCCTGGGCTTCATCCTCGGTCCCGCAATCGGAGGGTTCACCTATCGATTCGGCGAGTCCGTGCCGGGGTTCTTCGCGGCCGCCTTGTCCGCCACAGCCTTCCTCGTCGCGGCCTTCACGCTACCGGAGACGTGGCCCGCAGAGAAGCGAGCCCAGGCAAACAATCAGCCCAGGAAGTGGTTCTCGGCCAGCCGGCTCAAGGCGGCGCTGCGCCACCCGCAGATCGGGATTCTCCTCATCATCTTCTTCCTGACGACATTCGCCTTCTCGAACTTCGAATCCACGTTCGCCCTGTTCATGAACAAGCGGCTTTCGCTGAACGTCGAACACGTCACCTACCTCTTCGTGTTCGTGGGCGTTCTCGCGGCCATCGTTCAGGGAGGCCTGATCGGGAGGCTGGTCAAGCGGTACGGCGAACGTAAGCTCATACTCGTGGGAGGCCTTCTGCTCATCCCGGGCTACCTGTCGCTGACCATCACAAAATCCGTGCCTCAGCTGATGTTCTTCCTGATCTTCCTGGCCCTCGGGGCAGGCCTCACAGGGCCGTCCCTCTCCTCCCTCATCTCACGGCTCTCTTCGGAGGACGAGCAGGGCGGCATACTCGGCGTAAGCCAGTCCATGACCTCTCTGGCGCGCATCCTGGGGCCCTTCATTGGCGTCTTCGTCTTCACGGACTACGGGATAGACTATCCCTACGTGATCGCCGCGGCCGCCGGATTGCTTGTGGTCCTGCTGGCCGGCGTCGTACTGGCCAGGAATGCCTCCATCACGGATGGCGTGGCCGTGGCCGACGACTGAGGGGGGGCGCCCCGGAATGCGCCCCAAAGCCCGCGTCGCGCAAAAAAGGGCCGCGCCCCCTCGAGGGCGCGGCCCTTCCTCTTCCATGCCGCACGGTTTGGGTGTCGCCGGTTACATCCCGTCCAGCGTGAATTCCTGGAAGTCGAAGAAATAGCCCGTCCGCGTCAGAACGTCGACCTCAGCCTGAACGATCGCCGTATGCCCGTCCTCTATTTCGAGGAAGCGGTTGAACATGGCCGCGGCGTCGGCGTCGTCGATCGAGTCGACGAGCTGCTTGTAGTAGGCGCTGACCTCATCTTCAAGTTTTAGCGCCGTGAAGAGACGGCGGTAGTCATTCTCGTAGTCCCTGGTTTCCGCCGACTTCTCCAGCGTTGCGATCCCCTACTCGATGAACTCTTTCGACGGCAGCACCGTCTTGAGGGGTTCAGCGCTGATCACGCCCCTGTCCTTCCATTCGCTCAGGCGCGACTCGAGATAGTCGACGTGACCCTGTTCTTCCTTGGCCAGCGTCTTGAAGAAGTTCCTGCTTCTCTCGTCGTCGGTCTCCTGCGCCGCCCACAGGTAATGGTCTCTGACTTTCTTTTCGTATTCGAGTGCGGTTACGATGGATTCTTCGATATTCACGTGAGCCCCCTATTGAATGGTTCTCCGAGCACCACAATCTGTTAAGGAAAAGCCTCCGGCGCCCGACCGGTTCTGAGGTCGGCCGCTCTGTTCGTTCGGCGGCGGAGCCGGGGATCCGGCCGGCGGCAGGCCGCATTCCCCTTTCCGCAGGCTACACCTTAGCCCAAAGGCCTCCCCCCGGTCAACGAAGCGCCACTGGCCGCCGAACGGGCGGACGGCGTGACCGGTCAGCGGTTCGATCCGGCCGGCCTTGACACCGGCTACGGGACTCTGTATGATACCTCTTCTTGAGACTGTTGGAGGAAAGTGTGGCTAACCATCCATCGGCACTGAAACGAGTCAGGCAGAACGAAAAGCGGAGGCTTCGGAACAGAGCGGCTATGGGCGAGATGCGTACGGCCATCAAGAAATTCCGCGCTCTGGCGGCGGAGAAGAAGGCTGAAGACGCGCGCAAGGCCCTCCCCGAGGTTTACTCCCTTATCGATAGAACGCGTAAGAAGGGCGTGATCCACATGAACACGGCCGCCCGCTACAAAGCCCGCCTGGCCCGAGTGTTACAGCGCCTCGGCAACAACTAGGCAAGGCTCCAGCCATCCGAACACGGACGGAGGGGTTCACCCCTCCGTTTATTTGTGTTCTGCACGCGGCGTCCGGCGGCGCAGTTCCAACCCGCCTCTTCACGGAACAGGGCGCAGCTCGTGGCGTCCGGTTTCGCCGTTGCTCCTCCGCATTCGCCTCTCCCCTGAACCTGCAGGGTACCGGCGCACGGGTGGGTACCCTGGGCTTGAGTCAGCTCATCTGTGGTATCCTGCCTGCCTCACGGCGGACTGCGAAGGCCCGCGGTCGCCGGTTGCGTTATATTTGCCTTGGAGGTTGAACGATGGCTCTTGCTAACCCGGCGGACAGTTCGATCGCCCGCCGTATCCGTGAACTCGCCGAGAAGAACAACGCGGTCATACTGGCGCACAACTACCAGATAGGCCCCGTGCAGGACGTAGCGGATTTCGTGGGGGACTCCCTGGGGCTCTCTCAGCAGGCGGCGAATACCGACGCCGACATGATCGTTTTCTGCGGGGTGCACTTCATGGCCGAAACCGCCAGCATCCTCAGCCCCGGCAAGACCGTTCTCATCCCCGACATGGAAGCGGGCTGCTCGCTTTCCGACACCCTGACCCACGACCAGCTCAAAGCCTGGAAGGCGCGCTACCCCGAGGCGGTGGTGGTGACCTACGTGAACACGACGGCAGCCGTCAAGGCCCTCAGCGATTACTGCTGCACCTCGTCGAACGCTGTAAAGGTCGTCCAGTCCATCCCGGAGGACACCCCCGTACTCTTCGGTCCAGACATGTTTCTCGGGGCTTACGTGAGCCGCGTCACCGGGCGCAGGAACCTGCACATCTGGGCCGGCGAGTGCCACGTCCACGCCGCCGTGCGCCCCGAGGACATCGCCAGGGCCCGCGAGGCCCATCCCGGCTCGGATTTCCTCATTCATCCCGAATGCGGATGCGTCACCTCCTGCATGGTCTACCTCAAGGACAGGGACATCAAGGAAGACGGAGCCTTCATAACGTCTACCGAGGGCATGATCAATCACGTCGTCGGCTCGCCGAAGAAGGACTTCGTTGTGGCCACCGAGACCGGCATTCTCCACCGCATGGGCAAAGAAGCGCCGGGCAAAAACTTCTATCCCGTGAGCGACGAGATGGAATGCAGATACATGAAGATGATCACCATGGAAAAGCTCCTGCACTCCCTTGAAGCCGGCGTCCACGAGGTCAAAGTCCCGGAGGCCCTGGCCGAGCAGGCCCGCCTTCCCATCGAACGCATGATCGCCATCGGCCGCGAAGGATCCCGCGACTGAGCGAACTCTCGAGCGGGTCGGCGAGCGCGGGAGTTCATGCCCTCTCCCGCGCTCTTCCATAGCAGAGGATTCCGCACGTTCACTGCCCCCCATGATTTGCAGGGTTAACGCCCCTTCAGGGTAGTCCACGTCCCGAGTCGAACGGGCCCGCACCGAACGGCCTGGACGCTCAGGACTTCCGGCTGGTCTTGGCGAAGAACGTGCCGTAGACGGGCACGCAGCGTTTGCGGCACTTGGGACACTGCGGCGGGCCCTTCTCTCGCTCCTTCACCGTCATCTTCCGCTCGAACGTCTTCCCGCAGTGCTTGCACTTGAACACGTACACAGGCATGGCACCCTCCCCGAGCC
>JBJKRE010000074.1:0-5313 GCA_046704825.1 Acidobacteriota bacterium
CGCTGGCCTCGTTGGCGATGCCGGCCAGCTACTCGCGCAGGAACCTACTCCTGCGTGCCCGCCGGAAGACCAGGTCTTTCAGCCAGGGCCTGGCGAGCCATTTCTCGGCGGCCTCGTAGGCGACGTACTTCGGGTGGAGGGACCGCCGGACGTCCTCGAGAAAGCCGGACAGGCCCTGCAGGTCGCCCGAGACGAGCGCCTCGTGGACCGCGCCGGCCGCCATTTCCCCCGTCTCCATGGCCTTGCCGATGCCCTCGCCCGAAAAGGGGAAGGTCGTCCCCATGCACTCGCCGATGGCGAGCACCTGCGGGGAGGCGGAGGGCCCGGACCCGGAGAGCCCGCACCGGAGCATGGCGCCCCTGAGCGGGCTCAGGGGTTCGCCTACGCGCATGAGTTCGCGGGCGAGCGGAAACTCGGCGACGAAGGACTGGAATGCCCTTTTGAGGTTGACCTTTTCGCGGCCCTGTCGGACGTTGAAAATGCCGCATCCGACGTTGAACTCTCCGTCCCCCAGGGGGAAGATCCACGCGTAACCGGGCAGGATGCTGCGGTCGTAGGTGAACACAAGCCGGTCCAGGGGCAGGGCCGACCGCACGTAGCAGCGCAGGGCGAAGGCGCTCGAGGCCTGCCGCTCCACCATGCCCAACCCCTTGAGCAGCCCCACGTCCGCCCCGGTGGCCACCAGCGCCACGCGGGCGTGCACCTCCGGGCCAGCGCCCCCGTCCAGCAGAGCCGCGACGCCGGCGCCGTCAGCCTCCAGCCCCGTCACGGCCGCCTTGCAGAAAACGGCTCCGCCGTCCACGGCGCCCCGGGCCAGGATCTCGTCCAGCCGGATGCGCTTGAGGGTGATGCACTCGCCCTCCACCTCCAGCTCGACGCGGGAGGGGCTGAAGACGACCGCCCGCGACAGGGCGTGTCCCGCAGCCGAAACCTCCTCGTAGAGGCCAGCGCGTTTCAGGCAGTTCAGCGAATCCGTGATGAGGCCGTCGCCGCAGACCTTCTCCCGCGGGAACCCGGCCTTGTCGGCCATGAGAACCGAGTGTCCCAGCCGCGCCAGGTGCAGGGCCGCCGTGGACCCGGCCGGTCCCGCCCCGATCACCAGGACGTCCCACGGCCGATCCGGGATATCTCCGATTTCTCTCTGCAGAAGCCCGTTCATACTTCCGTCAGATTTTCTCCCGCCCGCCGAAAGGGTCCCGGGAAGGCGTCACGACGAGGGACTCGACCAGGGCGTTCTCGGGCTGGTCGAGGGCGAAGAGGATCGTGTCGGCCACGGTCTCCGGCGCCATGAGTTTGTCCTCCGGCACGGGACCGTCGAAGGCCTTCCACGCCGGAGTGAGCGTCGGTCCCGGCAGAATCGAGGTCACGCGCACGCCGCGCTCCTTCGCCTCGAGCCGCAGCGCCTCGAGGAAGCCCTGAAGGCCCCACTTGCTCGCACAGTAGGCCGTTTCGCCTGCAAAGCCCTGCCGCCCGGCCACCGAGGAGACGGCGATGACCTGGCCTCGCTTCTGGGCGTAGAAGTGGGGCAGGAGGTACTTCATCACGTAATAGAGGGAAGTCAGGTTCGTGTCGAGCACGCTCCGGAAGGTGTCCGTGGGCGTCTCCTCGAGACGGCTCACGTGAAAGACGCCCGCCGAATGGACCACTGCGTCCACCGAGCCGAAGGTCTTCAGGGCCTCGGTGACGACCTTCCTGGCGTCCTCCTCCTTCGCCAGGTCGCCCGATACGGCCACGACGCGCTGGCCCTTGCCCGCCAGCTCGCGCTCCAGGCCCACAAGCCTGACCTTGTTGCGCCCGCTGAGCACCACCGTGTGGCGGTTCTTCGCCAGCTTTCTGGCCACCGCTTCGCCGATGCCCGAACTCGCGCCCGTCACCAGCACGATCTTCTTGTCCATAGGCTCACTCCATTGCAGAATCGCTCATGCTCATCAAGGTCCCCCCCTTCCCGCCTGAAGGAAGAACACAGCGGGCGGGGCCGTTTTTCCACGAGTGACCCATTTTAAGCTAAAAGGCCTTCCTTGTCGTATCCTTCCGGGCGACGACGGATCCTGCCCCCGTCCCCATGTGAAAGGGGACGGGCCTAGGCCCGCCCCCACTGAGCGATCCGTGCGGTCCGCCGGCCCGCGTCAGCGCTTTTTCGTGTAGCGGGCTGTGATGGGCGCCAGACTGGCCACCGGAATGTCCGGGAGCGCCCCAGCAGCCGTGGAGGTGTCCAGGCCCTGGGGATCCGAGAGGTTCACCTCGTTCACGTCGATCTTTTTGAGGTCGGTCCCGTAGTACGCGTTCACGGCCTTGATGAACTTGTTGGCTACGATGGCCTGACCGGTCATGGTCGGGTGGACGCCGTCCAGCCCGAAAATGCCGCCGAGGAACTTCGTGGTGAGCACCTGCCCGTCCTTGAGCCTGTACCCGTGCTTCTTGATCTTGAGCAGGATGTCGTGGATGTTCACAACGGGACAGTGGAACTCCGCCGCGACCTGGTCGATCACCTGGTTGTCGGCGGCGATGATGCTCCGGATCTGAAGGACTTCCGCGTGCGTGAGCACCTCGCTCGGCGTCAGCGGACCCGGGTCCTTCCCCTCCAGGATGAGCTTGACGTGGTTGTGGGAGTACGGAGTGATGTAGTCCTTTTTTGTAATGCCGAGCTTTTTGAGAGGAATGCCGTGGGCGGCGAGGTACTTGCCGCTGGTCATGGCGGGGATGACCGTCACGTCGGGGATGTTGGCCAGGACCATCTTTGCCCCCGCCTGCGCGATGGACCCCACGATGGCCGGGTAGACCTGGGCGAAGACCGAGGGCGGCACCGTGTAGGTGGGGTCGCCCAGCAACGCGCCGCCCAGCACGTCGTTGGCGCCGATCCAGATCATGGCGAAGGTCGGGTGGAGCTGGGTGGCGAGGCCGACCTGGCTCAGCGGCGGGTTGCCCTCGAGGTAGACCCAGGGGAAACCGAGGATGAGGTCCGTGATGTCCGACGGGACCTGTCCGGGTGTCTTGGTCAGGCAGTCCACGGAGGTCTGCCCGGGGACCGCGAGGTCCGTCGGCTGCTGCTGGGGATCCATGAGAGAGCCCATGGAGGTCCCGTCCTCAACGATGACGGGAAATCCGGTGACCGGGTCGAAGCCCGTCAGCTTGAGGGCGATGGGAATGCCCGGGTAGGAGACCAGCGGCAGAGTCAGCGGGTGGCCGGCCTGCTTCGCGAACAGCGCCGCGAAACTCCTGGGCTGGGCGTACTGGTTCAGAGACCCGTTGTAATACCCGGCGGAAAGGCTGTCGCCGAGCACCACGATCCGGCTGAAGTCGGGCTTCCCCTGGGCGAAGAACGGGAGAGCGGCCATGACGGCGGTTGCGCACACCAGAAGCAATTTTTTCAGGGTCATGAGAGGTCTCCTTCCGCGTCAGAACTTGTAGACCAGCGAGAGTCCCGCCATCTCGGCGCTCGCCTTGTAGGTTCCCGGAACGTAGGGCGTGTCCGCGGGCACGTGCTTGCTCTGAAAGTAGATGTACATGATGTAGGAATCCAGGGTCCACCGGCCCGCGGTGTAGGAGAGGCCGGTCTGCGCGGACCAGCGGTTGGAGTCGGGCAGGATGGGGGACCCGTACTTGTCCGGCACTGCGCTCTCGTCGTAGTAGACGCCGGCCCCGTAGCGGAGGCGGTCGCTGAGCTTGTACTCGAAGCCGAGCTTGACCTTCGCCGCCTTCTTCCAGTTGGCGGGGCTGACCGTGTTTCGGACCTCGCCGCCCTGGTGCTGGAAATCGATGGCGAGGTTCTTGAACACGCTCCAGTCGACCAGGGTCACGTCGCCCTCCAGGCTCCACCGCCTGGTGAGGTAGGCCACGCCCATGGTGTAGGCGCTGGGGAGGGTGATGGAGGTCTTTACCCCTCCCTGGGGAAAGAGCGGGCGGAAGTCGGGATGGGTGGGGATGCGGAAGAAGTCCACGCTGCCCGTGTAGTCTATTTTGACCTTGTCCCGGAACGAGAACCCCACCTGCCAGTGATCGTCGAGCTTGCCCAGAACGCCCAGGCCCCACCCCCACCCGTCGCCGCTGCCGTGCAGGCGTGCCATGCCGGGCGCCGGCGTCCGCGTCAGCGGCGGCGTGGGGTACGGGATCGCGGGGAAGTCTACGGCCTGCCGCATGTAGAGCGTGGAGTAGACGTAATCGGCGCTCAGGCCGAGGGACCATTTGTCGTTCAGGTGGAAGGCCACCGTGGGGGTGTAGTAGACGGCTCGCTGGATGGTTCGTTCGGCGATTGACGCCCCGGGCCAGTTGCTTGCCCACTCGGTGGCCAGGTCGTAGGGCGTGTTCACGCCCATGCCGAAGGTCACGGGCAGGGAGGTCTTCAGCACGAGGTATGCGTGCGCCGGGAAGTAGGTCTTGATGGGGCCCTTCCTGTCCACGCCCTCCGGACTCACCCACTTCATGTTTTCCCGGACCGCGCTGAACCCGAACATCAGAGAGTTGCTCTGAAACGCCAGCCCGGCGGGGTTATAGAAGATGGCGCTCGGATCGTCCGCGCGGGCCGCGAAGGCTCCCGCCTCCGATGCCGCCCGGGCGCCCTGCTCTTCCACCAGGGTCCCGGAAGCCCAGGCGCCCGTCGCCATGGCCAGCACGCCCAAGGCGCACGCCAGTCTGCTCACGCTGTGTTTCATACGGCGCTCCTTTCCTTGCTACGGCCCCGGGCCTCAGCGGCGGCGGGGCGTCATGGGTGACGTTGACTCTTGAGGAGGATTCGACGGAGTGATCGTGGTGGTTGGCGCAGCCCGCCGGGCACTCTCGCCCCGGCGAGGGTCGGAAAGGGGTGTTTTGAGTGACATACGGGATCATGGGTGTCTGGCCTGGATGCTCTCTACCCGGTGTGCCGTGATGCGGAGAAATGAGGAAGCCGGGGGGCCGCAGGCGCGGCCCCCCGGAAAATCACGTGAGGTCTACCACTTGTAGCCGAGCTGTACGCCCATGAGATAGGCCGTCCCCTTGTAGACGCCGTTGGGCAGGATGTCGAAGCGCCTGGGATAGGGCGGCAGCGGGGCCGGCAGCTGGGGCAGGCCGTTGTAGTCGTAGGCTGTGAGCGGGTTGCTGGCGCTCACTTCCTTGAACTTCAGGTACATGGCGTACCAGTCGAAGGACCAGCGGGCGTTGTGGTAGCCCGTCCCGAACTGGACGGACCAGCGGTCCGCGTCGGGCAGGACCGGTGTGCGCGTGGAGTTGGGCACGGGGGCCTGGTCGTACAGGATGCCCCAGTAGATGTCGTAGTTGGCGTTCATCTTGTAGGTGAAGCCCAGCCGGTAGCACCAGGTGTCGTTCCAGTCGAAGACG
>JBJKRE010000075.1:0-22015 GCA_046704825.1 Acidobacteriota bacterium
CGGGGCGCCGATGCCCCCGAGCAGCGCCCAAACGGCGAGCGCACCCAGGAGCGGCCTCAGAACCTTCGCCATGGATCCGTTCTCCCTCGTCTTCCAGTCAAACCCTTCGCCGCGCTCCTCACGGACCACCCAGCCGCCCCGCGAACTTGCCGGTGGCGGGGTCCACACACCAGCCTCGGGACAGCCTGTCCCCCGACGCATCCGCCTCGTTCGCGGCGCACCAGTAAACGCCGGCCTCGAGACCCGGATCGCGGTTGATCGCCTCCCGGGCGGCGTCGACGGCGTCGGAGGTCCTCTTGAGGGTCGTGTAGTCGTACGCCAGGCTGGCCCAGGCGTCCGAGTTGTTCGGCTTGAGGCGGGTGACGTGCTCGTAGGCCAGGGCCGCGTTCACCGCGGACTGCGAGGCCGCGCCGGCGCCCTTCATGACGCCCCAGTAGTCGGAGAGGCGCCCGATGGCCAGCCAGGCCTCGACCATGTCCGGTTCCAGCCTGACGGCCTTCTGAAGCGCATCGTCCGCCCGCCGGTACATGTCTTCGTCCACGCCGACGCGCACCGTGAGGACCTCGCCCAGTGCGGCCCACCCCTCCGCGAAGTCCGGGGCCTCCCGCACGGCGTCCCGCAGCGTCTCGGCCGCCTCGTCCGTCTCCCCGGCCTGGGCCATGGCGGCGGCGAGGGCGTAGGCCCGCCAGCGGGGACTCTTCTGCTGGGTGACGGCCTTGGCCACGTACTCGGCCGGGATGGCGAAGTTGATGTTCTGGGTGCCCCTGAGGTAGGCCGTGGTGACGCCCACCAGGCGCCCCTCCTGGTCGAAGAGGCCGCCGCCGCTCGAGCCGGGCGAGATGGCCGCGGTGGTCTGGATGACCTTGAGGTCGTCCAGTTCCTTGATGTCCCTGAGCCCCGAAACCAGCCCCTGGGACAGCGTCAGCTCCAGGCCGGCCGGCGCGCCGACGGCGAAGACCGTCTGGCCCACCTGCGGCCGGGCGCCCGATGCGACGCGGGCCGGGACGGCCTTCAGGCCGGGCGCCTTGAGAACGGCCAGGTCCCGGGAGGGGTCGGCGTAGCACAGGACGGCCCGCCAGCGCTTGTCGCCGGACTCGACCCAGACCCGGTGGCTGAAGCTCTGGGCCACGTGGTCGTTGGTGAGGACCTCGTCCGGGGCGACCGCCACCCCGCTCCCCCCGGCTTCGCTCCCGTCGATCCCCCGCACGTGAACCACGAAAACCGAAGGCGACACGCTCTTGAAGACCGCCTCGGCGCCCATGACCTTCCTGGTCGGCACGCGCTGGCAGGACAGGACGAGGGTGAACGCCACGGCGGCGATCCCCGCAAGGCTACGGCTGTTGACGGTCATTCGGTCCCCTCCCCTCCGTCCCGGGGTCCGCCGGCCCCCGCCGGCGGGCTCCCGTCGTTCAATCCGTCAGTTCGTGTGGATGACCACCCCGCCGTGGTCGCGGCGGTGGCCGCCGAGGCCCAGGACCATGGAGCGCGCGAAGTCACCCAGCTCGCAGGCCTTGAGCTGGCTCGCGTAGCGCTCGTAGAGGTCCACGTTGGGCGAGGGCGGGCTCTCCGGCTTGGCCGCCTGGCCCATCTTGGCCTTGAAGGCGGAGATCTTGTCCCGGAGTTCTTTGCGGTCGCGCTCGCTCAGGCCGGGCTTTGCAGCCTGCGCTTCGAGCGTCGTGAGCATCTGGCGCTCGAGGGCGGAGCCCCCGGCCGCCGAGGCGTCCCGGGCCGCCCTGCGCATGGCGGCGTCGATCCACCGGAACTCGACGGGGCTCATCTTCTGGGCCGTGAGGGCGCTCACGTAGGCGTTCATGATGGCGGACGTCATCTTCAGGCCGTCCTGGGCGTCCTTGAAGTTGTTGTTCTCGCCCTGGTGGGCCCGGAACCACTCTTCGTAGGGTTCGGACACGGGCTTGACCTGGTTGCACACGGCGATGTAGGCCTTCAAACGGTCTTCCGGCACGACGCCGTCCTTGGGCGGCGTGAAGGCGTAGGTCTTGTCGAGGGCCTCCGCGGACTTCGCCGTCTTGGCGATCTTCGAGACGCCTCCGGCTAACTTGGTGATCTTCTGGAGCGCGCCCGAGGAGTAGAGCAGGATGCCTCCGATGACGCACAGCATGAGCAGCGTGACCAGGATGCCGACGGCGATTTTTGCCCCGGTTTTCATGGGACCTCCCCTTATCTTTTGCTTCACCATTCTACAGCATGGCGCCCTTCAGGAAAGGGCTCAGCCTCCGGTCAGCGCCCCGACGGGGCGCCCGTCCATATCCGAGGGCGGGGCGATGCCCAGAAGGACGCAGACGCTGGGGGCCACGTCCACCGCGCGCATGGCCCGGACGGTGGCCCCGCGCGGAATGCCGGGCCCCTCTGCGTAGAAGATGCCCCCCATGTCGGGCAGGGCCGGGTCGTACCCGTGCATGCCCGCGGGGGCCTTTCCGGCCTTCCGCTGATAGAAGCTCCTGAAGGTCGCGCCCTCGTCCGCCACGAGGATGAAGTCCCCCGTCCGCCTGGAATCGGCGTAGCGAAGACTCCTAGGAAAGTCCTGCTTCGTGTAGACCTTGACGTCCTTCGGGAGCGCCGCGAGCCCGCGGGCCACGGACCGGTGCTGGGCGGCCCCCCGCACGTAAATGTTGCAGACCGGCCCGGAGGTGGCGATGTAGGGGAAGAAGCCCTTCTTGGGGACGAGCTTCGTGACGTCCACCGTCCGGTCGACGGGCGCCATGCCGTGGTCGCTCAGCACGATGAGGTCCACGTCCGCACCGGGGCCCAGGGCCCTTATCCCCTTGCGCAGCCTGGCTAGAAGGGCGCCGGCCCTCTTCATGGCCCGGTGGACAGCGGGCCCGTCGGGGCCCTCGGCGTGGCCGGCGTGGTCCGCCCCGTGCGTCCAGGCCATGATGAGGCGCGGGCGGGAGGCGGCGGGCCGCGCCAGGAGGCCGAGGATCCAGGCCGCCGTGTCGGCGTCCGACAGGCCTTCCGCGTAGGGCCTGTAGTAGGTCGGCTCGACGCCCCTCCACGCCCCTTCGGACAGGGGCCAGGCGGCCACGGCCGTCTTCAGTCCCGCCCGGGCGGCCAGCACCCAGAGCGGCGGTTCCTCGAGCCAGGACGCCTTTCGGGCTTCCGAAAAACGCCGGTGCCTCGCCGGGTCCAAAAAGCTGTTGGCGACGATGCCGTGCTTGTCCGGATAGCATCCCGTGGCGATGGTGCTGTGGCTCACGAAGGTGAGGGACGGAAAGGGCGGTGTCATCCGTCCGGCGTGCAGTCCGTCCTTCGCCATGGCGTCGAAGGCGGGGAGGCGGTCGCGGATCGGGTAGTCCCAGCGGACGCCGTCCATGGAGACCAGGACGACCGTCCGGGGCGCCTGAACGGGGGCCTTGGTCGCCGCCAGCACGAGGAGGCCCGCAAGGAGGACGAGTGCGAAGGACAGGAGGCGCCCGGTCCATCTCTCGCTTCGGTTCCGGCCTGTAATCATTTGTTCTTCCCTTGTATTGTCCCGGCAACGGAGAGGGCGAAGGCCAGCTCGTCGCCGCGGGTCTTTAGCCTGCCGTCGGCCTTGGCGACGCGCGTTTCGAGCAGCGCCCGGGCGATGGCCGGCGAGGGCGGGATTCCGGCCTTCAGGAGGTCGTGTCCCGTGATGTGAAGCTTCAGGAACCGGTCGCGCACCAGGAAGTCCCGGATGAGGGCCTGCCGGGAAGGCTGCTGGACCTTGGCCATGAGGAAGAGCGCCATGGTCAGCGGCTGCCCGGACAGGGCGCGGTAGGCGCAGCCCGGCGTGCACGATTCGTCGCGGCCGAGGTCCCGCAGGGCGTGCCAGGTGATCGACCGGTAGGTGGCCAGCACCTGGCGGGTCTCCTGCGAGAAGGGGTAGTGCTCGCGGAAGGCCTCGAGCTGGGCCGTGGACAGCCTCTCGGTGAGCGCCATGAGGTAGACCGACGGCTTGTGCACCGGTTCTTCTGGGAACTGGGTTTCGTAGAAGCCCAGGGCCCGCTGGACGCGGTAGAGCGTCTCCAGGACCTTGGGCGTGAGCTTCAGGGCGGGCCAGAAGACGTCCAGCAGGCGGTGCGTCTCCATGAGCTTGAGGCCTTCGACGGCGTTGGCGCCGGAGAGAATCTGGTCGACCTCGGCCAGCACGCGCTTGGGCGACAGGTGGCGGAAGACCTTCTGCTTGACCGTGGCGGCGATGAGGTTCTCGGTCTCGGGGGGCAGGGTGAAGCCGAGGCGCACGGCGAAGCGGACGGCACGGAAGGAGCGTGTGGGGTCCTCCACGTACGACAGGCCGTGGAGGACGCGGATGCGGCCCGATTTCAGGTCCCGCACGCCCCCGAAGAGGTCCAGGATCTCCCCGAAGCGGTCCGGCGCCAGGTAGAGCGCGAGGGCGTTGATCGTGAAGTCCCGGCGGTAGAGGTCCTGGTAGAGGGCCGCGTGGGCGACGGTGGGCAGCGCCGCCGGCGCCTCGTAGTACTCGGCCCGGGCGGTGGCGAAGTCCCAGTGGCTCCCGTCGGGCCGGATCCAGACCGCGGTCCCGAAGGTCCGGTGCGCCCGGACGCGGCCGCCCTCCCTTCCGGCCCAGGTCTCGGCGAGTTCGATGGCGTCCCCCTCCACCACGAAGTCCACGTCCTCGACGGCCCGGCCGAGCAGGAGGTCGCGCACCACGCCGCCCACCAGAAGGCAGCTCGTTCCTCTCTGCACCGCCAGCTCGCCGAGCTTCTTGAGCCTCTCCACTTCGTCGGGCGGAAAGGCGGCGTTGATCAGGTGCTTCATCTCGTGCGCCGAAGGCTGGCCGCCCGCCTTGACCGCCACGGCCCCCTGGTCCTGGCGGTAGAGCGTCTTGAAGAGGTTCATGCGCGAGATCAGCCCCACGATCCTGTCCGGCGCGTCGCCCAGCATGACGATCCGCCAGTTGCTCTCCATCATCTGCCGGCGGACCTCCTCCGCCGGGGTGTCGGGCGGGAGCAGGGGCGGGGGCGACGAGAAGAAGTCCTCGATGGGCGTGTCCCCCAAACCGTGCTGGATGGCCCCGTCCACGACCTGCCGGGTCGCCACGCCCGCGAGGCGGCCGCCCTTGAAGACCGGCAGGGCGTTCACCCGGAACCGGTTCATGTCCCGGAAGGTCTGCCTGGCGGTGGCCGAGGCCTCGATGCGGTGGAACTCCCGGTTCATGAGGTCCGCCGCCTTCAGCCCCACGGGGTGCGCGGTGGTGATCTCGTCCACGAGCAGGGCCTTGACCTCGGCCAGGGTCTTGCCGCGGATGACGGCGGAGGCCGCCGACGGGTGCCCGCCCCCGCCGAAGACCTCCATGATGGCGCCCGCGTTCACGCTGGGCGTACGGGACCGGGCGATGACGTGGACCCGCTTCTCCATGTAGGCCAGCAGGAAGAGGGCCTCGAGGCCCTCCATCGCCAGGATCTCGTGGACGAGGATGGACAGGTCCGGGACGTAGTTCTCGGCGCTCAGGGTACTGATGTGGACGCGGACTCCGCCCACCAGCAGGGACTCCAGGTTCTCGAAGAGGGTGGCGAGCCACCGCATCTGCTCTTCCGTGAAGCCGCGCTTCAGGACCCGCGACACCCAGGCCAGTTCGCCGCCCCACGCAAGGCACTGGACCACCGCCTCGAAGTCCGCAGAACGCGTGGTCGGGAAGGTCAGAAAACCCGTGTCCTCGTAGATGGCGAGGAGGAAGACCGTGGCCTCGAAGGGCTCGGGTTCGATGCCGGTGGCCGCCAGCTCCCGCACCATGACGGTCGTGCACGCGCCGGCTTCCAGGACCACGTGGCGACCGCCCTCGAGGTCGCCCATGCCAGGATGGTGGTCGAAGACGTCAAGGTCCACCGGGCGCTTCCGTTCAAGCAACCCGGCGAAGGGGCCGATCCGGTCGCGGCTGGACACGTCCACGCAGACGAGCTTTTCGACGTCGGATGCGTCGATGCCGCTGGGAGAAAGGACCGGCGGCAGCTTGTCCCCGTGCGTGGCCAGGAAGGTCCTGACCAGGCTCTCTGCGGAGCCCGAAAAGGTGGCCGTGGCGCCCGGGTAGAGGCGCAGGGCGGCGATCAGGCTCGCCAGGGCGTCGAAATCGGCGTTCGTGTGCGTCGTGATCACGATCATGCCTCGATTGTAAGGCCATGGGGCGGTGGAAGGGAAGGCGCCGGGCGGACATCGGTGGCGTCGGTGGCATGGCCCCTCTGAGCGGGCATTACGGGCGCGTTGCCGTGCCGGCCTGCGTCGCCCCTTCGTGCAGACATGACCGGAAATATCAAAAAGGTTTGACTTTCTAGGTACTTACACCTTACATTAGGAACACTTCACCATAGGCATCGCGCTTCATTCCTTCTGTTCGCGGGGGTGGACTTTCAAGGGCATATCCCGATCACGGCGGTCGCGCGGATCGCGGGGATTCGTGTGGACCGCCCGAGTGTCCGGGTGCCAGGGCCAACGGGCACTGGGTTTCTAGGGGAGGGTGATAGGGACCGGAGTGCGTGCGCGTGGAATCCGTCCGCGCCATCGAGCTCGCGCCGGGGCCGTGCGGCCGCACGGGGGCCGGCGCCGCGGAAGAAAGTCCGCGGCCGGTATCGACGGCGGGACGGGAATAAAAGCCGTCGGGAAAGAGTTGCACCTGCCGTCAAGCCGCAGTTCCAAACGCAACACGGGTTTCACCGGTTCCACCTGACGGGTAGAGGAAAAACCAGGAAAGAACGACTCCTTACACGTGGAGGGAGTATGGAGCGGTGAGGGTAGAGGGCCCCCGCCACCCAAAAACGACAACACGTCCAATACGGGTTCATCGGGAAGTGTGATGTTTCCGAAGCCGGGCCGGTGTGTGTCTCCACGCCGACCGGCCTGAGAATGGAGGTACCGAATGAGAGGGACACGCCGGAACACCTTGCGGGGGCCGATTCTGGCCACTGCAGTAACCATGCTGCTCCTGTCGGTTGCGACGGGGCTCTTCGCCGCGAACGCGTGGACGAAGCGGACCGTCGAGACCATGAACGGCACGGTCACCGTGAACGTGGCGGGCACGGGCCGCTACCGGGTTTCCCTGACGGACGCCGCGGTGCTGCCCGGAGGACTGTCGGCACAGAAGTCCGCGGCCCAGGCCGCGTCCCGGCCCCTGAGCCTGGCCGAGGGCGACTTCACGGGCGACGGCATGCCCGATCTCGCCTACGGCTATGCCACCGGCAACGGCGGTGCCATCACCCTGTACAGGGGCAACGCCGACGCCGTCTACCCCAACAGCAAGGCTGCCAGAGCACACCGCGCGGCCGGCACTTTCTCGAACGAGCCTTTCCTTCCCACCGGCGTAACGCTCAGCCTGCCCTTCAGTCCCGACTTCATAGCGGCCGGCGACTTCAACCAGGACGGTCACGAAGACATCCTGGCGGCCGCGAAGGACGGCAACCAGCTCGCGCTGTATGCCGGGGACGGCCACGGCGGCTTCGCCGATGCGCAGACCATCGAGCTTCCTGGCCTGGTCACGGTCCTGGCTTCGGGCTCCTTCGCCAGGGCCGGTTCCACCGACGCCGTGGTCGGCGTCCGCACCTCGAGCGGTCCTGAGCTGCTCGTATACGGGAACCTGGCAGACCAGCCCCTGACCGTAGGCCTCCCGGCCGACGCGTCGGCGATCGCCTTCGGCGTGACGCGCCCGAAGGGCATGATCGACATGGCCGTGGCCGCCGGCAGCGACCTGGTGGTGGTGAGCGGGAACGGATCGTCCCTGTCGTCCGTCCAGCGCGCCATGCCCTACACCATCAGCTCGGTGGCGGTGGGAAGCTTCACGGGCTCGGGGCAGTACGAAGTGGCCCTGCTGTCCTCGGCGGGCGACGTCTCGGTCCTGTCCAACGGGTCCACGGCCAAGACGGCCAAGCCCCTGTCGGACTGGTCCGTCCGCACGCTGTCTGCGTCTCCGATCCAAGGTGCTGAGCGCCTCGTGGCGACCCGCATGTCCGGTGCCCCCGGGCAGGACCTGCTTGTCCAGGACCCCTCTCAGAAGTCCGTGCACATCCTGTTCGGCGGTAACGTCGCGCCCGGCGCGTCCAAATCGCTCTCTCTGGCGCCGGAAACCGCCCAGGACGTGACCCTGTCGACGGCCGCCGAACCCGTTGCGGTCCTCCCCATGCGGCTCGGGGCCAGCGCGCTCGACGGCCTCGTAACGCTGGAAGCCGGCATGAGCGCGCCCAGCGTGCAGCTCACCGCGCCGACGGCCACCTTCACGGTGACCAACAACAACGACTTGGGGACGGGCTCATTGCGGTACGCCATCAACCAGTCCAACGCGGCCCCGGGGCTCAACCTGATCCAGTTCAATCTGCCGTCGGGCAGCCTGACGATCACGCCGGCGTCTCCCCTGCCGGCCATCACCGTGCCCGTCATCATCGACGGCACGACACAGCCGGGGTACACCTTTTACACCGGCCCCATGGTTGCGGTGGGCGGCGGCGCCCAGGGCAGCGGGGACGTCCTGACGGTGAACGCCGGTGGATCGACCATACGCGGCCTCGAAATCCGGTATGCCCCCCAGAATGGCATCGCGCTGGGTGTCGCAGGCGGAGATCTGGTCGAGAACTGTTACGTGCACAACAACAACCAGGCCGGCATCGCGTCCAACTACGTCTCCGACATCACTATCGGCGGCTCCGCAGGGGCATCCTATAACGACATAGAGAACAACTACCCGGGCATCGCCATAAACGGGGGCACGAACAACATCGTCTCCAACAACAGCATTTACGGCAACGGAGGAGACGGCATCGTCTTCTGGGGTACGGCCTCGTCCGTCATCGGCGGCGCCACGGCGGGAAACCTCAACGTCATATCAGGCAACCAAGAGGGCGTGTATCTGAACACCGGTACGGGCAACAGCGTCCTCGGCAACCTCATCGGGGTCGACTACAGCGGGATTGCGGACGGGAACGCCGGCGACGGCATCGTCCTCGACGGTGAACTCAACGCGACCATCGGGGGCGCCTCCGCGGCAGCTCGCAACGTGATCGCGGCCAATACGGGCAACGGGATCTACGCCTACGACCAGGCCGCGGGCGCGGTTATCTCCGGCAACTACATCGGCGTGACGATCGACGGGTCGACCGCCATGGGCAACGGCGGCGACGGCGTGACCATCGACCCGGGTCCGCCCGTTGCGAGCAATGTTCTCGTCGGCGGGATGACGACCGGCGCAGGGAACGTGATCGCCCACAACAGCGGTTACGGCGTGAACGTCGCTTCGGGTTCCGGCAACGGAATTCTCGGCAACTCCATCTACACGAACGCGTCGGGCGCGATCCGCCGCGCCGCGGGCGCCAACAACAACCAGGCGGCGCCGGTGCTGTCCGGCGCATACGACTGCAGCGGCTCTCTGCAGGTCCTGGGAACGCTCGCGGGTGCGCCGAACACGGCCTACACCCTGGAGTTCTTCACCAACACCGCCTGCCCCGGCCAGGCGCGGACCCTGATCGGGCGCGACACGGTGACGACCGACGGGACGGGCAACGCCGTCATCGACTCGTCGCTGGCCGTTACGCCGCCCGCCAACGTCAGGGCCACGGCCACCGACCCGATCAACAACACGTCGGCGCTTTCAAACTGCATCGACGTTGCCACGGGCCCCGACCTGAACGTATCTTTCTCGGCGCCTTCTCCGGCCACGCCGCAGACCGGCCAGACCGTGACCTACGTCGTGACGGTCCAGAACACGAGCGGCTCCGTGGCCGCGACGAACGCGACCCTCACGGTCAACCTGCCGGCCGGTGCCGCAGGCTACGCCTTCGGCGGCAGCACGGGGACGCCCACGGTGACGGGAACCAATCCCCTGGTGGTCACGTGGGGCAGCATTCCCGCCGGGACGTCCTACGTCTTCCAGTACAGCGTCAACTACCCGACGGCCGGAGCCTACGTCACGTCGGCCTCTCTGGCGGCGGACCAGTGCGACCCGAGCACCATCGACAACACGGCGAGCAACACGCTCAACGTGTACGACCCCCTGGCCGTGACCTGGTCCGCGGTGCCCACCGCGGCCGCCACCGGACAGGCCGTGGCCTTCACGGCGACGGCGACGGGCGGGGACGGCAACTACACCTACACCTTCTACCCGGCCGACGGCACGGGGTCGAGCACCTCGACGACACCGACCTATTCGCACACCTATGCGACCACGGGCTCCTTCGGGACGTACGTGACCGTGGCGGACGGGACCGGGAATTCGGCGAACAGCGCGGTGGTGACCGTCAACGTCACGGCGCCCCTGACCGTGTCTCTCGCCACGACCCCCGCCGCGCCCGTGAGCGGCACCGTCCCGCTGGCCGTGACCTTTACCGCGACGGCCGCGGGAGGTGACGGGACGTACACCTACGTGCTCGATCCGGGCGACGGCACGCCGCCCGTGACGAACGCCACGGGCACCTTCAACTACACCTACAACACGGCCGGCAACTACACGGCCACGCTCACGGTGAACGACGGCGCGGGCCGGACGGCTTCGGCCGCCGCGGCCGTTTCCACGCAGCCGACCCTGACCGCAAGCCTGGCGGCCTACCCGACCCACGGCACGACCGGTGTCGACGTGAGCTTCGTCGCCTCGGCCACGGGCGGATCGGGCGGTTACACCTACACCCTCCACCGGGCGGACGGAACGGGGCCGGTGACGAACGCCACCGGATTCTTCACCCACACCTACACCACGGCGGGCACCTACAACGCCGTCGTGACGGTGACCGACTCGGACGGTAACACGCAGAACGCCACGGGCCCGACGGTCACGGTCTGGGATCCCCTCACCGTGACGGCCTCGGCCACCACCCCGACCTCAGGGCCGGTTCCTCTGGCCATGGGCTTCACGGCCACGGCCGCCGGCGGCGACGGGACCTACACGTACACCTGGTACATGGGCGACGGCCACACGATCGTGGACACCGCCACGCCGAGCGTGCCCGCTTACACGTACAGCGTACCGGGCACCTACAACGTCATCGTGGAGGTCAGCGACGGCTCCGGCCACACCGCCACCGTCACGGCGCCCGTGGTCGTGACGGCCCAGGGCGTCATGAACGCCACGCTTTCCGCGACGCCGATCATGGGCTTCGCCCCTCTCGGCGTCTCGTTCACGCCGTCGGCCACCGGCGGTGACGGGAACTACACCTATTCCTTCGACTACGGCGACACCACCTCCGGTCCCGGCCTGGTCCACACCTATACGGCGGCGGGAACCTACCACGTCGTCATGACGGCCACCGACGGGTCCAGCCCGGCCAACACGGCCATGGCCAACGTCGACATCGTCGTGTGGGATCCGCTCGCCGTGCACCTTAACGCGGCCGTGGCGACGCCCACCTCCGGTCTGGCGCCCCTCACCGTGAATTTCCGCGGGGTCGGGTCGGGCGGCGACACGTCCCAGCCCTACACCTGGACCTGGTCCTGGGGCGACGGGACGACGAGCACTTCGTCCGGTACCTCTCCCGCCTGGAGGGGCCACACCTTCAACACGCCCGGAACCTACAACGTCACGGTCACCATGGAGGACGCATCCGGCCACAAGGTCACCAGCAACACGATCCCCGTGGTGGCCCAGGCTGACCTCGGCGTGGGCCTGTCGGCGTACCCGACCCACGGCTTCAGGAACCTGGACGTGAGCTTCAAGGCCGCGGCCCAGGGCGGGGCGGGCGGCTACAGCTACGCGCTCGATCCGGGCGACGGCTCGGGTACGACCACCAACGCCACGGGCAACTTCACCTACACGTATGCCACGGCCGGGACCTACAACGCGACCGTGACCGTGACCGATTCCGCGGCCAACACCCAGATCAGCACACCCGTGACGATAACGGTATGGGATCCGCTGACGGTGACGGCGACCGCCGCCCCGGCGACGACCGGCGCGGTGCCTCTGACGGTCAACTTCTCGGCGACCCCGTCGGGCGGCGACACGTCCGGCTACACCTACAAGTGGGACTTCGGCAACGGCAACACAGCCACGGGCGCCACCCCCACCTTCACCTACAACATCCCGGGCACCTACACGGCGACCGTGACGGTCACCGACGCCTCCGGAAACATGGCCACGAGCTCACCCCTGCAGATCGTGGCGCAGGGCGTTCTGAGCGCGTCGCTCTCGGCCACGCCCATGGTGGGCAACGCGCCCCTCGACGTGACCTTCACCGGTACGGCTCAGGGCGGCGTGCCCCCCTACACCTACACCTACCACTACGACCCGTCGAACGCCGACGGCCTGGGCCACTTCACCTACAACACGCCGGGAACCTACAACGCCTACGTGCACGTGGAAGACAGCGCGGGCAACACGGCCGACAGCCCGGCGGTTCCCATCACCGTCTGGGCGCCGCTGGCGGTCACCGCTTCGGTGACGCCCACGGCGGGCGTGGTTCCCTTCAACGCGGATTTCACGGCTTCTGCCACGGGCGGCGACGGCACCTACACCTACGCGTGGAGCTTCGGAGACGGCTCGAACGCCACGGGCGCCACGCCCAGCCACATGTACAACGTGGCGGGCACCTACAGCGCGACCGTCACGGTGACCGACGGCCACGGCCACGTGGCAACGAGTGCCCCCGTGATCGTTTACGCCTACGAGGGCATGAGCGTCACGCTATCCGCCACGCCCACGTCGGGGACGGCACCGCTCGGCGTCACCTTCGCGGCGACGCCCCAGGGCGGTGACGGCAACTACACTTACGTCTTCGACTACGGCGACGGCAACACCGGCTCCGACTTCAATCACATCTATACGACGCCGGGTACCTACACGGTGACGGTCACCGTCACGGACACCTCGTCGCACACGGCCACGAGCAACCCGGTCACCGTCAACGTCTACGGCCCCCTGTCCATCTCAGCCGTGGCGACCTCTCCCGTGACGGGCACTACACCCCTCACGGTGGACTTCTCGGCCACGCCCACGGGCGGCGACGGGAACTATACGGTCCGCTGGGATTTCGGCGACGGCAACACCGCGGCGGGCCTTACCGCGAGCCATACCTACAACGCGGCCGGGGTCTTTTCCGTGACCGCCACCGTCACCGACGGCCAGAACAACACCGCCACCAGCACGGTCATACGGATCACCGTCTTCGGACCCATGAGCGTGAGCTTCTCAGGCACGCCGGTACAGGGCACGGTGCCCCTCGGCGTGACCTTCGACGCGCAGGCCTCCGGCGGTGACGGGAACTACACCTACACCATCGACTACGGCGACGGTTCATCCGGCTCGGCCTTCAACCACACCTACACCTCTGCCGGGACCTACACCGCCCGCGTCACGGCCACGGACCACTCGGGTCACACGGCCATGGCCAGCGTCGTCATCAACGTCTGGGGACCGCTCACCATCAACGCCATGGCGACGTCTTCGACCTCCGGCGTGGATCCGGTTCTCGTCAACTTCGCGGCGACGGCCACCGGCGGAGACGGAAGCTACACCTTCCGCTGGGACTTCGGCGACGGCAATACGGCCACGGGAGCCACGACCACCCACATCTTCAACGGTGAGGGCCAGTACACCGTCACGGCCACGGTTACGGACGGGCACAACCACACCGTGACGAGCAACAGGATTCTCATCACCGTCTACAACCGCCTCAAGGCCACCTTCTCGGCGACGCCGACGCAGGGCCAGACGCCTCTGCCGGTGACCTTCGCCGTTTCGGCCATGGGCGGCGACGGCAACTACACGACCACCCTCAACTACGGCGACGGCAACACCGGGACCTCGCTCAACCACACCTACACCAGCCCCGGCACGTACTACGCCTCCGCCAGGGTCACCGACGGGAGCGGCCACGTCTACGTGACCGGGACGGTCCTCATCAACGTCTGGAATCCCCTGACCGTTACGGCGGCCCCGACCGGCCCGGTGAGCGGCACGGTTCCGCTCGACACGAGCTTCCAGGCTGCGGTCACCGGAGGCGACGGCAACTACACCTACCACTGGTCTTTCGACGGGATCCTGGATCCCAGCCAGACGGGAGCGACGGCCACCCACACCTTCACGACGCCCGGTCAGCACTACGCGCTGGTCTACGTGACCGACGGCCACAACAACCAGGGTTCCAGCGACCACATCCAGATCATGGGCATCGCCCCCATCGGCGTCATCCTGGCGGCCTATCCGGCGACGGGCGTCACGCCGTTGACGGTCAACTTCGCGCCCGAGGTCCACGGCGGCACGCCTCCCTACACCTACGACGTCGACTACGGTGACGGCACCAACGGTCCGGGCACCACCCACGTCTACGCCTCCGCCGGTACGTTCCAGGCCAAAGTGACCGTCACGGACGCGAACGGCGACCAGGGCGTGAGCAACACGGTACCCATCACCGTCTGGAACCCCGTGACGGTCGTCAGCCAGGCCACCTCCGCCACGGACGGCGGCTACCCCCTCACCGTGGACTTCACGGCGACGGCACAGGGCGGGGACAACAACTACACCTACACCTGGTACTTCGGAGACGGAGCGATAGCCTCGGATACGTCCACGCCCAGCACGCCCTCGCACACCTATGAGACGCCGGGCGTTTACTACGCCAGGGTCACCGTCACGGATGGGCACAACCATGTGGTGACCGGTCCGGATATCCTGATCCGGGTTCTGAAGCCGGTTTCTGTCCAGGTGTACGCGAACCCGGTAAAACTCGTGGTGGGCAACTCCGTGACCTTCAATGCACAGGCCGCCGGCGGCGACGGCAACTACACCTACGTGTGGGATTTCGGCGACCAGTCCACGGGCCTCGGTCAGCGGGTGGACCACACCTTCACCGATCCGGGCGACTACACGGTCACCGTGACGGCCACGGACGGTTCGTCCAGTTCGGCCTCGGCGACCATCACCATTCACGTCCTCCCCGTACCGCCCCAGATCGTCGCGGCGAAGAAGCTGTCGAATCCCTTCAGGATCAAGCTGTTCGGCTCGAACTTCCACGCCAACGTTTCCGCGACCATCAACGGTACACCTGTCACGACCGTGGTCAAGACCAGTTCCAAGATCGTCCTCAAGCAGATCAAGTCGCTGGTCCCCAGGGGCGTTCCGATTCAGATCGTCGTGACCAACCTGGACGATGGCGGCGTATCCAACACGTTCCTCTTCGTGAGAACGCCGGCACAGTAAGGAGGTTCGCATCGGAAACAAAAGGGGCGGGCTTCGGCCCGCCCCTTTCTATTTACCCCGTCCGCAGGCGGTCAATACCATCGGACGGGGCGGTGTTCAAGAATCAGACGGCGTGGGCCGGGTCCGGCCCGGCGCACCGTCTTCTGAAGGAGGAAAGCCATGAAAGAAATACTCCCCGGCGTCTTCCACTGGATCACCTTCCACGAAGGCATCAAGGACGACGTTCACTCGTACCTCATCACCGGCACCGATCCACCCGTGGTCATCGACCCGCGCGTTCCGGACGAGGGGCTGGAATGGTTCCAGGGCCCCAGGGTGCCGCGCCATGCCTTCCTGACCAACCGTCACCACTACCGCCACAGCGGCAGATTCATCGAGGCCTTCGGGTTGGAGGTCTGGTGCCACGAGGACGGCCTCCACGAGTTCACGAAGGGAGAGAAGGTCCGTCCCTTCCGGCACGGGGACCAGTTGCCCGGGGGCATCCTGGCGCTGCCTATCGGGACGCTGTGCCCCGAAGAGACGGCCCTCTGCATCCCTGTGGGCGGTGGCGTGCTGTCCATCGGCGACGCGATCGTCCATCGCGGCGGCCGGCTGGGCTTCGTGCCAGACTTCCTGATCGGCGACGATCCCGAACCGGTGAAGCGGGGCATCAAAGCCGCCTTTCGCAATCAGCTGGACAGGCCCTTCGACCACCTCTTATTCGCCCACGGCGAACCCATCGTAGGGGGCGGGAAGGAAACCCTGCGGCGGTTCGTCGAGGGCTGAACCGCCCCGGTCCGGGAACGCCAGCCGGTTCATGGACCTGCGCCCGATTCCCTACATGGGCGGTCCGCCCCGCCTCCCGCCTTGCGGCCTGGGCCATAGCGGGCGCCCCGTGGCAGAATCCCTCAGCCTCAGCGTCTTTCCGTCTTTCGTGATTTCGGCGGCCACGAGCAAGGACTGTCCCCGCCGGTTCATCTTCGCACCGGTGACGACGACCGTGTCACCGACCGCCAGCTTGACGGGCTGGGCATCCACGTATGCCGCGGGGCCGACCAGGACGAGGACGGTCTCGTCCTTGCTCTGGAGCGTCAGCCGGACGATCTCGTGGTTCATCCTCTGGATGCGGTCGATGGACTGGATCGTTCCCGCGGTTGTCTGCACCGCGTCCGGGTCGTACATGCGTCCGGGGCCGCGCCGCCCGCGTCCGCCCATGCCGCCGGGCACCTGGGCCGCGGCGAGAACGGCCGCCAGCAAACCTGTCAGGCAAGCCGCAACCAGGGTCTTCCTGTTCATGCTTGGGCCTCCTCTGTTCAATCGGCGACAGGACATACACGTCCACCGTCGCACCAGGAGCCATAGACCGCCGATCGGCGCCGATGGTTTAGGGCCAGTGGTTCATGGATGATGCGGCTGAAGTCCCGGCACGGGGAAACATGGGCCCCTTCTGCGCGGAGCCTGCCTTGAATATAGCCGGGAAGGAGGGGAATAATGACTATCAAGAGGGGTTTTAGTTGTTAGATTTTGATACCCCCTGGCGGCGTTTCTGCACGGAAAGGGTTGGAAGACTAACAACAATTAACGAAACGCCTGGCTCTGGTTCTTCCGGCGGGAGATGAAGCGGGGTCCGAGACGTCAACGATTCCCGAGAACGCTGACCGCCAGCAGGCCTTCATTCACGCGGGCCGGTCTTCTGGAAGAACCACCATAACCGGATTGCGAGTCTTGGCAGCAAGAGTCTATTCACTGGTTTCAGGTAGAGGTCAACACGGAGCAGAAGGAGGAGTCAGCATGAAACGGAAGGCAACAGTGTTCGTCGTCGCCCTGGCGGCCATCGTTGCGGTGGCGGCATGGGGCGCCTCTCCCGCGCAAACGGGCGTCAAGTCCCACAGAGTGAACAGGTACAAGAGTTACGCGAAAAGCGGAAGGCACTTTCACGCGCCCGCTTCCTCGCCGAAGAAGACGGCCGCAACGGCGGCGGTTCCCCTGATTCCGACCCCGACCGACCCCATCGTCAACGGCGGTTTTGAAGCCGATCCCTACGCTCTGACGGGCTGGACCGTCCTCGACTTTCCGGAGAGTGCCGGTACGTGGCTCGTCCAGAGCGGCGACTATGCGCCGATCTCCGTGGCCCCCGTGGCGCCTCCGCCCGAGGGAACCCAGGCGGCCATGGCGGACGAGGAGGGTCCGGCTTCCTCTGTCCTGTTCCAGGATTTCGTCGTACCTCCCGCGTCGGCGATCACCTTCCAGATGGCCTACTACAACTGGGCCGAAGAATGGGACATCCCTTACCCGGAGAGCCTCGATCAACGGATCGACCGACCCAACCAGCAGATCCGCGTGGACGTCATGGATCCCGCCGCGGACCCCTTCGACGTTGGCGCGGGCGTGCTCAAGAACATCTTCATCCCGACGCCGGGGACCACGCCCTTCTACTCGGACTACAAGACCTACGGCGCGAGCCTCGGGGAGTACTCGGGCCAGCTCGTCCGGATCAGGTTCGAGCAGACCGACAACATGTTCTATCAGCAGCTCGGCGTGGACGAGGTCAAGGTCCTCCCGCCCGACATGAGCTTCATGGACGATTCGGGCACGAGCCAGGTGTGCCTGAACTCCACGTACGGGGCGTTCCAGTGGACGATCCTCAGCGGTCCGAACGCCGGCACCTTCTTCCCTGGAACGCTCAGTGTGTACAACGGTGGCACCATGTTCTGGAGCCAGCCGGGCGCCTCCGTGTACGTGTACATCTACTACGACCCCAACGGCCACACGGCGTGGGGTTACCTGTACGACTACTCGACAGGCACGTACGTCAGCCTCTTCGATTCCAACACGCTTGACGATCCTCCGGGCTGCCAGCTCCCGGAATAAGATGACTGCCGGTGTTCGGCAACACGGAGCGCGGGGCCTGGGCCCCGCGCTCTTTTTTTATCCTACCGGTCGTCGGCGGGCCGTGACCCTGCCGCGCCTCAGTTCCTCCGAGACGTTCAGTCTCCTGCGTCCGGTCTTTCGGGATGCGACTTTTCCTTCTGCTGCCAGGCCTTGGCCCAGTGGCTCAGGCCCCGGATCTCGTGCTTGTGCGAGCGGTAGACGTCCTCGCGCACGCCCCGTGTGTCCGGAAGGTTCGACCGCTCGCGGCCTGCGGGCGCCGTGCCGGGCCTCTCGGCGGCGAAGCCGTCGATCCCCGTGACCTTCTGAGGTGCGTTCTTCCTCTGCCCGCCTCGGCGTTTGCGGCCGTGCGAGGCACGTCCTTCGGCGGACCTGTCGGCCGGTTTGCGCCCGCCGCCGCCGGCGGCGGAACGTTCGCCGTTCTGCAGCCGGTTCTTGGCTCCGGAGGCCGCCGCGTGGCTGCGAACCGGCTCCGAGGGGTGATTCGCGGGCTTGCGCCGGCCGGGCTTGCGGGCGGGCTTGGCGCTTCGGGTCTGCCCGCCGCCGGCCCCCTGACGCGCCTCGCGGGCTTCCGCTTTGGCCCTGGAGCGCGCCCGCTCCTCCGCCTTGCGGGCCCGGATGGCCGCGATTCGCTCCGCGATGGGGATCTCGAATCGTTCGTCAGGCCTCTTCTTGTAGTCGAAGCCGTCGATCTTGCTGCGGGGGATGTGCCGGTTCAGGTGGGATTCGATCCGCCGGAAATCCGCCTCTTCCTGAGGCGCAACGAGCGTATAGGCGTCACCCGTCGCCTCCGCCCGCGCCGTCCGGCCGACGCGGTGGATGTAGTCTTCAGACAGGTTGGGCACGTCGAAGTTCACCACCAGCCCCAGGGCCTCCACGTCGATGCCGCGCGCGGCGATATCCGTGGCCACCAGCACGCGGAACTTTCCGTTCTTGAAGCCTGCGAGGGCCTCGGTGCGCTGGGCCTGGCTTCGGCTGCCGTGGATCCTGCCGCAGGAGATGCCCTTTTTCTCCAGGAAGTCCGCCAGGCGGTTGGCCCGGTGCTTGGTGCGGGTGAATGCCAGGACGCTGCTGGCTTCGGGGCGCTTGAGCAGTTCGAGCAGAAGGTGCGACTTCAACTCCTGTGGCACGGGGAAGGCCGTGTGGGTGATCCCCTCGGCCGGCGCGGCCTTGCGCTCGATGTTGAGCGGCACGGGGTTCTTCAGCATTTCGGACGCAAGGTCTACGATCGGCAGCGGCAGGGTGGCTGAAAACAGGAGGGTCTGCCGCTCGGTGGGGATCTGCTTCAGTATGCGACGGACGTCGGGCATGAAGCCCATGTCCAGCATGCGGTCCGCCTCGTCCAGAACCAGGTACTCGAGCCCGTCCAGCCTGGCGTAGGAATGCTGGAAGTGGTCCAGGAGCCGGCCGGGTGTGGCGATGATTACGTCCACGCCCTTCTGGAAGGCCCGCACCTGGGGCTGCATGCCCACGCCGCCGTAGACTGCGGCGCCTTTGATCTTGGTGTGGCAGGCGAGCGCCTTCAAGTGGTCTGCGATCTGCTGGGCAAGCTCGCGCGTGGGTGCCAGCACGAGGGCTCGGGTGGTTCCCCTCGGCTTGCCCGCCAGACGGTGCAGGATGGGCAGGAGGAAGGCGGCGGTCTTTCCGCTCCCGGTGGCCGCGGAGGCCAGCACGTCGCGCCCTTCCATGAGCGGCGGGATCGCGAGGCCCTGAATGGGCGTTGGCGTCTCGAATCCGATCTCGTCGAGAGCCTTGAGGAGACTGGGGTTCAGTCCGAAGGATGAGAACGATTGGTCGGTCATCTTGTCCTTGCACGGTACGGTCCGGTACACAGTGCTCCGACCGTCCGCTCTGTCTGTTCCGGCTTTTGCGAAAGAAAAACGGTGGGATCGCCGGTGAGGCCGCCGTTTGAGCCCCGGCCGCTGGAGGACCCGTTGAGCCGCTGGCTGTGGGCTCATCCCTCCCGGCTTCGGGGGCGCTGAAGAATTCCTTTATCGCACATCCAGACGGGAAATGCAAGCCTGATGAGGCTCGCGAGGGTTCCCCGGAGCGGATGGCTTCAGGGATCTTAGTGCGGAGAGGACCTGACAGGGGGTGACCGGCTCCGCCACTCTCCAGCGGATGATCCGCTCTCCCCCTCCCGGAGGCCGCCCGCCCGGATGTGACCCTTTAAGCCCGGGTCTTTCGCAGGGGGCCCGTTTTCGGCAAAGGGGCGCCTCTTATGCGGGCTAAGGCCCGTCCTGCTAAAAAGAAAGGCCCTTCTGTTGAAGGGCCTTCGGAGCAGGAAGTGGGGTACCGGACGGATCACCTCCCCGCCGCCGCGCGGCCGACGCGACGATGAGGGGGAGCCGTCCGAATCGTCAGGTTTCGGAAATCTTCTGTACGGTCAGGGATGGCATGCCGTCCTTCTTCCCCGTCCGTCCGCTGACCTCGTACCAGTCCTGGCGGGCCGCGTCCTTGCGGGCTTTCTTGTAGGCCGCGGGGGCCGTTCGGCTTGGTGTGAGGACGTAAACGAGACCCTCGGGTGTCACGACGCCGATGGCGTCCTTCTTGACGCCCTTCCTTACGTTGACCTGGATCTGCTCGATCTGACCATCGACGGAGAGGGCCTGTCCGTTCGCCCGTCCCGGGGCGGCCATGACCGCCGAAGGAAGACCCACCATCGCAACAACCGTCAACGTTCCTATCATGCTGGAAAATGCCTTTTTCATTTTCGCATCCTCCTTTCTGGAGGCTCGTTCCTTGAAAATCCCGTGCCAACGCTGAAATGTCCGGAAAACGGGGGCAGAAAAAACGCCCCACACCATTTTGGCGCCCGGTGCGCCAGAATGGCCTGCCGTTTGGTCCGGTGCAGCAGATGGCGCCTGTCCCGTTGGCCGGATCGCTGATAGAATGTAACTGGCACTGCAGTCGAAGACGTTGGGCGCGTCGCCGCGGTAACCTCGAGGCGACCGACTTCGTATAACGTCGAACAGGAGGATGGCTCAGGTGCGCGACGATACGGAACGCCCGCACTGTGAATTCGACCCGGATGCGCTCACCCGCAGATTCGATACGGAGATCGCCGGTGAGGTCGGCGCCGTGGCGCCGGTCGTGGACCGCATCATGGACGAAGTCTCGTCCATGGGGTGCGCCACAGACCACGAATTCGAGATCCGCCTGGCCCTGTCCGAAGCCGTCGCCAACGCGGTTCTGCACGGCTGCCGAAGCGACCCCGCCAAACGCGTCCACATCTGCGTGGAGTGCGACCCGGCAAGGGGGATCCTGATCGTGGTCGAGGACCCCGGCGAAGGCTTCGATCCGTCCGAGGTCGAGAGCCCCATCGAAGGCGAACGATTGTTCAATTCCCGGGGACGGGGGGTATTTCTCATCAACCGCCTCATGGACGAGGTACGTTACGAAAAGGGCGGCACGCTCATAAGGATGCGAAAGGGGGGCGCCTGTCCCCCTTCCGGCCGCTGACTCCCAGGAAGCGGCCCAGCTTCCCCCCTCCGTCGATCCTTGCCCGCGCACTGTCCCGGCTCCTCCGTGCCGCGGCGTCCCGCCCCTGGAATGGATCGCCGGCCATGTTGTTGTTGTCAATGTGTAATCAAGGCCGGTAGACATTGAAGGGTGCAGGGATACCACCAGTTTCTTCGGCCGGGCGCCAAGCGCCCTCTCCCGCGTCCCGGAAATATGCGGGGCGCCGGCTGTCCTCGCGTCACCGCGACCGGTCCGGTTTCACGCATCCCTGCCCTGGCAAGCATCCATCCGGTTATCGAGAAAAAACAAGGAGTTGAGCGATGAGCATGGAACCGGGCAGGCGCCTCGGCCCCTACGAGATCCTGGCCCCACTGGGCGCGGGGGGGATGGGCGAAGTCTACCGGGCGAAGGACACGCGGCTGGAGCGGGAGGTGGCGGTCAAAGTCCTGCCCGCCGAGCTGGCCGCCAATCCCGACTTCAAACAGCGCTTCGAACGGGAGGCCAAGACCATCTCTAGCCTGAGCCACCCGCACATCTGCGCGCTCTACGACGTGGGCCACGAGGACGGGGTGGATTTCCTCGTCA
>JBJKRE010000076.1:0-11806 GCA_046704825.1 Acidobacteriota bacterium
GGCGTACACCGTCCCCTTCTCCACGGTCAGGCTCACCGAATCTGCGGCCAGCGAGGCGCCGTAGCGGACGGTTGCGTCCTTGAACGAGATCACCGTGCCGTCGTCTTCATGTGCTGTCATGGTCTGCCTCCGTCCCCGCCCAGGTCGTCCCAGGCGATGGTCAGCTCATCCGCCGCTTCTTCGCGCGCGGCGCCCAGGGTGATGGCGAGGCTTGCGTAGCGGCCCGCGCCCTCCCGCAGGGCCTCCCGGCGCTCGCCCTTCTTGAGGGCGGGCGGGTTCTCTTCGACGAAGGTGCCCTCGCCCCGCTTGACCCTGAGCACCCCCCCGTCGGCCAGCCTCTGGTAGGCCTTCGCCACCGTGGCGGGGTTCACGCGCAGGTCCCTGGCCATGTCCCTGACCGAGGGCACCGGCGCGCCGCGCGGCATGGCGCCCGCCGCCACGAGCCTCCTGATCCCCTCCTCGATCTGCTTCCAGACCGGCACGGCGTCCGAGGGGTCCACCACCAGTTTTCTCTGCATGCTCACACCTCCCGAGTGCGCCTGAAGCATCCTAGTGTATTAGTACAGTAGTACACTAGGCCGGCAATGTCAAGGAGGAGGGGGTGAATTGGGATTTCGGATTTGGGATTGCGGATTTAAAGACGGTCTGGGCGGGCCTTCGAAGGCCTGCCGCTAACTTCACCGCAGCGGCCCGTCCCTCGCCGTTTCTAAATCCCAAATCCCCAATCCCAAATCCCAAATGCCCTTCCTCCCTTGGCAAAAACGTTTCGGTCGGTTACCATTTTTCGTTGGAGGATGGATGGACAGCAGAATCCTGGAAGGGTCACTGAAGGCCGTCAGCGTTCCGGACCTTCTGACCTTCATCAACATGATCAAGAAGACCGGCATCCTCTCCCTCCGGCACGAGGAGCGCGTGCGCCGCGTTTTCTGGGAGCGCGGCGAGATGATCTTCGCGAGTTCCTCCGATCCCGACGAGGCGCTGGGCAACTTCCTCCTCCGCCACGGCAAGATCACGCAGGAACAGAACATGAAGTCGGGACTGCTGGTCAGCCCCGGCACCCGGCAGGGCAAGGTGCTGGTCCAGATGGGCGTGCTGACACCCAAGGAGCTGTGGTGGGCCGTCAAGAACCAGGTCCTCGAGATCATCTACGCCTGCTTCACCCTGGACGACGGCGTGTTCTTCTTCGAGGAGACGGAAGATCCCCACGAGGAGAAGATCCGCCTCTCCACGTCCACAACCAACATCATCATGGAAGGCATCCGCCGGCTGGACGAGTGGCCCCGAATCCGCGAACTCATCCCCAACGACCACCTCGTGCCGCGGCTGGCGCCGCTCGAGTCGCGCGATCCGGGCGTCCGGTTCCTCGAGGGCGAGCAGGCCATCCTTGCGCTGGTCGACGGGAACCGCAGTGTGCGCGAACTCATCCACCTGAGCGAACTGGACGAGTTCGAGACGCTCAGGGTCCTCATGTCGCTCATCCTGGCCCGCTACATCGCCATCCCCGAGCTGCAGGCCGCCGAGCAGAACGACGACCTGGACGACGCATCGGCCCTCGACGGCCTGGTGGTGACCTACAACCGGATCTTCTCGCGGATCCTCTCGACGCTGGGCGGACACCTGGACGGGGACGGTCTGAGCGCCTTCGCGGCCGCCGCGGTGGAGTCTTCAAAGAACGTCGTACTGGACGGCGTCCGGTTCGACGAGCACGGCTGTCTCGACGTGAAGACGCTCATCGCCAACGTGGCGGACCACCACGTGGAGGAGCGCGTCTCCATCCTCGACGGCGCGCTGAGCAACCTCCTGTCCTTCTTCCTCTTCGAAGCCAGCAAGCACCTCACCCCGGAAGAGAAGAACGCCATCTACCGCATGGCGGGCGAGAGGTCTTTCCCGGCCTCGCTGTAGCCGGGCCCGTCGCCATCCCCCTGCGCTTCGTTCCCCTCCACGACCGGCGCGTCTTTTTCCGGCGCCTCCCGGGCCGCTTCGCCTTCGGGAGCCACGAAGTGGCGGCTGTAGGCCACCTGCGCCCTGGCCTCCCCCACGCGGAGGTAAGCCGCCGCGAAGAAGCCCGCCTGGAGGATAACGGCCGTGGCGAACCACCGGCCCGTGCTCTCGTACCCGGGGCTCAAGGTGAAGACCGCCAGCACCCAGACGCCCGCCCGGCCGGCGTTGAACAGCCACGTGATGACGTTGACCGGGACGAACCGCCTGAACGTGAAGACGACGCTCCTGACAAAGCAGAGGCCGACACCCTCTTCGCGACCATTCAGGACCCAGCGCGCCTGGCCGTAGCCCACGCTGTTCCGGAATAGGTTCACGACGATGAGACCGATGACGAGGGTGATCCAGAACAGGTGCCAGGGCCTGGCCGGGTCCATCGCATTGTTGTCCCCGCGCCACGCGGCGGCCAGGAAAATTCCGACGCCCACGCCCACGATGACCCACAGGACCAGGTTGAACAGGAACAGCGCCGCGAAGGGCAGCACGTTGCGCGCCGCGCCGCGCCAGAATGCCCGCCAGCCGCCGGTCCCGTCCGAGGCCTGCGTGTAGACGCCCGCCATGAGAAAGAGCCCCACGACGGCGGCGAAGAGAATCAGGTAGAGCAGCATGGCGTTGGCGGCCGCCCAGAATGCGGGCTGCTTCATGGCCGAATTGGCGAGCATGTCGATTCCGCCGCCCCCCAGAATCGTCCCGGCCGCGGGCGCCTTGTCGAAAAGGAGGTGAAACCCCCGCCGCATGGGGTTGATGGCGACGGTGGTCAGAAGGAAGCCGGAAAACCAGACCAGGAGGGTTCCCCAGGCCTTACCCCTGCCGCGAAAGAGACCGGTGCCGATGGCTCGTGCCCATTCCATATCGGGTACCCTCCTCACAGAACGTTGAACAGTATGGCGGCGATGGTCTGGTACAGGGTCCGGCTGCGGGTGGTCATGCACCGCGCCACCGACCCGTCTCCCTCGCTGACCCAGTCGTTGTTCAGTCGGTTCAGATCCAGCGGGATGTGGTCGTCGGGGTCCGCCACCACGCGCACCACCCTCGGGCCGGTGAACCGCCAGGTCGTGTAGCGCCCGTCGCCATCCCAGTGCACCACCTTGGAGCCGCCGTCCGCGAAGGTGACCTTCACGTCCACGGGTAGCACGAGACTTCCGCGCCGCTCCACCACCACTGTGGAGGCGTAGGTCGTCTTGTGGACCGTCGCGGGCTCTTTGCCGTCCTTCTTGCCGGCTTTCTTTCCGGGCTCGTTGCCGGCCGACGCCTTCTTGCCGCCGGCCTTTTCCTTCGAGTAGAGCCTGGGGGCCGTGCCGCTCAGGTCGTACCCCGTGGGCTTTTCCTCGGCCATGTTCCGGACCCTCACCACGCGGAAGTCCACCGTGCCCGTCCCGTAGAGCATGGGCTCGAGGATGGGCGTAAGGTCCCGGCCCGCGGCCTTCGAAACGATGCGGATGAACTCCCGGGTGTCGGGATGGGTGAACCTGACCTGCATGAAGAACGCCCGCATGACCCTGTCCATCTCCTTCTGCCCCAGGATGTTCTCGAGGGTCTTGAGCACGAGAGCGGTCTTGTCGTAGGTGATGGCGGCGTACGAACCGTTGGAGTAGTACTTCCAGGCGTCCCGCACGATGGGGTCCATGGCCGGTGTGGACAGGTAGGCCATGCGCTCCTGAGCGCGCTCCCCGAGGGACCAGCCCCAGAGGTCGTCCACGAACGATCCCTTCGAACCGTACCACTCGTCCATGATCCTGGCTTCGTAGTAGGAGTTGATGCCCTCGTCCAGCCACGCCCGCTCGAACTCGTTGTTGGCCTCCATGCCGTACCAGTACTGGTGGCCGAATTCGTGCACGACGGTGATCTGGGGCATGAGGATGCTGCGTCCGAAGAAGGGCGTTGTCCCGGCCGTTATGAGCGTCGGGTACTCCATGCCGCCGGCCCCCATCCCGTTGAGCGGAGGATCGATGACCGTGATCTCGGGGTACGGGTACTTCCAGATCCACTTGGCGAAGTCGGCCAGCGCCCGCTTGACGGAGGCGAAGTAGATGGGGATACTGCCGCGGTTGCCCGGCTGCATGAGGACGCGGATCTTGATCCCCTCCCACGTCTCGGACCGGTCCACGAAATCCGGCTGGGCCGACCAGGCGAAGTCGTGGACGTCCTCGGCGTGGAAGGACAGGGTCTTCAGCTTGCCGTTGCGCACCTCGCGCCACAGGATGCCCGTGGCGCCTACCACGTAGTCCGCGGGCACGGTGATGGAGACGTTGTAGACGCCGAAGTCGGAGAAGAACTCCGTGTTGGCGTGGTACTCGTGGCAGTTCCAGCCCTTGTCCCCCTGGAAGACGCCGAGTTTGGGGAACCACTGCCCGGCCATGTTGAAGGTCCCCGCGTACCCCGAGCGCGCGAACACGTGCGGGAGCTGGTCTTCGAAGCTGACGTCGAACGCCGCATCCCCGCCCGGAGGGACGGGTTCCGGCAGTTCTACGCGCATGACCGTGTGGTCCTCCCGGGGGAAGAGCTGTTCGAGCGGAACCGCTGACCCGTCCGGCCCGGCGAGCGCGATGCTCTTTACGCTGCAGTAGCCCCAGTTCTTGTCGTTGAACCGCATACCCCGCAACTGCCCGCCCGACTCGGTCATGAAGACCGTATGATCGTTGGCGAAGGCGTTCAGGTAAAGGTGGAACCAGGCGTCCCTCGCGGGCGCGTCGGTGATGTTGCGCCACACGATGTGTTCGGTTCCCGTCAGCCTGTGCGTTTTGGCATCGAGGGTGACGCTGATGGTGTAGTTGGCGTTCCTCGGCGACATGGGCGTCGGGAAGATCACCGGCGGCTTCATGGCGCCGCCCGCCCCCCCCGGAGCCGGCTGCGCGAGGGCCGGCAGTCCGGCCGCAAAGACCCCCAGTGCGAGAAGTGCGAACATTCGGCCGATTTTCACGGGCGCTCCTCCTCTCGATAAGCTATGAATCTCTCACCTTTGATCAGCATAACGGGAACCGACGGGCCCAGCCGGACCTCCGGCGGATCGAAGAGCACGCGGCAGGCAAGGACCTCCACGCCGGCGCGGACGGCCGCCGTCAAAGCTTTCGCGTAGGCCGGGTCCTTCTCGAAGGCCGGGCGGAAGAACGCGCCGTCCTCCCGGTTGACGAGGTAGAGCATAACGGCGCGGCTCCCCTTTTTGACCATACGTGTCAGGGCGCCGAGATGTTTGAGCCCGCGTTCCGTGACGGCGTCCGGGAACCCGATCCCCCCGTCCGGGGACGGCCACGTCGTATTCTTGACTTCCACATAGCAGGCTGGCAATCCATCCTCTGTCAGGAGGAAATCGACCCGGCTGTTGCCGTCGTAGGGCACCTCCGCCCGGACCTCGCCGTAGGCCGACAGGGACGGCACGCGCCCCATCCTGAGGGCTTCCTCCACGATCCGGTTGGCCCTGTGGGTGTTCAGGCCGACCCAGCCCGACTCGAGGCGGATCCATTCGGCCGTGTAGGCGAGCTTCCGGTTGGGGTTGGAAGCCCTGGAGGCCACTACTCTTGCGCCCTGCTCCAGGCAACCTTCCATGCTTCCCGAATTTGGGCAGTGCACGGTCAGGATCGAGCCGTCCTCCAGCTCCAGGTCCATCAGGAACCGCTTGTACCTGCGGATCAGCCGGCCCTCGAGGATGGGGTTGTCAAGGATCATGCGGCCTCCACGTGACAGGATAGCGCAAACCGACGAGGGAGGGGCAAGGGGGGGCCTATTTGGGATTTGGGATTTCGGATTTGGGAATTGGGATTGGCAAAACAGCGTGGGTCGGGTCTTCGAAGGTCTCCCGCCTGCCGCAGTCAAATCCAAAATCCAAAATCCCAATTCCCAAATCATCTCCTCCTGCTACAATGGCCCCATGCCGAAGGAGTGGCGAGGCAAACCCGTCTACCAGGTTACCGAAATCGTCCGCCTGCTGGCCGACGAACTGCAGCAGGCCTTCGGGGACATCTGGGTGGAAGGCGAAGTCTCCGGCTTCAAGCGCGCGGCCTCCGGCCACTGCTACTTCACGCTGAAGGACGCGTCGGCGGCGCTCAAGACGGTGATGTTCCGCACCTACGCCTCCCGGATGCCCTTCGAGCCGGAAAACGGCATGACCGTTCTGACCCGCGGCAAGCTCTCGCTCTACGAGGCCTCCGGCGACCTGCAGCTCTACGCGACCGTCATGGAACCCTCGGGCGTGGGCGCCATGCAGATGGCCTTCGAGCAAGCCAAACGCCGGCTCATGGAGGAAGGGCTCACCGATCCGGGCAGGAAGCGACCCATTCCGCACTTCCCGGGACGCGTCGCGGTGGTCACGTCCACGGCGGGGGCCGCACTGAGGGACGTACTGTCGGTTCTCAGGCGGCGGAACGCGGCCTTCGACGTGGTCATCAGCCCGGCGCTCGTTCAGGGTCCGGCGGCTCCGGCCAGCCTCAGAGGGGCCCTGGAGAGGGCGGCCCGCGTGCCGGGCGTCGAGGTGGTCCTCCTCACCCGAGGGGGCGGGTCCATGGAGGACCTGTGGGCTTTCAACGACGAGTCCCTGGCCCGCCTCGTGGCCGGCTGCCCCATCCCGGTCATCTCGGCCGTGGGCCACGAGGTGGACACGGTCCTCACGGACCTCACGTGCGACCTGCGCGCACCGACACCGTCCGTGGCGGCCGAACTGCTGACCGCAAAAGCCGAGGGCGCCCTGGACAGGGCACGCGACGCCGGACGGCGCCTGGGCCGGCTCGTGGACGGACGGATCGCGCTTCTCGAGGAGCGGCTTGCGGCGTGCCAGCCCGATCGGCTCGGGTGGTTCGTCCTGAAGCGTTTCGAACGGGCTCAGGAGGCCTGCGACCGCTTTGCGGAGACGGCGGGGCGCGTGCTCACGGCGCGGATCGCGCAGGACGCCCACAGGGTGGCCCTCTGCCGCCGGTCCCTGTCGCCCGAAGGCCTCCGGCGCTGGATGGACGCGCTTCAGGCGAGGCTTGACGCCGCCCGTGAAGGTCTCTGCGGTTCGGCGGCGGGTTGCCTGGAGCGGAACCGTGCGGCCTTTTCGGGCCTGGCTCGCCTGCTGCAGGCCCTGAGCCCCCTCGCGGTCATCGGGAGGGGCTACGCCGCGGCCTTCGACGAGGGGGGGCGTCTCGTCCAGGACGCCGGCGACGTGTCGCCGGGCGACACCCTCTCGCTGGCCCTCAAGCGGGGCGCCCTTGACTGCCGGGTCCTTTCGCCGACCGCCACGCACCTGCCCGACGTGCTGAAGGACCCGGCCGGCGGGCGCGTTGACGGGCGGGGCGGGCAGACCTTAGAATCGGGCTTTGAGGAGGCAGACCGTGGATAAGAAGAAACAGAACTTCGAACTCAAGATCCAGGTGGACGACAAGACCGCCGAAGGCATCTACGTGAACTTTCTCTCCGTCTTCCACAACCAGGCGGAGTTCGTCATGGACTTCGGGAGGATGGTACCCGGCAAACCCGAAGTGAAGGTGATGGCCAGGCTGCTGACCAACCCCACGGCGCTCAAGCAGATCGTGAGGACCCTCTCCGAGAACCTCGACCGGTACGAGAAAAGCTTCGGTACGGTGCCCTCGGCCGACATGCCTACGCCCACGGGGCCGCTGCAGTGAAGCTGGGCTGGTTCGGCGCCTTCCTCGTCCTGGTTCTGGGCGCCGTGATCGGAACCATTCTCGGACAGGTGGTGGGGTTGTTGCTCCCTTCGGGCATCCTTCACGATCTGTTCTTCAAGGGCGTGTCCGTCGGCTTCAAACAGCCCGTGCACCTGGACCTGTCGTTTCTCCAGATCGTCTTCGGCGTCACCCTGAGCGTCAACCCCCTGACGCTGCTCGGCCTTCTCCTGGGCATCTATCTCGTCGTCAGGTTCTCCAGGTGATCCCCGTCATCCTGGCCTCCCGGAGCCCCCGCCGCCGGATGCTGCTCAACATGGTGAACGTGTCTCACGTGGTGGTGCCTTCGGGCATCCCCGAGGAACGCCTGGACGGCGAGGCCCCGGCTGAACAGGTGGTGCGGCTGGCCGGAGATAAGGCCGCTCACGTCGCCCGGGAGCACGATCACGGGTCCCTCGTGATCGGCGCCGACACCCTCGTCGTCCTGGACGGCGAACCCATCGGGCAGCCGGAGGACCGCGACGAGGCCGCGTCCATGCTGAGGCGCCTCTCCGGCGTCACCCACACGGTGCTGACCGGCGTCTGCCTGCTGAGGGGCCGCACCGGGAGAGCGGAGGGACTCAGCGAGAGCCGGGTCACGTTCCATCCATTGAGCGACCGGGAGATCGACTGGTACCTGAGCACCGGCGAGCCCATGGACAAGGCGGGGGCCTACGCGGCGCAGGGCCTCGGGGCCATTTTTCTGAAGGCCATCGAGGGGTCGTTCCACAATGTGGTGGGTTTTCCCCTCGACCTCTTCTACCGCCTTCTGCCGGAGGTCGGCTGCACGCTGGAGGAGCTGCGTTCCGGACGGAGAAGGCCCGGTTCCCTTTCCGCCGGGTCCAACTGACGGGGCATTGGGCTCATTTCCCGGCGCGACGCTTCCCCCCGGCCACTTGTGCGACGAGGGCGATGAGCCGGTCGAAGGAGAAGGGTTTCCCGAAGACTTCGACCACCCCCAGCGCCTTCAGTTCGTCCATGCCCGGCAGCCCGACGGCGGCCGACACCACGATAGAAGGCACCGAGATGCCCTGCTTGACGATGCCTTCCAGCATTTTCAGACCGTCCATCTTCGGCATCATGGTGTCGGTGACGATGCACGCCGGGACGGCCGCGAGAACCGAGTTCAGGCCCTCGAGGCCGTCACAGGCTTCCCGCACCGCGAATCCCTCGTGCTCCAGGAGGGTCCTCAGCACGCGCCTGATATGGGCGTCATCTTCGACGATCAGTACCGTGTTCATGGCACCGTGGGGACGGCCGCCCGGAGGCTCCACAGGTCGTCGGACCACGTCAGCTCGAGCCAGCCGCCGAAGGCCTCCAGCACGGATTTCAGGTACGGGAACCCCGCATCCACCCACGCGGGCACGGCGAGGTCCGACGGCCAGAAAACCTTCCTGAACAGCCGCTCCGCGTCCAGCGCCTCGTCGTCGCCTTCCAGGTCGTACCTGACCGTGCAGAACGCGTCCCCGTCCTCGAACGACCACGCCGGGGCCTTTCCCCCGGCCGAACGCAGCGTCAGGGCCGCGCCCAGCAGGCCCACCTCCAGCGGTTCCTTGGGGATTGCGATGCGCCCTCCGAGGTCGGGCGCGGACGGCCCCGTCACGGGGAGCACCTCGTCCCGGACGCGCGTCGCCAGCCGGGCCGGGAGTTCACCGGCAGCCCATGGCGTGACGGGTTTTAGGGTCCCCTCCATTTCGCGAATCCGCCAGTACCACCCGAGCATGCGCTCCACGTTCCGGATGTTGGCCTCGAGTATCCGGAGGGACTCGTCCACCTCCGCACCCGGATCCTTCAGGTAGAGCTTGAGCAGGTAGTGCGCCCCGTGGAGGTTCGTGAGGGGCGTGGCGATGTCGTGTTCGAAAAACAGCTTCTCGTATTCCGGGTTCATGATCGCCCCCTGAATGCCGCCGGTTCGATGCTGAGCCGCTTCAAGTGCTCGTAGACGTTCTTTCTTGAAATGCCCGCCTCTTCCGCCACCTGTTTGACGTTGCCCCGGTTGCGGTCCAGGGCCTCGATGAAGTAGGCGCGCATGAAGGTCTCGAGCGCCGCAGAAAGCCCCCGCGACTCCTCGCCGCTCCCGTCGGACCCGAAGATGTCCACCCCCATGTGGACGATGTCTTCGGGCTGGATAAGTTCGCCTCTGCACAGTACGAGTGCCCGCCTGACCGTGTTTTCGAGTTCCCTCACGTTGCCTGGCCAGTCGTAGTGGGTCAGCTTGGCCTGGGCCTCGGCCGAAATGCCCTTGACCTTGTCGTTGATGCTCTCCCGGTAGGTGTGGATGAAGTGGTCCACGAGCAGGGGCACGTCCTCCCTGCGGTCCTTGAGCGGGGGAAGCGGCAGGGACACGACGTTGAGGCGATAGTAGAGGTCCTCTCGAAAGCGCCCGGCGGCGATCTCGGCGGAGAGGTTTTTGTTTGTGGCGACGAGAACCCGGACGTCGGTGGCGATGCTCTGGGTGCTGCCCAGCCGCCGTATCTCTCCGTCCTGAAGAGCCCTAAGGAGCTTCATCTGAATGGACTGGGGCGCGTCGCCGATCTCGTCCAGGAAGAGCGTTCCGCCGTCCGCCTCCTCGAAGAGGCCCTTCTTGGAGGCCGCCGCCCCCGTGAAGGCGCCCTTCACGTAGCCAAAGAGCTCGCTCTCCAGGAGCGTCTCCGGCACCGCCCCGCAGTTGATCGGAACGAAGGGCTTGGCCGAACGCTTGCTGAGCGAGTGGATGGCCCGGGCGACCAGTTCCTTCCCCGTTCCGCTGTCGCCCGTGAGCACCACCGGCACATCCCGCTCGGCCACGAGGCTGATCATCTGGAAGACCTGCCGCATTTTGGGGCTGACGCCGATCAGGTTGGGGGGATGACGGCTCCGCGAGAGTTCGAGCTTGAGGTCGCCCAGCTCCCGGCGCATGTTGAACTGCTCGAGGGCCTTGTCCACCTTCAGCAGCAGTTCCTCCGGGATAACGGGCTTCGTGATGTAGTCGAAAGCGCCCGCGCGCATGGCCTGAACCGCCGTCTCGATGGACGCATAGGCCGTGATGATGATCACCACCGTGTCCGAGAAGTCCCGCTTGATCTCGCGCGTGAGCTGAACCCCGTCCATGCCCGGCATGACGAGGTCCGTGAGCACCAGGTGGACGTCGCCTTCGTGGACGTGGCGCAGGGCTTCCTTGGCGTTCCGGGCCAGAAGGGTGTGGTACCCCGCCGCTTTGAGAGTCTGCCCGAGGATGTGCAGAGTATCCTGGTCGTCGTCCACGACAACCATGGTCGGCATAGTGTCCATCTACGACCCCTTCTTCAGTCGCCTATATCTTAACGTCTCCCGATCGGCGGCCGCAATACGTGCGCCCTTCGGCACTCCGGGCCGGGGCAGAGGGCTGATTCGTCGACTGTTTCGCTGTTCGATCCAGCCCCTCGCCAGGGCGGCTCGCATCACGTTCTGAGGCCTGTCGCGACGCACGTTGCGACGGCCGTCTCGATAACGTTTCCCACACGCAGGAAGGCGGGTCCGCCGGATGGTGACATTTCACACACACGCGCTTCGTCAGCCCGGCGGCATGACATCGTCCCGGCCGCGCCTCCCGGATCCTGGTGATCCGTGGTCCGTCGGGAGGGCCGGATGCCGATCACGACCCCCGGGGCCCTTCGCGCCGCGATTCGTAACGCTCCTCGAGCAGCACCACCGCGTGGCAGGCGACGGCCCGGCCGGCACCGATGTCGCCGAGTCCTTCGGACGTTTTGGCCTTGACGCTGACGCGCTCGACCGGAAGGTCGAGGACACCCGCGATGCTCCGGCGCAGGGCTTCGCGGTGCGGACCGATCTTGGGCGCTTGGGCCACGACGGTGACGTCTGCGTTGACGATCTCGAATCCCGCAGCCGCAACCATGGCCACCACGGACCGGCAGAGGTCGGAACTGTCGGCGCCCTTCCAACGGGGGTCTGTGTCCGGGAAGTGCAGGCCGATGTCGCCCAGCGCGCAGGCGCCGAGCATTGCGTCCGCCAGTGCATGGAGGAGGACGTCACCGTCCGAATGACCCGCCGGGCCCATGGGATGGTCCAGCGTCATCCCGCCCAGACGGAACGCCCGCCCCTCCTCAAGGCGGTGGAGGTCCCACCCGTAGCCTACTCGCATCCCTCGCCTCCCAGGATCGCTTCGAACAGGGCGAAGTCTTCGGGATAGGTCACCT
>JBJKRE010000077.1:0-6695 GCA_046704825.1 Acidobacteriota bacterium
GCAGGGGCCTCCTGTGAGCCTGACTTCCTGCCGGGTCGACGATCACCCTCTTTGAGGAATTCCTATGACCACTGAGCCACAACTCTTCGACCGTCCCCTCCCGGTGAACCTGGAGGACGAACTCAAGAAGAGCTACCTGGATTACGCCATGAGCGTCATCATCGGGCGCGCGCTGCCCGACGTGAGGGACGGCCTCAAGCCGGTCCACCGCCGGGTGCTCTACAGCATGCACAGCTCCGGGAACCACTGGAACCGGGCCTACAAGAAGTCCGCCCGCATCGTGGGCGACGTCATGGGGAAATTCCATCCCCACGGCGACACGGCGATCTACGACACCATCGTTCGCCTGGCCCAGGACTTCTCCATGCGGCACCCGCTGGTGGACGGCCAGGGCAACTTCGGGTCCATAGACGGCGACTCGCCCGCGGCCATGCGGTACACCGAGGTCCGGATGGCCAAGCTGGCCCACTCCATGGTGGAGGACATCGAGAAGGACACGGTGGACTTCGTCCCCAACTACGACGGCGAAGAGATGGAGCCCACCGTCCTGCCCGCCATGGTGCCCAACCTGCTCGTCAACGGGTCGTCGGGCATCGCCGTGGGCATGGCGACCAACATCCCGCCCCACAACCTGGGCGAGGTCGTAGACGCCGTCGTGGCGACCGTGGAGAACCCCGGCATCTCCACCGTGGAGCTGATGCAGCTGATGCCCGGGCCCGACTTCCCCACGGCCGGACACATCCTGGGCCGAGCGGGCATCAAGCAGGCCTACGAAACGGGCAAGGGACTGGTGCGGATACGGGCCAAGGCCCACACCGAGGAGTTCAAGAAAGACCGCGAAGCCATCGTGATCACCGAGGTGCCCTACCAGGTCAACAAGGCCAACCTCATCGAGAAGATCGCCAACCTCGTGCGCGAGAAGAGGATCACCGGCATCACGGACATCCGCGACGAGTCCAACCGCGAGGGCATCCGCGTGGTGCTGGAACTCGGCAGGGGAGAGATCAGCGACATCATCCTGAAGAAGCTGTACAAGTTCACGGAGATGGAGACCACCTTCGGGGTCCAGCTCCTCGCCATCTCGGGCAACCAGCCCAGGCTCTTCACCCTCAAGGGCCTCATCGAGGCGTTCATCGACCACCGGCACGAGACCATCGTCCGCCGGACGCGGTACGAACTCGACCGGGCCAAGGAACGGGCCCATATCCTGGAAGGCCTCACCACCGCGCTGGACCACCTGGACGAGGTGATCGCGCTCATCCGCGCGGCGGAGAGCCCGGACGTCGCCAGGGCCGGACTCATGGAGAAGTTCGCCCTGTCGGAGATCCAGGCCAAGGCCATCCTGGACATGCGTCTCCAGCGGCTCACGGGCCTTGAGCGCGACAAGATACTCGCCGAGTACCGGGAGATCCTGAGGACCATCGCGGACCTCACCGATATCCTGGGCAGTGAGGGCCGCATCAAGTCCATCATGTGCGACGAGCTCAGGACGCTCAAGGACGGGTTCGCCAACCCGCGCAGGACCCAGATCATCGAGGACACGGGCGACATCAGCATCGAGGAACTCATCGCCGAAGAGGAGATGGTCATCACCGTCACCCACAGCGGCTACATCAAGCGGACGTCGGCCAACGAGTTCCGAAGCCAGCACCGAGGGGGCAAGGGCCGTTCGGGCATGTCCACGCGGGGCGACGACTTCGTGGAGAGGCTCTTTGTGGCCTCGACCCACGACACCTTCCTCTTCTTCAGCAACCTGGGCAAGGTGTACTCGCTCAAGGTGTACCAGATCCCCGAGGCGTCCACCGCGGCCAAGGGGCGCGCGCTGGTGAACCTGCTGTCGCTCGAGCCAGGCGAGAAGATCCTCGGGTCCCTCTCGGCGCGAAAGTGCTTCGACGAGGAACACTATCTGATCCTGGCCACCCGGCAGGGACTCGTGAAGCGGACGGTCATGCAGGAGTTCGAGTCCATCCGCAGCACGGGCAAGATCGCCATCACGTTCCAGGACGGCGACGAACTGGTGGGGGCCGACATCAGCGGCGGGCGGAGCCACGTCTTCCTCGCCACCCGGAAAGGGCAGTGCATCATCTTCGCCGAAGACGAGGTCAGGCCCACCGGGCGGACCAGCCGTGGGGTCATCGGCATCCGTCTGAAGCCCGACGACGAGGTGGTGGAGATGGACGTCCTGACCGGGACCGTCGTGGATTCCGCGGACGAGGAAGGCCAGGGCAAGGCCGTCGAGGTGGAGGGCGACTTCCTGACCGTGACGGAGAAGGGCTACGGCAAGCGGACGCCCCTGAAGCACTACCGCATCCAGGGGCGGGCCGGTTACGGCGTCATCAACATCCAGGTCACGGCCAAGAACGGTCCGGTGGTCGGGGGGATACGCGTCAGCGACGAGGACGAGATCATGGTGATCACGGCCGGCGGCCAGATCCTGCGCACGCCGGTCAACGGCATCTCGCGCGTGGGCCGCAGGACGCAGGGCTTCAAGGTGATCCGCCCGGATCAGGACGACCACGTGGCGGCCATCGCCCTGCTCGAGCCCGAGGCCGAGGCGAACGGGAACGACAGCGGTGAGGGCGAGTAGCGCGCCCCATCAGAGGGACTGGAGGGATAGAGGATGAAGATCTTCCTGGATACGGCCATCGTAGACGAGATAAGGGCCGCCAGCGAGTGGGGCGTGATCGACGGGGTGACCACCAACCCGTCGCTCATCGCAAAGAGCGGGCGGAAGTTCGAGGACGTGGTGACGGAAATCTGCTCCATCGTGGACGGGCCCGTGTCCGCCGAGGTGACCGCCCTGGACGCCGCAGGCATGGTCCGGCAGGCCGAACCCCTGGCGGCCATCCACGAGAACGTGGTGATCAAGGTCCCCATCACCGCCGAGGGGCTCAAGGCGGCCCACGCGCTGAAGGGCGAGGGCATCCGCACGAACGTGACGCTCGTCTTCTCGCCGTCCCAGGCGCTCCTGGCGGCCAAGGCGGGCGCGTCCTTCGTTTCGCCCTTCGTGGGGCGGCTGGACGACATCAGCCACGTGGGCATGGAACTCGTGGAACAGATACGGGCCATCTTCGACAACTACGATTACGACTGCGAGATCATCACGGCCTCCGTGCGAAACCCCCTGCACGTGGTGGACGCGGCCATAGCGGGCGCCGACATCGCGACCGTGCCCTACAAGGTGCTCGAGCAGTGCCTGAAGCACCCGCTCTCGGACATCGGCCTGGACAAGTACCTGGCCGACTGGGAGAAGGCGAAGAAGTGAGCCGGTCCCGCTTGACTCGGACGCCGGATTATGTACAATAGGTAGGCTGAGCGGGGTCGTAGCTCAGTTTGGTTAGAGCGCCGGCCTGTCACGTCGGAGGTCGCGGGTTCGAGTCCCGTCGGCCCCGCCAGAAAAACCGAGCGAGAAAAGGGGCGCGTCGCGCCCCTTTTTCCTTGCGTGCAGACGTCGCCCGCCCATCAGGGAGCCGCCGGCGGACGGCCCCACCCCAGCACCTTCTCCACCACCGCACATCCCACCGACTCGCCCCAGACGTTGCCGCCCGTGCGCCAGCGGTCCAGGAACCAGTCAACGGCGAGGATGATGCCGATGCCCTCGAGCGGCAGGTGCACGGCCTGGAGCACCATCACCATCGTGAAAAGCCCCGCCTGGGGAACGCTGGCCGCGCCCACGGCCGCGAGCGTTGCGGTGAGGAAGATCATGAACTGGGCCTCGAAGCCCAGCGGCACGCCGTAGCTCTGGGCGATGAATATGGCCGCGACGGCCTCGTAGAGCGCCGTGCCGTCCATGTTGACGGTGGCGCCGAGTGGGAGGACCAGATCGGCCGCCGCGGGAGAGACGCCGTTGTCCTCTTCCACCCCCTCGAAGGTGACCGGCAGGGTGGCGGCCGAGGACGCCGTCGAAAAGGCCGTGACGAGGGCCTCGAGCATGTTTCTGAAGTAGGGCCACGGGTTCCTGCGGGCGACCAGGAGTAGCACCAGCGGCAGCAGGACAAGGGCGTGGATGCCAAGCCCGAGCAGGACCGTGAGCATGTACTTCCCGACCTTGGCGATCTCCTCCAGGAAGGCCCGCCCGCCGCCGGCCTCTCCGAGCTTGCCGGCAACCAGGCCGAAGACGCCCACGGGGGCGAACCACATGACGAGGTGCACGATCTTCATCACGGCGTCGTTGACTCCTTCGAAGAAGCGTACGACCGTTCGTCCGCGCTCCCCGAGGGTGGTGAGCACCGCGCCGAAGAGCAGGGAGAAGACGATGAGGGGAAGGATGTCCATATCCGCGGCCGCCTTGAAGAGGTTGGCGGGGACCATGCCGAGCACGATGTCCGTGAAGTGCAGGGACTGGTGCCGTGCTAGGACGGCGCCGGCGTCCCCCGTGTGGGCGATCCCCACGCCCGGCTGGATCAGGTTGACCAGAACGATGCCGACGGCCACCGCCATGCCGGTGGTCACCGCGTAGTACAGCAGCGTAACCAGACCGGCCCTTCCCAGCTTCCGGACGTCTCCGATGGAGGTGATGCCGGTGATCATTGAGGCCACGATGAGCGGCACGATGATCATCTTCAGGGCGCGGAGGAAGAGTTCGCCGAGCCAGGCGAAGTCCGTGGCCGCTTTGCCCATCCAGAACCCCGCGGCCATGCCGAGGACGAGACCGGCGAAAATCCCGGCGAGAACGATCCTGCGCGAAAGGGCTCCGTTCACAACGAAGCCCCCGTGCCATGGGTGCGGCGGGTGCCGTCAGGAAGATCGGGGGCCGTCGGGCTGTTAGGGGAGTGGATGAAGAAGACCCGGGTGCACGTGCGCTCGCTCTTCTTTGCCATCATGAATCAATCATAGCACGGCCGGGGTGTCGGGACGGTCGATGGTATACTTACCGCAAAGGGCCGGAACAGGCTGAACGCGCGAAGGGGTCTCGAAGATAGGGCCCGGCGCCGGATCGACGGACAAGAGGAGAGCATGGGCGACAGAACGGACCGATACGACGCCATCATTCTGGGTGCGGGAGCCGCCGGGCTCGCGGCGGCCAAGGGGCTGGGGCGGCTGGGCGCGAAGGTCGCGATCATAGAGCGTGAGGCCCTGGGCGGGGACTGCATCGCCTGGGGGTGCGTTCCCAGCAAGACCTACCTCTACATCGCCCGTCTCTTGAGCCAGGCCCGCTGGTCGAAACGGTGCGGCGTGGGCGACGGCGAGGCGTCCTTCGACTACTCCGCCGCCAGGGCCTACACGCAGGGAGTCCGGGACGTTCTGACGAGGCAGGACACGGAAGAGAGCCTCCGTGGGCAGGGCATCGACATCATCTACGGCAAGCCTCGCTTCACGGACCGCCGGACGGTCGAGGTGGACGAGCGGGAGCTGAGAGCCCGGCACGTGATCATCGCCACAGGGGCCCACGCGGTGCCCCCGCCCATCGAAGACCTGGAGAGCGTCGGACACCTGGACAGCCGGTCCATCCTGCAGATGGAGACGCTGCCGAAATCGCTGATCATCCTGGGAGGCGGGCCCATCGGGGCGGAGTTCGCGCAGATGTACCAGAGGATGGGCGTGGCCGTCACCATGGTGGAATCCAACCCCAGGCCGTTGCCTCGGGAGGAGCCCGAGGCGGGGGAGTACCTGCTCAAGATCCTCCTTGAGGAGGGAGCCCGTTTCCTCGGGGAGCGCCGGGCGGTGAAGGCCTTCAGGACCGAAACCGGGAAAGGGCTGGTCCTCAAACGGAAGGACGGTTCCGAGGACCGGGTGGAGGCCGAGGAGATCTGCGTGGCCACGGGCAGAGCCCCGAACGTGGAGGGGCTGGACCTGGAACGGGCGGGCGTCCGGTACGACCGGCACGGTATCCAGGTGGACAAGGCCATGCGCACCACGGCCCCGGGGGTCTGGGCCATCGGCGACTGCAACGGCCTGTACCAGTTCACGCATATGGCGGAGCACGAGGCGGGCGTCTGCGTGAAGAACATCGTGCGGAGCCGCCTGGCGCCCTTCATGATGGAGAAGATGCACTTCCGGGCCATCGCGTGGGTCACCTTCACCGACCCGGAGGTCGCCCACTGCGGGCTGACCGAGGCCGAGGCCCGCGAGCGCGGCATCCGCCACCACGTGCTCCGCTACAACTTCGACCACCTGGACCGGGCTGTCATCGAGAACAAGCCCGGCGGCATCGCCAAGGTCATCACCGACCACAGGGGGCGGCTGCTCGGAGCCCACATGGTAGGGGCCCACGCCGGCGAGCTGCTGCAGGAGCTGGTCCTCGGCGTGCGGAAGGGCATGCGAGTGGTGGACATATCCCAGACGGTCCACCCCTATCCGGCCTTCGTCCAGATGGCCCGCCGGGCCGCCAACGTGTACTACGTCCACACGATCTACGAAAACCCCCGGCGCGTCTCCTTCCTCAAGTGGCTCGGCGGCTTCGGCAGGGGGTGAGCCGGGGCGGACGGCGACGGACGAGCCGTCGAAAAACTGAAGTGTCCCTCCCCGCGGCACCCCGGCGCGGGTGTCAGGCGACGAGGTCTCGTTCTCCATTCCGAAATCTGCTGGACATTCGACCACCGAATGCGGGGGGTGCGTGCCCGCCCGCAAGAACGTGCTTCGAGCCGGCGGCCGATGCGCCGCTCGTCGGATGGGGGAGGGGCCGAAAAACAGGGCCCCATTTTTTGTGGGAAGGGCAGGAGGGATTGGGCAGGGACGCTGAACCGTCCCGCCAT
>JBJKRE010000078.1:0-3819 GCA_046704825.1 Acidobacteriota bacterium
TCTGGACGATCGCCTCCGCGTATCCGATGGCGAGCGAGGCCGTGTTCGCGTCGCTTCCGTCCACGAGGAGCTGGACGTCGGCGCCGCGCCCCGAGTCCAGCCGGCGCTCGAAGTCCGTGGGGATCACGAGCGCCATCAGCGCGTCGCGGTGGTTGATCGCCCGGACGATCGAGCCGTAGTCGTCAACCGATCCCGCCAGAGTGAAGTAGCGCGATCCCGTGAACCGGCTGACAAGCTGCCGGCTGGCGGGCGTGTTGTTCTGGTCCCAAACGACCAGCGGGACGTTGTCCACGTCCAGGGTGAGCGCGAACCCGAAGAGGAACAGCAGGACCATGGGCAATACGATGGCGATGCCCAGGGCCCTGGGATCCCTGACCACGTGTATGGTTTCCTTGCGGGCGACGGCCCAGGTGCGGCGCAGCTTCATGGCGCCCACCCGGCCCGCGTTCTTTTGCGATCGGACGCGGATCTCATCGCGCGAACTCCTTCTGCGGGGCCTCGGCGCGGTCCCTGGCCTCGATGAGCGACACGAAGACGTCCTCCAGGGACGGCGTTATCCTGCGGAGTGACGACACCTGGAATCCCGCCTCCGGGAGGACCTTCTTCAGCCGCTCCGCCAGCTCGTCCGCGTCTTCGGACGCCGCGTGGATCTTGTTGCCGAAGAGCGCGGCCTCCTTGACGCCGGGCACTCCGTCCAGGGCGGCCATGGCCTGAAACGGCCTCTCGCACGAGATTTCCAGCACGTGATCCTGCATGAAACCGGTCTTCAGCTCCATGGGGGTGCCCGTGGCGATGAGCTCGCCCCGGTAGATGAGGCCCAGGCGGTCGCAGTACTCGGCCTCCTCCATGTAGTGCGTGGTGACGAAGACCGTGACGCCCCGGTCGGCCATTTCGTAGATGAGGTTCCAGAAGCTGCGCCGGCTGATGGGGTCGACTCCGGACGTGGGCTCGTCCAGGAAGAGGATGGGCGGCTCGTGCAGAAGAGCGCACCCCAGGGACAGCCGCTGCTTCCACCCACCGGGCAGCAGGCCGGTCGGCATGCCCCGCCGGTCCGACAGGTGGGCCATGTCGAGGACCCACTCCTTTCGCGCCCGTTTCTTCTCGCGGGGGATGCGGTAGATGCCGCTGTAGAAATCGATGTTCTGCTCCACCGTGAGGTCTTCGTAGAGCGAGAACTTCTGGCTCATGTAGCCGATGTTGCGCTTGATGGCCTCGGGTTCCCTGACGATGTCGAACCCCGCCACCGTACCGCGCCCCGACGTGGGGGCCAGCAGGCCGCAGAGCATGCGGATGGTGGTGGACTTCCCCGCTCCGTTGGGCCCCAGGAAACCGAAGACCTCGCCCCGTTCGACCGTGAGGCTGATCCTGTTCACGGCGACGAAGTCCCCGAAGCGCCGCTCCAGGTCGTGGAGGACGACGGCGTCGCCGCCCCCTTTTCCCGTACCGCTCATGATTCGTCTCCGGAAAGGGAGGACACGAAAACGTCCTCCAGGGAAGGCTCGGCCTGCCGGACCTCCCCGCAGCTGACGCCGGCGGCCTCCAGGGCCTTGAGGATTTCCGGCCGCGACCGTTCGAGGTCCTTGACCACCACGTGGAGACGGTCCCCGAAGACGGCCACCGATCCCAGACCCGCGGCTTTCAGAGCCTCGGCTGCGCGCCGCGCGTCGCCGCACGCGATCTCCAGCAGCGATCCCTTCATGAGACGCTTGACCTCCTGCGGCGTGCCCACGCCCATGAGCCTGCCTTTGTGCATGAGCCCCACCCGGGTGCACCGCTCGGCCTCGTCGAGGTAAGCCGTGGACACGAAGATGGTCACGCCCTCCTGGAGCAGCCTGTAGAGGATCCGCCAGAAATCCCGGCGCGAGACAGGGTCCACGCCGTTGGTCGGTTCGTCGAGGAAGAGCACCTTCGGGGTGTGGATGAGCGCGCAGGCCAGGCCGAGCTTCTGCTTCATGCCTCCGGAGAGGTTGCCCGCAAAGCGCCTCCTGAACGGCGTGAGGTTCGAGAAGCCCAGGAGTTCGTCCATCCGATCCCTGAACGCGCTCCCGCTGACCCCGTAGATATCCCCGTAGAACCGTATGTTCTCCTCGACCGTGAGGTCGGGGTAGAGCCCGAAGCGCTGGCTCATGTAGCCGATCTCTTCCTTGACCGCCTCCGCCTCGGTCCGGACGTCCTTCCCCAGCACGCGGGCCTCCCCGGACGTGGGCGGCAGGATACCCGTCAGCATGCGCATGGTCGTCGTCTTGCCGGCGCCGTCGGGGCCCACCAGCCCGAAGATCTCTCCCGCCTCGACGGAAAGGGTGAGGGCGTCGACCGCCGTGAGGTCCTTGAAGGTGCGGCTGAGGCTTTCGGTCTCTATGGTCGCCATGATCTCGCTCCCGCGTCCGCCCTGCAGTCTCAGCCGCCCGCCTCGATGACGGCGTCAGCCGGCATGCCGGGCTTGAGGACCTGTCCGGGATTATCCACGTCGATCTTGACGCGGTATACGAGCTTCACGCGCTCGCCCTTCGTCTGAACGGTGCGCGGTGTAAACTCGGCCTGGGATGCGATGAAGGCCACCCGTCCCTTGTAGGTCTTGCCCGGATAGCTGTCCGTGGTGACGGTCGCGGGCTGGCCGAGCTTGACCCGCCCAAGATCGGACTCCTCGATGTAGGCCCGGATGTAAATCTTTGAGAGGTCCGCCTCGGTGACCACGGGCGTACCGGGCTGCACGTATTCGCCGGGTTCGACGTTCTTGGACAGAACCATGCCCGAAAGCGGAGAGTACAGGTCCGCGTAGCCCAGTTGGAGCCTGGCCAGTTCGACGGCCTTCTGAGCCTGGTCGGCCCTTGCCCGGGCGGCCGCTATCTGCTCCTTCCTGGGGCCCTTAACGAGTACCGCGAGCTTCTCCCGTGCGTCCTTCTCCCTGGATACCGCCGTCTGGTAGGCCGCTTTGGCCCCGTCGAACTCTCGCGCCGAAATGACTTCCTTCTTGAACAGGGTTGCGGCCCTCCCCATGTCCGCCTTCTGCTTGGCGAGATCCGCTAGGGCGGCGTCGAGGTTCGCGCGCCCTTGGGCCACCTCCTCGGGCCGGTACCCCCGGACCAGCTCTTCCAGGTTGGCCCTGGCGGCCTGAAGCGCCGCCTCGCGTTCGTACACCTGTTCCTTCAGGTCCGAGTCGTCGAGCCGGGCCACGATCTGGCCGCGCTTGACGGACTGGCCCTCGTCCAGGTAGCGGGCGACGACCCGTCCGGGGATCCGGAAACTGACGGCGACCTCCGTCGCCTCGACGTTGCCCGACACCTGTATGCCGCCCTGCCCGTTTCCGCGGTGGTGGAACCACAGGAAATACGCTACGGCTGCCGCAACCAGCAGGACGGGAATGATGATTAGGGCTCGCTTAGCTTTCATACTCTTGCCTCCGGCGATCTTGTTCCCATGTTCAAAGCGGCCTGCGGGCGCCACGGCCGGCCCCGCATCCGCGTGCCGCTCACGTTTCGTTCCGCCGTATCCCGTTCAGGATGAGATCTGCTATCTGTCCGGCCAGCGCTTCGTCCCCGAGGTCGGCCTGACCGGAGACCCCGAGCGCTTCGTCGAAACGCTGCCTGATGGGGCCGCTCGCGATGAGGAAAACCGTGCTGCCGACGATGGCCAGGTGCGTAAGGAGAGGATCGACGTCCCGGTACACACCCTCCTTCCGGCCCTCTTCGAGGATGGACCGGACCATCTTGAAGACGCGGGCCATCTGCTCGACAACCGGTACGGGAAGGTGCGCCGCTCCTGCGGCAAGTTCCCTGACCATCAGGCGTGGGTGGTCGGGGATCCGGTGGAGGGTCCGCA
>JBJKRE010000079.1:0-5313 GCA_046704825.1 Acidobacteriota bacterium
GTCCCGCTCCCGCTGACGCTGAGGGCCCGAATCATGACGATGCCGCCGCCGGCCGCACCGCTGCCGTCGCCTCCGGCGCTGATATTGTTTCGCACGCCGGCGCCGCCGCCGCCGCCCATCACGAGGAGGCTTGCCGAATCGGCCACCGAAGCGCCGGGAAGGCCGCCGATCGCCTGGTCCGCGTTCCACGTGTTGCCGCCCTGGCCGCCCGCACCGCCGTTTCCGCCGCCGCCGCCGCCCGAGTTCTCGTCGTTGGCCGAGGGATCACTGTCGTTGCCTCCGCCGCCGGCGTTGCCGGGGGCTCCGCGACCGAAGTCCCCGTTCGGGTAGCCGTCCAGGCCCGCGCCGTTGTCCGCGCCGGGCAGAAGCCTGGGCGTGCCGGCGATGCCCTCGCCCTTCATGCCGCCCGTGCCTGCGGTCGTGGTGGCGTCGGCCGGTGCCGGGTAGCGGTAGTCGGTCGCGCTCACGCCGCTCTCGCCGTTGAGCTGCTGCTGGGCGCCTCCGCGGAACCCTTTGCCGTCCACGCTCACGGTCCCGCCGAGGCTCAGCATCTGGCTTACGTCCATGGCGAGAACGCCGCCCACGCTACCGTTCCAGGCCAGGCAGGTAAGGCCCGAACCCAGGGTGGCGGTGGTGTACTGGGGTACCCGTATGAGCTGGGCGGCCGCCTGCCCTCCCGTCGCCGTGGAAGGTCCGACGGTGTAGGCGTTGAGCGTGCCGCCAGCCGTCCCCGCACCGGTCACGGGCACGGATCCGCCCGACTCGGGCCCGGTGGCGATGAGGTATTCGTAGGTTCCCGAGCCGTTCAGTGCCGTGAACCCCGAACCGGCACCGGTGCCGTCTCCGTAGGACGACGTGTTGGACGCGTCGATGGTCGCGCCCTGCATCTGCATCAGGATGAGGAGGTCGCCGGACGAAATGGGTGTGGAGGCACCCTGGGGACTCCCCACGGGAATCGTCGTGGCGCCCGCCGCCACGGAGGCGTCGACGGGATAGTAGGTGTTTACGACGCCGGTCAACGTGCCACCGGCGCCGTCTTTGCCTGGGTTCGTGCACAGGGCCGCCTCGGGGCCCGCGGCGTACACGACGCGCGAAACCGTTGCGCCCTGACCTTCACGCGCGGCCACGGTCACGGTTTATACGGTGTTGTTCGAGCGTTCGACGCTGAAGGCGGCTTGACCGCCGCGGTCCATGCGACCCAGCCAGACCCATCCCGATCCGTCGGATTGGAGCCACGAGCCGTCCGGCGACTTGATCCCGAGGGCGCTCCCGGTGGCGTCCGTCGCCCGTACCTCGACATCGCCCGAGGTCCCCCAGGCGGTCATGACGTAATTCGACGAAGTGAAGCGGCTCGCCGGCGTGAGGACGAGCGTCCGTTCGGGGCCGACGGTCAGCTGTCCCATCCCGTCCCCGCCCCGGATTCTGAACCTGAGCTGCCTAAGCCCTCCGATTGTCTCGACGGCCACCGGGAGTCTCGCGACTCCGTTCACCAGCCGTACGGGGACGAAGCGTGATCCGCCGGTGCTGACTTCCACGCGAGCACCCGCCGGCAGTCCGGAGGCCTGGACCCGGAGCGGCGGCAGGGGGAGGCCGGCGGCGAGCGGCGGCGTCCGAACCGTCCAGAGTCGTCCGCCCGCGGCCTGCCCGGCCAGCGGGGCCGTGCTCCAGGAGGGGCCCTGCTGGGCACCCGTGTCCGCATGCCTCAACCTGGTGACGTGCCGTCCCAGGTCGGCGCCGAAGATCGGCAGCGCGGACAGAAGCAACGCGGCCGTCATAATTCTCAACCCCAACCGAATATCCAGGGCTCTTAAGCGTGTTTGGTTCTGCGGGTCTTCACTGCCCTGATTTTTCATCTCACTCATCTCCATCTGAAAACCTAACCCGTCTTGGAGAGCAACATGTGTGCCACGCGCTCCGAGTGGGCTGAAAGCCACGTCCATACTGACATTGCACGGAAACTTCGCCCTGGGCGGTCACTGCGGAGTGTAACCATATAGAACCACATCCGGCGGTGCAGGTGACAGGTCGCTTTGGCTTGTGTGTCGGGGCGAATCTGTAAGTTGTTGACAGGTAAGGACGTCCGTCTGCGAAGGCGAGTCCGCGCGGACAGTCGCGGGCTACACGCCGTGTTGTTCCTCATGCTGTCCCTCTAGCGCCTTCAAAAATAACCCACTTGGGAGTGCGGGAGCACGGCTCCGTGGATGCAGGGTGTCACCTTATGGTTGCATTATTCGCTAACGTGCTGATGGAGAGGACGTTGCGCCATGCCGGCGTACATAGGGGAGCTTCCCTTGCGAAGGTACCGCCCGGTCGCCGGGGTTGGGCTCAGTCCTTCCGGGCCGGTCCCCTTAGCGCGGGGAGCGGGGGCAGAGCCTGCTGGTTTTCGGATACGCCCTCGTCGCCCATGGCGATGAGGCTGCAGACAGCGGCGAGCATGGCCGGGATGAGGGCCCAGGGGTCTCCCGTCGTCTCGGCCACGAACGCGATGGCCGCCACAGGCGTGCGGTACCCCGCGCCGAGGAATGCGGCCGTTCCGATCAGGGGATAGAGCGCCGCGGTGGGGCCGGGTACGAAGTGGGTGAACGCCGTCCCCGTCACGGCCCCCATGACGGCCAGGGGGAAGAACATGCCGCCCGTGCCGCCGCCCGCGAAGGTCAGGCCGGTGGCCACGGCCTTGGCCGTGAGAAGGATGATCAACATCCACAGGGGATCCGTGTGCAGAAGCACGTGGTGCATGACCCGGTAGCCCGGCCCGTAGAGGAAGGGCTCGCCGAAGAGTTGGAAGACCAGCGCCGTGAGCAGGCCCACCCCGATGCCGGCCACCAGCGGCCTCGCGTAGGCCGGCATGCGCTGGAGGGTGCGTTTCGAGAAGTGGTGGAACCAGGCGAACATCCTGGCGCCGATGCCGCAGCAAAGCCCCAGGAGAGCGGCCATGAAGAGATCCTTCGGCGTGAAGTGCTGAGGGCTCGCATGGGCGAAGATGTGCTCGCTGCCGGTAAGAAGGACGGAAACCAGGTAAGCCGACCCCGAGGCCACGAAGGTCGGGATGAGCATGCGCCCCCGGACGCTGTCCTTATACGGCACCTCGATGGCGAAGACGAGCCCCGTGAGGGGAGCCTTGAAAATGGCGGCCAGCCCGGCCGCCGCGCCTGCCACCAGGAGCATCTTCCGGTCCTCTCTGGGGAAGAACTGGTCGAATCGTGCCTCGAGCCGGTCACCGATGGTTGCGCCCATGAAGATAGAGGGTCCCTCAAGGCCGATGTTGCCCCCGAAGATGATCGTGATGAACGAGGAGAGCGCCTTGCCCAGGAAGTTGCGGGCGGGCATGGTGCCGCCGGGATCGTGGAAGGTCCTTATGTAGGCCTCGGTCAGCGTCCCCTCCCGGGATGGGACGAGGTAGCGCACGCAGAGGCTCGAGAGAACGAGTCCCACCACCGGCAGGACCATGTAAAGCCACATGCGGCGGGTCTCGTAGAGAAATGGCAGGGCCAGGTCGCTCACCAGATACTGGAACAGGGCGACGCATAACCCCGTGGCGACACCCGTGGCCAGCGCCAGGAGAAGCCAGCGGACCAGCCGCTCCTTCTGGGCCTTGAGGGCGTGCCGGGTGTCCAGCGGGGAGCCGAAAAAGCTGAGTAGTCTGGCTCGAAGGTGGGCGGTGGCAGGGATCGCGTCCTGTTTCGCTTCCGAATCCGTCGACTTGGAACGCGTCGGCATGCTGCCTCCATCCGCCGGGGCGGGCGGGAACCGAACCGCGGCCGCGGGCCGCACGGACCAAGCCGATTCGAGCTTGTAGTGGGTCACCACGTCCGGATGACTATCCCGCCTGCACCTGAATTGATCTTACACCCTCACCCCCGTCCCCTCCAAGGCAAACGGCCTGCGATTCTTGATAATTTCATACGGGCACCCGTTGCAACGTCCGTGAGGGTGACCGTGGCCCGAGTTTCGCTGCGCGTGCTAGACTACCTCACTTAGAGCGATCATTTTCCCCTGAGCAGAACTTTCGAGGTCATCACATGGTCAATGACAACGGCGCACACGGCGAACAGAACGCTACGCACGGACCGCGCGATTTCATCCGGGAAATCGTCGCCGCCGATCTGGAATCGGGCAGGTGCAAGGCGGTCCAGACCCGTTTTCCCCCCGAGCCCAACGGCTACCTCCACATCGGGCACGCCAAGTCCATCTGCCTCAACTTCGGCATCGCAGAGCAGTTCGGCGGCCGCTGCAACCTCCGCTTCGACGACACGAACCCCTCCAAGGAGGAGATGGAGTACGTCGATTCCATCAAGAAGGACGTGCGCTGGCTCGGTTTCGAATGGGCAGGCGAGGAGCGGTACGCCTCGAACTACTTCGACCAGCTGCACGCCTGGGCCGTTCACCTCATCGAACAGGGCAAGGCCTACGTGGACGACCTCACCGCCGATGAGATCCGCCGCCACAGGGGCACACTGACGAGCCCCGGCGCCGACAGCCCCCACCGCAACCGGTCGGTCGAGGAGAACCTGGACCTCTTCGCCCGCATGCGGAAAGGCGACTTTCCCGACGGCTCCCGGGTCCTCCGCGCCAGGATCGACATGGCCTCGCCCAACCTCAACATGCGCGACCCTGTCCTCTACCGCATCCTGAGGGCCACCCACCACCGGACCGGCGACGCCTGGTGCATCTATCCCATGTACGATTTCGCCCACGGCCAGTCCGACGCCATAGAGGGCATCACCCACTCCGTCTGCACGCTGGAGTTCGAGGATCACAGGCCGCTCTACGACTGGTTCATCCAGAACCTGCCCGTACCGCACGAGCCCCACCAGTACGAGTTCGCCCGGCTCAACATCACCTACACGGTGCTGAGCAAGCGCAAGCTCCTCGAACTGGTCACCAAGGGGTACGTGAAGGGCTGGGACGACCCGCGCATGCCAACCCTCAGCGGCATGCGGCGCCGGGGCTACACGCCGGAGGCCATCCGCGCCTTCTGCGACAAGATCGGCGTGTCCAAGGCCAACAGCACGGTGGACATCGCCCTGCTCGAGGACTGCCTGCGGGAGAATCTGAACCGGAACGCCCCCCGGGCCATGGCCGTCCTGCGTCCGCTGAAGGTTGTGATCGACAACTACCCGGACGACCTGGTGGAGACCATGCAGGTCCCCAACAACCCCGAGGACCCGGAAGCCGGGACGCGCGGCGTGCCCTTCTCGAAGGTGCTCTACATCGAGCGGGACGACTTCCGGGAGGAGCCGCCGCCCAAGTTCTTCCGCCTGGCCCCCGGTCGCGAGGTCCGTCTCAGGGCCGCCTACTTCGTCACCTGCGTAT
>JBJKRE010000080.1:0-14092 GCA_046704825.1 Acidobacteriota bacterium
CGAGCCTTAATAAACGGTCCGTCTCACCCAGCCTGATGGCGTCCACGGGCCTGTTCCCGCGCGGTACGGTGTGGAAGGGGGGCACGACCGGCATGTAGCCGAGCTTTCGAAGAAGTTCGGGCAGGGGGACGGCGGCGCCGGACGCTTCGGCCTGCCATCGGCCGGCGGTGCGGTCCCACTCGGCACTCGCCGTGAGCGGCCCGCAGAGCGGCGAGTCGAGGCGGCCCTGCAGGCGGCCCGAGGATGCGTCGCCAGAGGCAGCGAGCGACGCGGTGTCCACTGGCAGTCCCCATGCCACCGAGCGGCGTGCGTCTATGGTGCAGCGCCATGTCACCCCTGCATGAGCCGACACGTTCACGTCGAATGTCCCGATCCCGGCCATCGTGAACTGGCGCCCAGGCGGCGGCTTCCAGAAGGGCGATACGCTCGTTCCGGTCAGGGTGGCTGTGCCGTGTGCGTGTGCGGTGCCCCCTGCGAAGTCGAGGACGCCCTTCGAGGCAATCGTGCCGATCGACGGGCCCTTCAGTGTGCCGGACCACTTCAGTCCGTGGAGGTCGCCGTCCACGCGGACGCTTCCGTCCAGGAGCAGGTCGGGGGCGCCGGACCATCCGGAGGCCGCCTCGCGGAGGGCGACGGGGTGCAGCACGAGGTCCGCCCCGTATACGAAACCGCGGTCGGGGTCCTGCAAGAACGAGCCTTTAGCCTCGACCGTCGAACGGACGGAAGCCACTCGCAGGTCGTAGCGGGCCCTCCCCGACAAGTCGACGGCGATACGCCCCGCCAATGAAGGGTGGCGCGGAAACGGAGCGGGCGCCGCACAGGAGAGCCGGGCGTCTTCGACCGTGACCGTTCGGCCGAAGACGAACGCGTCCAGCGTGCCGGAGATCGCCGAGAAGGTCTTCCCGCCCCCCGCTTCGAGGGGCTCGGGCAGGACGACCGTCCCATCCGTGATGCGCACGCCAGGGACGCGGATGTGTACGGGCAGGGGAGGTGAGCGGTGACGCGCAGGGGGCGACCCCTTCGACGGTGGAGGGTTCTCGAGGGTCAGAACGGGTCTGTCCACGCGGACGTCGGAAACGGACACCACTCCGGCGACGAGCGGCCACGCCGCCAGCTTCAGATGGACGCGGTCGGCGCTCAGGACGAAGTGCCCCGGCAGTTCGAGCTTAACGCCCTCGAGGTCCCAGCCCCCGACCAGCGTGCCCTGTCGCCTTGTGATGGTCAGATTTCCGCCGCTCTTTCTCAGTACGTCGTTGAGTGCCCGCTGGGCTACCCGGTCCGGGACGGACGTGAAGAGCGCCACCGACAGGATGATCGCAGCAAAGACGGCGAACAGCCCCGCCACCAGCAGAGCGATCTTCAACGTGCGACGCGCCCAGGGAGCGCCTGGCTTGTCCGGCATCGGCCACCGTTCCTCTATCCGGCCTTTCGTAACGGCCCGTCAATGGGCCATTTTGGACCAAATCCCGGGCGGAATGCCACCTCCTTGGCGTGATGAGAAGAAGAACTCGACCACAGCACATAGAAGGACACAGAGGGGGAGGGCTTTGGATCTGAAGTGAGCTGGGCGCCAAGACTTCCCACGGCCCCCCGGTGTCGCCATCACTCCGCCTGAAGGAAGGGGGTGACTGGCGTTTGAAGGAGCCGCGTGAAACCTTCCTGTGCGCGTGTCGTATCCGACAGATAAACCAGGGGGAACCGTACCGATGAATGCGCTGATCGATTATCACCGGAACAGGAAGATATCCTTTTATTCGTATATCGGGATAGCGGCTGCGGTGTGCGTGTCGAAGGCTGTGATCGCCATGTCGGACATGAAACACCCGTTGGCCAGGAGTGCGACCTTGCACTGGAGCCACATCCTGATGATCCTGGGGATAGGCTTCGTGGTGATGGTGTACGCGCCGTACGGTGAGATCGAGAACTCGCGGGGCGGGTACGAAAACATCAAGCAATGGCTGGCCCTCCCCGTCCTGCTGGGCGTCCTGTTCGGGGTGTACGAAATAGGGAAGAGCCTGATCCTGCACTACCCCAATTTCCACGTGGCGTTCCCGCTTTCCATCCCGGTCTACGTGGCAGGCGGCACGCTCTACGAGATCAAGTACCACCTGATTCCCATCGTGGCGGCGTCGGTCATCCTGCTCCGGGTCTTCAAGAAGCGTCATGCGACCACAATTTTCTGGATCCTGGCCCTTGCCTTTTCGATCTACGAACCCTGGAAGCAGGTGACGGCCATGGTCAACTGGAAGATCATCAGCGGGCCCTTCTGGGTCACCGAAACCTCGGTCGGGATATTTGTCGCCAACATGATCCCATTCTACTTTCTGAAGAAGCACGGCTTCGCGTCCATGTTGGCCATGCGGCTGACCACCTATTTCGTCTGGCACGTCCTCTGGCCGCCCCTGTATTTTGGATAGGGGCCAGGCAGGAAGTAATGAAACGGTGATCAAGCGATCCAGTGATCCAGTGATTAGTCGGGGGAATGACCTTCGAACAGCAGGCCCAGTCCGGCCCCGGATCGCGAATTTCACACATCCGCCCCCACTGTGAAATCTCGTCCCTTCTCCTTGCGCCCGCGCCTCCGCGGTTGAGGCAGCACCGCATTTTGCTCATGCGCTCAAGGAAGAACGCCCGGCGTTCGCCGGGCGTGGAGGAGGAGCGTGAAGGGATGGGAGGTCAACGGGCGTAGGGATCGGGGCAGTAGCCCTGTTCGAAGCCCGTCGCATGTTGGCGGCGGCGCACGGGGCGGGGCTCAGGGCAAGGTCTCGGGGTGAGGCCCAGAGCCATGAGCTGAGGGCGGAACTCGTAGTGAATGCTGATGGAGGCAGCGGGATGGTTTTCGAGGTCCATGGTCACCTCCCGCACGGGATGGCTGCGCTCCCGGCCTATGCCGGTGGCGGCGTACTCGTCGGAAAGGCCCAGGGATTCGGCGGACTTGCTCTCGGCCGACGGTGCGCGCTTCATTCGGGACGCGGAATCGGACTGGGCGCGGGGAGCGCCGACTGCGGGAGGACATTCCTGTGCGAGCGGCATTGGCCTCCATCGCTTCTCGGCGTAGAAGACGGCCTCGATGACGCCGAGGTTCTCCGCCTTGCCCAGCCAGGCGCCGTAGGAATGGGTCTCGTCCGTGAAGAAGAACGAACGGGCCTTCTTGCCGGTGACCTGCCAGCCCGAGATCACGATGGAGCGGTGGGGTTCGATCACCCACTTCCTGGCGGCCGCGGCGGTGGTGCGGGACGCGTCGATGGTGTTCAGGCCATCCACCGAAAGCGCCACGGCCACCCGGCGCGAGAGGGGATTGGTGATGCGGAGCGCGTACTCTTTGCCCTTCAGGGCCTCCACGTAGACGCGGCCGTCGCGGGATGAGTACTCGGGCCGGGGAGCACCGCCGACCAGGACCTCCATCTTGAAGCGGCCGTCGTTGCAGGCACGCGAGGGCAACGTGGGGATGACGAAGAGGGCGGCCAACAGAACGAGAAAGGGTTTGTATCGCATCGGAACCTCCTGCACTGGTCAGTTAGACTGCGGGTGGCCGGAAAGGTTCCGCGCGTGGGCAGGCCTTCGGGGTGGGCAAGGGCTAGGGCCGAAAGCCCAAGGAATAAACGCGAAAGAAGAGACGGCCGGGGGAGGGTTTTCGAAGAATCGCGACCTGGGGGTCGCTCCTGAGGGGCGAGTGGAGAGTCAAGGCGCACGTTGACCTTTGAAGGCCGCCTTGGTGCGGTTTTGGATCTGGATTCTCCTTCTTTTCTCTGTGCCCTCTGGGTGCTCTGTGGTGAAAAGCGCGGGAACGGATCGGCGCTAGGAACCGACTTGCGTGAGGCGGTAGCGGCCGGGGGGGAGGCGGAGCATGGAGACGTATCCGGTGACGGCTTCGGAGACGCGGCTGTCGAGGGGGCGGCCGCGTCCGTCGGTGACGGTCATGCCGCCGTCGTCGAGAATGGAGACGTACCACTTCTCTCCGGGGGCCGGCACAGCGTCGGAGGGGAGCTGGAGGGAGGCGAAACGGGCGTGGTCGAGCGTGCTGAGGAGGCACAGGACCATGGCGGGACGGGAGGATTCCTCGCTCTTCTGTTTCAGCTCGGAGGGCGGCGCGGACCGGGGCGCACGGACGGCCGGGCCGGCGGCGGCGATGGCAGGCTCGGGCTGCGGCGCAGGCTGGACCTGGTCCGGGGTGGCCTGGCCGGACGATCCGAACAGGGGCGCGGCCTGCTCTTTCTGGGCGCCGGCCTGGACGCCGGGCCCCGGGGCGGCGGGAGCCTGTTCCGAAGAGGGCTGAGGGGCCTCGGCGTAGAACTGGGTGGTCGGGCCCGGGGCGGACTTGGCGGTCGCGGCCGGTGGGTGTGAGAGCCGGTCTACGGGCGGGGGCTGCAGCTCGCCTTCGGCCTTCTTGGCATTATCGACGGGAGGGGCCTTGTGTGCCGCGATCCGTCCCTCGGAGGCTTTAATCGGGGCTTGAGATTGCGGTGCGGGCAGGGGACGCTGGCGGTCCACGACGCGGTTGAATGAGGTGATGAGGGTGATGCCGCCGATCAGCGCAACGAGGACGAGGAGGGCCGAGGGGGCGAGCCAGCGGCTCCGGAAAAAGGCCGAGAAGCGCGAGGGCTGTGGTTGGGCGTCCGCCTCGGCCCGGACGTGGGCCATGATGCGGGCGTGGAGGAAGGGGGGTGCCTCGTCGGCCTTCATGGCCGACAGGGCATCGGACACCTTCTGCCAGTTCACGAAGGCCTGGCGGCAGGAATCGCACTCCAGAATGTGCTCCCCGGCCTCGCCGTCCTGGACGGGGCCGCCGTTGTCCAGAAGCCGCAGAAATTCGCTGCATTTCATGGCCAGATGCCCTCCAGCGCTTCCCTAAGCGTCTGTCTCGCCCTGGAGAGGCGGGACTTGACCGTGCCGGCCCGGCACTTGAGAACGATCGAGATGTCCCGGTAGTCCATGCCTTCTATCTCTCTGAGGACCAGGATTTCCCTGTATTCCTCCGATACCGACAACAGCGCGGCGTCCAGGGCGTCCCGGAGCTCCGCCGCCAGCGCCGACGACTCTGGGTCGGCACGCATGTCTCTGACGGCCTTCACGGGCGGGTCCTCACCGGGCTCTCCGGCTTCCGAAAGGCTGTCCGTCACCCTGCTGCGGAGGACCTCGCCGCTGGCGAGGCGGGAGCGGCAGACGTTGAGCGCGATACCGTACGCCCACGTCCGGAAGGACGCCTCTCCCCTGAAGCGGGGGAGTCCGCGGTAGACCCTCAGGAACACCTCCTGGGTTGCGTCCATGGCATCCTCCGGGTTCCCCAGCATGCGGCGGCACAGGCGGAAAAGCTCGGCCTCGTACTTTCCGACCAAGCCCTCGAAGGCCGCCATATCGCCGCCCTTGAAGCGGGCTACGTCGGCCTTGTCCTCGGCCTGCCGGTCCTTCCCGTTTTCGAGAACCGCTCCCTCGCCGTCCATGGGGAAAGGATAAACCACCAGAGCATCCACGGGCAAACGCCTCCAGCATGGTGAGACCGCGGAAGTGAAAATTTGTTCCAGAAGCCCTGTGCGGGAAGAACGAGCGGCGCCCGTTACTCGAGCCGGACGGGACGCCCGGCCTTGAGCACCTCGACGCGGGGGAAGCCCATGCCGAGGAGGTGCTCGCGGAGGGCGGACTGAGCGTCGGGCTCCCCGTGCACCAGGTAGATGCCCTTGAGCCGCGCATGGTCCAGCTTCTGAACGTACTGGCCGATTTCCCGATAGTCGGCGTGGGCCGAAAACACGTTGAAGATTTTCACGCGTGCCCTGACCGCGTGCTTTTCGCCGAAGATCCGGACTTCGGGCTTCTTGTCCGCCAGCGCCCTGCCAAGCGTGTTGGCGGCCATGAAGCCGACGATGAGGATCGCGTTTCGAGAGTCGCCGATACCGTGGATCAGGTGGTGCAGAATGCGGCCGGCCTCGCACATTCCCGAGGTGGCGATGATGATGCAGGGCTCCGTCAGGTCGTTGATGCTTTTCGAGACCTCGGAGTTGGTGACGTACCTAAGGGCGTCGAAGCGGAAGGGCGACTCGCCGTTGTCCAGGAACTGCTCCACCGTATCGCGGTCGTAACACTCGGGATGGGCCCTGAATATGGCCGTGGCGGAGACGGCCATGGGGCTGTCGACGAAGACGGGGACCGTCGGGATGCGGCCGCCGTCGTGGAGCTTGTGGAGGATGTAGACAAGCTCCTGCGTGCGCTCGACGGCGAAGGCGGGGATGATCACGCGGCCGCCCCGTTTGACCGTGTCACGGACGATGGCTGCCAGTTCCTCCTCGGCGAAACCGTACTCGTCGTGGAGGCGGTTGCCGTAGGTGCTCTCGCACACTAGGTAGTCAACGGGGGGCAGGACCTCAGGGTTGCGCAGAATGGGCATGTCCGGCCGTCCCAGGTCGCCCGTGAAACCGACGGCCATCTTGCCCCTGCCGTTGTCGAACTCGAACCGCACCAGCGATGAGCCGAGGATGTGGCCGGCGTCGTAGAAGGTCCCCCGAACGCCGCCCGGCAGGTCGAAGGGCCGGTGGTAGGCCGAAGAGACGTACTGGGACAGCGCGGTTTCTGCGTCGCGCTCCTCGTAGAGGGGTTCGAAGACCTTCCGTCCCTCCTGAGGGTGCTTTTTCTGGCGTTTGGCGAGGTGGCGGGCGTCCAGCGCCTGGATCTTGGCCGAGTCCATCATGACGAGTCCAGCGATATCGCGCGTGGCGGGCGTGGAAAATATGTTGCCGTAATACCCCTTTTTGACCAGAAGGGGGTAGGCTCCGCAGTGGTCCAGGTGCCCGTGCGTGTTGACGCACGCGCTGAGGTCCCTCGGCGCGAAGGGGAGGTTCTCGTTCTTTTTGCGGGCTTCCTCCCGGTGGCCCTGGAAGATGCCGCAATCCACGAGGACGCGTGCCTCGCCCGTGTCGAGCATGTGCTTGCTGCCCGTAACCTCTTCGGCCGCACCGAATGCCGTCAGCGTGATCATGTGGGACCTCCTTGACATGAGGGTAGAACGCGAGGCGGCCGGGTGCAAGCGCAAAAAGAGGGGCGCCCGGAGGCGCCCCTGTAGAAAACCGGGGATGAAATGCCCGAATCTACTGGCCCACGACGGTCACGTCGTCGATATAGCAGTCGTTGCCGTAGGCGCTGGTGCCCACGAAAGCGAGGTAGACCGTCTGACCCTTGAACGCGCTCAGGTCCACGGTGGACTGGGCCCAGCCCGTGGACCCGTCGTAGCGCGACACGGCCGAGCCTGCGTTGGTCCAGGTGGTCCCGTTCGTTGAGACCTGCACCTGGACCTTGTCGTTCGCGTAGGAGTAGCCGGTGTCGTGGTACATCCAGAAGGTCAGGGTGACCGAGGAGTAGCTGCTCGACACCGCAAATCCTGATGTGCGGTAGATGCGCGTGGCGTTCCCGCTGTTCGAGGTGTATGAATTGAAGTCGGCCAGCTTGGACCCGCCGTGAGGAGAGACGCTGGGATAGCTTCCAGAGCTCGCGATGTTCCAGGCGCCCTGGCTCCCGGAGACCTGCGCGGTGGACCAGCCGCCGTTCTCGAAACCGTCCGAGAAGAGCGTGGTGGGGCCGCTGGCGACCGCGGCGGTGAAGTTCACGCCGGTGATGTTCGCTCCGTTGACCGTTTCGGAGGCGCTGGCGGGGGTAAAGGTGTAGCCGGACAGGCTGGCTGTCACGCTGTAGGTGCCGTCGGTCAGGCCCGAGAGCGTGTAAGCGCCGGAGGTGTTCGTGGTGGCCGTGGCGGAACCGGCGGCCACGGTGACGCCGGAAAGGCCCGAGCCGTTGTAGGTGATGGCGCCCGAGATGCTGTACGTGGGGAGCGGAGCGCCGGTCTGGGCGACCACCGAAACGTCGTCGATGTAGCAGTCGTTGCCGTAGGCGCTGATGCCCACGAACCCGATCAGAACGTTGGACTGTCCGGCGAGGGACGTGAGGTCGACGGTGGCCTGCGCCCATCCCGTCGAGCCGTCGTAGCGAGAGACCGCGGAACCAATGTTCGTCCAAGAGCTCCCACCGTTTGTGGAAACCTGGGCCTGGACCCGGTCGTTGCTGGAGGAGTACCCCGTGTCGTGATACATCCAGAAGGTCAGCGTGGCCGAGGTGGTGTTGGACGGGACGGAGAAGGCCGTGGTGTTGTAGTAGCGGGTCTCGTTGCCGCTGCGCGAGGTGTAGGAGTTGAAGTCCGCCAGTTTGGACCCGCCGTGGGGCGATACGCTGGGGTAGCTGCCCGAGCCGACGATGGACCATGCACCGGCCGAACCGGAGACCTGCGACGAAGACCAGCCGCTCGCGCTCTCGAAGCCGTTGCTGAAGAGCGTGGTCGTACCGCCGCCGCCGCCGTTGGTGGCCGCCGTGAAGTTCACGCCCGAAATGTTAGCGCCGTTGACCGTTTCGGAGGCGCTTGCGGGGGTGAAGGTGTAGCCGCTGAGGCTGGGCGTCACGGTGTAGGTGCCGTTCGCCAGCCCCGTGAGGGTGTAGGCGCCGGCGCTGTTCGTGGTGGCAGAAGCCGAACCCGCAGTCACGGTGACGCCGTAAAGGCCCGAGCCGTTGAGGGTGACCGTGCCGGATATGCTGTAGGTTGCCGGCGGGTTGGCCGTCGCGGTGAAGTTCACGCCGGAGAGGTTCGCGCCGTTGACCGTTTCCGAGCTGCTGGCGGGGGTGAATGTGTACCCGCTGAGGCCTGGGGTGACGGTGTAGGTGCCGTTGGCCAGCCCCGTGAGGGTGTAGGCGCCGGCGCCGTTCGTGGTGGCAGAAGCCGAACCCGCGGTCACGGTGACGCCGGAAAGACCGGAACCGTTCAGGGTGACCGTGCCGGAAATGGAATAGGTCGTGGCGGGCGGTATGATGGTCACGTCGTCTACGTACATGTTGGTCTGGTCGCCGGAGTAGCCGTCGTCGCGATCCGTGAACTTGAGGCGGATCGTCTGGCCGGCGTAGGAGGACAGGTCGTAGGTGACCTGGGTCCAGGTCTGGGCGTTGCTGCAGACCTTAAGGGGCGTCGCAAGAACCGTCCCGGACGTGTTCAGGATGTCCATCTCCTGCCAGTCGTAGGTGATCGTGTCGGGCGAGACGGGGTAGTACCAGAAGGACAGGGTGCCGCCGCCTGCGGGCACGGTCACGTCCTGATAGATAGAGCTGGTCGTGACCGAACCGCTCACGCTCCCCGCCAGGTAGGCGGAGTAACTGCCGGAATGCTTCTGGGCGGTGGAGACGGCCGGGGCGACGGTGCCGGAGCCCGTGCCCGCGGTCCAGTTGGTCAGGTTGCCCGTTTCGAACCCGCCGTTCTGGACTCCCGTCGGGGGTGGCGTTGCCGTTCCCGCAAAATTGATCCCCGTCTGGTTGGCACCGTTGATCACCACGCTCTGGGTGGATGGGGAGAAGGTGTAGCCGGACAGGGTGGGCGTCACGGTATAGGTGGCGTTGGCCAGCCCGGAGATGGTGTATGCGCCCGAGCTGCTCGTGGTGGCCGACGCCGAACCCGCGGAAACGGTCACGCCGGAAAGGCCGCTGCCTCCAGCCGTGACGGTGCCGGAAATGCTGTAGGTGACCGTGCCGCCGCTGGCGGTGAAGTCGATGCCGGTCACGTTGGCGCTGCTGACCGACACGGACTGGTTGGCTGGAGAGAAGGTGTAGCCGGAAAGGCTGGGCGTCACCGTGTAGGTGCCGTTTGCCAGACCCGTGATCGTATAGGCCCCTGAGCCGTTGGTGGTGGTGGACGCCGAGCCGGCAGTGACGGTTACGCCGGACAGGCCTGAGCCGTTATAGGTGACCGTGCCCGAGATGCTGTACGTGCTGGAGCTGCCCGACCAGTCGTTCACCAGCGCGTCGACGTCGACGGTCCCGAGCCCCGTGACCTCGTCCCAGGCGGTGGTCGCCGTGAAACCGGTCAGCCCGGGGACGTTGTTGTTGCCCGAGGTTATGTCGTGGAAGACGGCGGGGCCGCTGCTGCCGTACTGGGTGGTGCCGAGCTGGTAGAGCACGGTGTTCGCGTTGCCCTGGCGGCCGTATTTCTGGACGACGAGAGCCATGACGCCCGCGAAGGAGGGCGAGGCCGCAGAGGTACCGCCCGTGGTGGCCATGGCGCCCTGCGTGTAGACCAGCATGCCGTAGTTGCCGAAGAACATGTCCGAACCGTCGAGGCAGACGTCGGGAAGGTAGCGGTGGTCGGCGCTTGGGACGCCGGGGGCCGACTGCCAGGAGGGCTTGGCGTAGGTGCTGGATGCGCCGCTGCTCGTGGACCACAGCCCGGAGCCGCCGCTCACCGTGCCGCTCTCGTTCCACGGCGTCTCGGGGATGTAGCTGACGGCGTCGCCGGAGGCGTTCCAGTAGCTGCTGGAGGTGCTGAGCTGGGTGGCGCCGACCGCTATGTCGTAGGGCGTGGAGGCCAGGCCGTTCACCCCGGAGTAGCCGGACCCGCTGGTCGAGCTGCCGCCGGTGCAGCCGGCCGGTCCGCTGTCGCCCGTGGAGACGCAGGCCGTTATGCCCTCGGAGGCCGCCTGGGACCAGAGGTTGTTGTAGAAGTTGTTCTCCGAGGTCCCCATGGACGACTCGCACTGGCCGAAGCTCGTGCTCATGACGTCGGCGATGTTGTTGTCGACGATGTACTGAGCCGAGAGGTCCACGCCGTCCGTCGAGGACGTGGACTTGGAAGCCACGAATTTGACCGTGGCGCCGGGCGCCACGCCGCCGGACCATTCGGCGTCCAGGTCGGCTTCGCCGTCCTCGCCCGCGCCCAGGTCGCCGGGGTTCGTTCCGTTCACGATGATGGTCGGGGTGTTCGCGGGCAGACCGAGGACGCTCCGGAACGTTGCCCAGTTGGTCGTGCCGGGGTTCGTGCGGCCCACGATGCCGATGGTGACGCCGGTGCCCGTGCCGTTGGCGCTGTACGAGGCGTTGGCGTCGTAAATGGTGGCCCAGTCGAGGGGGCTCGTGTACACCCCGCTGGTCCCGTTGGCGGTACCGGACCATTCGGACTGGATGCCGCCGGCCTTGGCGGCCACGGCCGCCGCGTCCGCCGGGGAGAGCTTGTGGAAGCCGGTGTTCATGGCTTTGAGGGGGAAGTCGTTCAGTGAGACGATGCCCGCCACAACGGGCGAGAGGGCTCTGGGGATGGATATGTCCGTGGCGTTCGCGTCGTACATCACCCCGTGCACGAGGTAGTTGTGGATCTGCGTGTGGAAGGCGCGCTCGACGTCGGCGGTCATGCCCGAGAAATTGATCCACATCCGACCGTTCGCCACCGAGTCGACGGCGAAGCCCTGGGACCGGAGCCAGTGTTTGACGACGGCCAGGTCGCCGGAAGATGGCCCGAAGCGCCGGCCGAACTCGCGGGGGGTCAGCCAGTGGTGGTAGAGGGGCGAGGTCGGGTCCTGCTGTTCCCGTAAAAGGCGATCGAGCTTGGCCTTCTTGGAGGGGCTGATCTTCAGCGTCAGGATCATGCGCTGCATGGGCATGGCCGGATCGACGGCGCCGAAGTCGTTCGCGGGGCGTGCCAGGCTGGGGACGTTGCCTCGCAGGACCACCGTGTCGTTGTTGTTGATGGGCAGTGTAAGTCCGCACCCAGGAGATTCAGGGTTACGGGCGTGGACGGCCGCCCCGAGGAAGATGGTCATTGCCGCCGCCGTGATGAGGGCGATTAGACTACGGGATCGTCTTTGGTACATACACTCCACCTCCATTCTTGTTTCACAGCTTGTGGATCTGGACTCGACCAACGCTACCCAGGGTCGTTGGGAAAGAAAGATTGTCAGCGATTCGGATCAGGCTGTGTTCAGTGGTTGTGCGGGGGGGCGGTACGAGGTTTCTTCAGGATGCGCTTGCGCAGGGCGGGACTTCGCTCGAAGATCCATGGGGTTGGGGCGTAGAAAGGCTCTGTGGGGCGTTCGGCTGCGGCGCGGGACAGGGCGGGGAGGTCGGGCGAAACGGAAGACCCCGCGCAGTCCGAGTCGAGGGACGCGTCGTCGTCCTCGCATGGGGCCGGGGCTCCGGGCCTCTGGCAGTCGAAACGGACGGCGCCTGACGACGCACGGATCAGCGATCTCTTGGGCGAAACAGGGGGGCCGGCCGAAACCTCTCTTGCGAACGACGGCACGGAAAGAAGGGTCAGAATCAGAACCAGAAGGACCAGTGTGAACTCTGATGCGCTGGTGGGGAGACAACGAGACAACGCGTTCTTCAAAGAAGCCCCTCGGAAGTAAGGGCCGATTAAAGCAAGTTGGCTGCCAACGCCGCATGGTGATGGCTTAGCCCCTCATGCCAAAAGGGTTCGTGCCGCGTGACGGCTGTCAAAGCCGGGTGCTCTGCGTGTGTACGGGGTACACGGGGAGTCGGCAGGCGATCCAGAAAAGTCACCTATGAGCCTGTAAATAAATGAGTTGGCGAGCCGTATACCTGGTTCATAGCAGAACGTGAACGGAGTATGCGCATGCCGGGCCGCCTCCCGCGGCATTCGTCAAGAATCCGCGCGAATCGTTTCGATCGCAACGGGACCTGTCGGGCGGAGGGATCCTTCCTATGCCGCTTTACCGGCCGATCCTGTCTCGCTCAGACGACGTATGCGCCTTCCCGCGGCGGGGAGGGACAGACCGGGTTCGCAAATGGTCCGCTTCAGGATGTCCTGGATGCTGATTCCCCAGTCGCGGGTGTCCCGGCCCGCGGCGAATTCGAGCATGCCGTCGCCGCCCGAGCACAGGAAGTCAGTACAGGCCACGAGGTACTCCTCGTGCGGGTCCAGCGGGCGGGAGGCGATCCGAACGTCAAGGGCCCTGCCGTTCCGATACGTGGCGGAGATGCCCGAGACCTGGAGGAAGCCGCCCGGGGGGTCGATCGTGGGCATGGCGGCGCAGCGGTCCAGAAGGCGCTGGATCTGTTCTCCGGTCAGGCGTGTGGTGTGGAGCGAATCGAAGTAGGGGAGGCATCCGTAGAGGTCCTTCTGGGTGACCTTGCCCGCGGGCAGGCCGCCGCGCACGGCGCCTCCGTTGAGAAACGCGGCATCTGCGCCCGCCATGTGGCGCATGGCGTCCGCGATCAGGTCGCCGATGGGGGCTTCCCTCGTCCTGAGGAGCATCCTGTCGCCGTCAAGCTCCTCCGGCAGGCGGCCGACGACGGTGCCGAGTTCCTCCTTCTCGCGGGCGAGGAACGGTGCCAGGTAGGCGGCGATTTCCGCGGAGAGGGGCGCACCGTTCTTCACAGGGATCAGGGTGCCCGAAACCACCGGCCTGGCGTCGGGCTTGAGCGTGACGGTGACGCGCCCCAGGAAGCGGCCGCGGTCGCCGGCCTGAACGATCGGGACGCCGTTCTCGACCCACGGCGCGGCGAGTTCCTTGTGGTCGTGCCCGCCCACGATGAGCCCCAGCTGCGGAAAGCTGTCAGCGATTCTGCGGTCGACGTCGAACCCGCAGTGGGAGAGGACGATCACGAAATCCCAGTGCTTGGGTCCGGCGGCCTTGAGCGCGCGGCCGACCGCCTCGACAGGGTCGGTGAAGACGAACCCCTTCGTGTTGCCCGGGGCTGTGGTCAGTGGGGTGTCCGGCGTGGTTACGCCTATGACTCCGATCCTGCATCCATCGGCCACGAATGTCTCGAAAGGCTTCCAGAAGACCTTCGAGGGATCGTCGGCCTGCAGGTTGGCCACGAGGATCGGAAAGGACGCCTCCCGCGCGCGCTCCTCGAGCAGGGCAGATCCGTAGTCCCACTCGTGGTTTCCCGTGGTCATGGCTGTGACGCCCATCAGAGCGAAGGCGTGGAACTCGGGGGCCCCTCGGAAGAGGGTTGAAAAGGCCGTTCCCGTGAAGACGTCACCTGCGTTCAGGAGCAGGGTCGGCAGGTCGCGGGCCGTATCCTCGGCCCGGACTGCCGCGGCGAGGCCGGCCAGGCGGGAGAGCCCGCCCTGGGGCGAGCCGTCGCGATTGTCGACGGGTTGGACCTGGCCGTGGAAATCGTTGAAGTGTAGAATCACGAATGTGGTTGGCGAACCGGCGCACCCGGTGGCCAGAGCCGCCGCCAGCAGAATGGTGAGCCCCAGGGCCGCCGCCATTTCGAGCCGTCTCATGGATCCCTCCTCCTTCCCCCGTCTGAAGACCGGCGCCCGAACATGGCC
>JBJKRE010000081.1:0-28806 GCA_046704825.1 Acidobacteriota bacterium
GGCTGCCAGTCGTCGCGGCCCGTGGCCTTCCGGCAGTGGCCGATCACGTCGTCGTTGGGCGGGAAGAAGAGGATGATGGCGCCCATCTCGGTGGCCAGGCTGGCCACGGTGATCCGCCCGGCCAGGTCCAGAGCGTCCACGTAGGGACCGTAGACCTCGGCGGCGCAGCCCAGAAGGCCGTTGGCCCCGAAGTGCTTGAGCATCCTCAGGACCACGTCCTTGGGCGCGGCGGCGGGCGACGGCGTGCCGGTCAGATCGATGCGGACGGTGGGCGGCACCTTGAACCAGATGGTCCCGTTGGCCCAGGCGGCCGCCATGTCCACGTCCCCGAGCCCCTGGCCGAAGGCCCCCACCGCGCCGAGGATGTTGGCGTGCGAGTCGGTGGACACGAAGGTGGAGCCGGGCCACACGAGGCCGTTGTCCAGGGCCACGTGGGTGCCGATGCCGCTGTCGATGTCGTGGACCTTGATGCCGTGCTTGCGCGCGAAGAGCCGGCAGAGGTGCTGGTTGGCGGCGTACTTCTGGTCCGAGCCCGTGGGGTTGCAGTCGAAGGTGAAGACCGTCCGGGCCGGGTCGGCCACGCCGAGGTCGTGGGCCTCGAGGTTCTTCACCACGTTGGCGCCGCCGAAGTCCCGGGCGGCGCGCGTGTCCAGGAAGACGTCGGCGATCTCGCCGGGCTTCAGCTCCCTGCCCGCGTGCGCCGAGAGGATTTTTTCGATCATCGTCTGGGGCATGAACTCACCTCTGTTTCGACCTTCTTTTTAACAGGGAGGATGGGAGGGAAGGGAGGGAGGACTTGAATCTTTTTCCTCCCGTCCTCTCTTCCTCCCTGTTCAGTCAAATAATCAAGGTACCTTTCTGGAGCATGACGAGGGGGTTGAAGGTGGCGTAGTCGGCCTGGTGGATGAGGACCGTCTCGACGGTCTGGGGCCGGCCTTCGCCCTCCTTGGCGTGGCACCCGATACAGTTGAGGACCTCGTCGGGCAGGCCGGCCTCGTAGGCCAGCGCCACGCCCGAGATGGGGTGCCGCATGCACATGCCGCTCCGGCTCTTGCGGTAGCCGCCTTCGCCGTCGGGCTCGATCTCGAGGATCTTGCCCACGTCGTGCAGGAGACCGCCCGCGATGAGGCGGTCCATGTCCACGGCGTAGGGGGCATCGGAGTAGTGGGCCGCCTGCGCCTGCGCCAGGCCCACGGCGCCCGCCGTGACGGCCAGGGTGTGCTCGACGAAGCTGATCCCCCTGCAGTCGGTCAGGAGGGTGAAAGGCATCTTCGCGAAGGCCTCCGCGTCGTCGTAGGCGCTCATGCCCACGGCCTTCTCCCACGTGTCCAGCACCTTGTCCCGCAGGTCCTCGTCCCCGATCCGCCCGATCCAGGGCTGGAGCAGGTCCGTTATCTCTTGTCTGTCCATACCTTTGCCTCCCGTTTCGAGGGGTTCATTCTGGCACCATCCATGGGACCCTACAACCCGATGCAGCCGCCCAAATCCACCGTCTGCGCCCGCTTGCCGTTTTTTGGAGGAGGGTTGAAACGAGACCTCCTTTTCATCGCTATCGGAATCGGTATCACTATCGGTATCGGAGTCTATGTCCCGTCGGGCCCGTGAAGACCAAAATGACGGGGTTTCGATCCCGATCCCGATCCCGATCCCGATTTCGATTTCGAGTGATCATCCTGAAATCGAGCTTGACACGATGAGGTAAAGCCATCGACGAAAAGACGGTTTCCTTTGACGGCGAATCCGGGGCTCGCCGAAAGGCGAAGGGGCGGGCCAGTGGAAGCCCGCCCCGGTTCGGATTCATACCTGGTGCTTTCTACAGCTTCGCCAGGATGGCGTCGGTCATCTGCTGCGTGGTGCAGGCGCCCTTGTCGAAGACGTCCGGGCCTCCCGGCAGGCGCATCATGTCGTAGGTCCGCACCGAGCCCTCGGCCACCACGGCGGCCACGGCGGCCCGGATGCGGGCGGCCTTCTCGGTCTCGCCCACGTGGTCGAGCATCATGGCCGCCGAGAGGATCATGGCGATGGGGCTCACGATGGAGGGGTCGAGCCTCTCGTACTTGGGCGCAGAACCGTGCGTGGGCTCGAAGACCGCGCAGTCCTTCCCGATGTTGCCCGAGCAGGCGAAGCCGAGGCCGCCCACCAGCCCGGCGAAGGCGTCGCTGATGATGTCGCCGAAGAGGTTGCCAGCCACGAGGACGCCGTAGTCCTCGGGGTTCTTGGTGAGCCACATCATCTGCGCGTCGATGTTGGTGTGCCACAGCGCGATGCCCGGGTAGTCCCCGGCCACGGCCCTGGCCTCCTGCTCCATCATGCCCGAGGTCTCGCGGACCACGTTGGGCTTCTCGCAGACCGTGACGGACTTGTAGCCGTGCTTCTTCGCGTATTCGAAGGCCCCGGTGACGATGCGGCGGCAGGCCTCGCGCGTGAAGATGCGCGTGGAGATGGCCAGGTCGGCCCCGGGCACGTCGGCGTAGGGCTTGAACTTGGGGTGCGTCGCGAAGGCCTCGCGCACCTGCGCCGGCGGGTCCGTCCACTCGACGCCCGCGTAGAGGCCCTGGGTGTTCTGCCGGAAGATCACGGCGTCCACCTTCGGCTCCTCGAAGCCGCCGTCGGTCTTTCGGATGAAGTTCAGCGGGTTGCCGGGGAAGGTCTTGCAGGGGCGCACGCAGATGTCCAGGTTGAAGCGCTGGCGCATGGAGACGATGGGGCTGTAGTAGACGTAGCCCTTGTCCCTCAGCTGCGGGTCCAGTTCGGCCGCGGCCTCCTTCTTGGGCTTGGAGGTGATGGCGCCGAAGAGCCCCAGGCGGTGCTTCTCCAGCAGTTCGACGGTGCGGTCCGGCAGGGCGTTGCCCTCGGTGCACCAGAAGGCCCAGCCGATGTCGGCGTGCAGGTACTCGGCCGAAAAGCCGACCTTGTCCAGAACGCGGACGGCTTCGGGCAGGACCACCTTGCCGATGCCGTCTCCGGGCATGGATACGACGGTGTAATTCGCCATGGATTTCCCCTTGGATTTGATTTCATTAGGTTTGAGACGTGGGTTGCTGATGGACCTCCGACTCGCCGCAGCATTATCCCGATCGGCCGGTCCGCCGCGGCGGGCCCCGGCCGGTCTAAGTCTATGCTCTTATTGGGGGGAAGATCAACGCCGGGCCCCCTCCGCCGTCTCTGCGGGGGGCAATGACGACCGGGGCCGTCCGTCCCCGCCCGGACGTCCATCGCGGCCCCATGCTGCGCCGGCGGGGCGGCCGAGTTCCACGGCCCGCCGGTAGGCCGCCTGCACCGCGTCGGCGAGCACCGTCCTCAGGCCGCCCCGCTCCAGCTGATACAGGGCTTCGGCGCTCGTGCCACCCGGGGAGGTCACCTGGTTGCGCAGGATCACGGGGTGAACCCCTGACTCGAGGCAGTAGGCCGCGCTCCCCATCGCGGTCTGGAGCACCAGGCGCTCGGCCAGGCGCCGGCTGAAGCCGATGCGGACGCCCGCGTCCACGAGGGCCTCCATGACCAGAAAGAGGTAGGCCGGTCCCGTACCGCTCAGCGCCGTGGCCCTGTCCAGGTGAGACTCGTCGTCCACGTACTCCTCTTCGCCGAAGGCCGCGAAGAGGGTTCGAGCGAGCTCCCGTTCGCGTGCGACCACCTCGTGTGAGGCCGTCCAGACCGTCATGCCCAGGCCGATCCTGGCGGGGGTGTTAGGCATGGCGCGCACGACGCGGCGGTGACCGAAGGCCCGCCCCAGCTCCGCCAGCGACGTCCCGGCGACGATGGAGACGAGGAGCGCGTTCGGCGGTATGCGACCCGCGAGGTCGGCCGCGACGGCCGGAAGGACCTGCGGTTTGACCGACAGGATCACGAGGGAAGCCCTCGATGCGGCGACCCCGTTGTCCGTCCCGGCCTCGATGCCGTAACGCTTCGCCAGCTCGAGGGCGCGTTCCGGCCTCGGTCCGGCCGCGGAAATGTGGGTCGGTGCGACGCCGGCCCGCGACAGCAGTCCCTTTGCCATCGCTTCGGCCATGGTGCCCGACCCGATGAACCCCACCTGTTCGTCCTGAAGCATCTGCGCTCTCCATAAATAAAGAGGACCCGCCTTCTGGCGGGTCCTCCGGGTGATCGGCCTGTCGCCGCGCTAGGGCGGCGAGACGCAGCCACACCCCGCCCGCCGGGCGGGAATCCTCGGGCTGGTCGGGATGGGCAGGTACATCGTCCCCTTCGTCATGCAGCGAATCCTACAATGAACACATGCCGAAATCAAGACAGACAGGAACCCCCAGTTCCACCGCCTGACCGAAGACCGACGGCGGCTTGGGGGAGATCAGTCTCCGACGGTGCAGCGTTCGATGACCACGTCCTTCCTGGGCCGGTCGCCGGCGCCGGTCTCCGTCTTGCCGATGGCCTCGACCACGTCCATCCCCTGCGACACTTCACCGAAGATGGTGTGCTTGTCGGTGAGCCAGGTGGTGGGGGCAAGCGTGATGAAGAACTGGCTGCCGTTGGTGTTCGGGCCGGCGTTCGCCATGGCCAGGATGCCCTTCCGGTCGAAGTCCAGGCCGTTGCCGACCTCGTCCTCGAAGGACCCGCCCCAGATGGACTTCCCCCCGCGGCCGGTGCCCGTGGGGTCGCCGCCCTGGATCATGAAGCCGTCGATGACCCGGTGGAATATGATCTTGTCGTAGAAGCCGTTTTTCGCGTGGGTCGCGAAATTTTCGCAGGCCTTGGGGGCTTTGTCATCGTAGAGCGTGAGGCCGATGTCGCCGAAATTGGTGTGGAGGGTGACTGTGGACATGGTTTCTCCTTTTTGTGAGGCCTCTATCCTACCATTGAAGGCGCGGCGACGGGGCCGCGTGGATCGTGATACCGTAGCCATTCGGGAGGTGAACGTCTCGTGACCGCATCGTCCAGCGGCACCGTGAAGAAGGCCCTGGCCCGGCTGAGGAAGGACCGCCGCCTGGCGCCCGTCATCGCGCGCGTGGGGCCGCCGCGGTTTCACGAATACTCCCGCGGCGACCTTCTGCACAATATCCTGGAGGCCATCCTCGCCCAGCAGCTCTCGGCGCGCGTGGCGAGGGTGATCTTCGGGCGCTTCAAGGACCAGCAGGGGAAGGGGTTCCCCGACCCGCGGCACATCCTGGACACACCCGACGAGACGCTGCGCGGCCTGGGCTTTTCGCGGGCCAAGGTGGCTGCCGTGAAGGCCCTGAGCGGGGCCATCCTGTCGGGGGAGCTGGACCTGGACGCCCTGCAGGCCCTGCCGGACGAGGGCGTGATCGAGGCGCTCACACGCGTCAAGGGCATCGGCCCGTGGACGGCCCACATGGCGCTCATCTTCGCGCTCAAACGCCCGGACGTGTGGCCGGCCGCCGACCTGGGCCTGAGGAAGTCTTTGCAGGTCCTGATGGACCTGCCGGCCGTACCCACCACGAAGGAGGCGGAACCCATGGGCGACCCGTGGCGCCCGTACCGGAGCTACGCCTGCTGGTACCTCTGGCAGGTGAACGACGCATGAGGGGCCGGCGGCGCCCGGCCGAGGGGAGGCGACCATGCGAGTGATAGGAGCCCTGGCGACCCTGGTCCTCTTTGCGACCTTCTTTTCCGTGCCGGCGTGGAACGCCAGCCGGAGGCAGAAGGCCTTCTACGTCTGGGACTGGGGCATGGGCGCCTACCCCGTGCTCTTCTGGCTCCTCTTGTACCACCTGCGCGTGGGCGACCCGGGGCCGGCGAATTTCATGGAGCTTTCGCTGGTCGGGATGTTCGTCATGCCGGCCAGCTACCTCAGGGCGTTCGTCTTCAACCGCTTCATCCGGAACGGGTACCTCAACTCGGCGTTCACCATCGGCCTCACGCTGGCCTTCGCGCTGTTCATGCGGCTCGTCGTGCCGCCCCTCGGCTGAGCCGAACGCGCCCCTACTTGTTCTGTTCTTGAAGCGCCTTCATCCTGGCCAGAAACTTGCGCTTGTTCTCCAGGATCTCGGCCTTGAGCGCCGCGGCGTCGGTGTTGAGCAGACGCTCGAGGGGCCTGCCGTTGACGAAGTGCTCGCGGACCAGCTCGGGCACGTCCTCCATCGTCACGCGGGAGTACCAGTACCCGTCCGGGTAGACGATGAGGTTCGGTCCGCGCTCGCACAGGCCTACGGACCCGGAGGTGGTGATCTGGACCTCGTCGCCGAGGCCCGCGGCGTTCACCTCGGCCCGCAGGGCCTCGAGCACCTTCTCGCTGCCGCTCGCCGTACAGCCGGGCACGCCCGGCGGCTTCTGCTGGGTGCAGATGAATACGTGGTACTTGAAAGGCTCCATGGTCGACCTCCTGAAGTAAAGGGTCGCCGCGGCCGAACCCGGCCGCGCCGGCGCGGTGAGATGGTTGTTGGGCAGGCTCCGGATCCCCCCGGGATCAGACGGTGCCCATTGAGAGAACCATGATACTCCAGCGCGGCGCCGTATCGATTTCGTTATCGGTATCGCCATCGGTATCGAGAGCAGCTCGCCATCGAATGTCCCGCCGTCTGAAGTGATCGTGTCGATCCCGATTTCGATCCAGATACCGAGTTTGATTGGGCTGGGGTCAGCCCTTCTCGCCGTCGGGCCCGCCCAGGGCGTCCTCGATGAGGGCCTGCTTGAGGTCCCAGAGCTGCTGGCTGAGCGAGACGTGGTAGCGGTGAGGGTTCACCAGCCGCCGCACGCCCGTGTCCAGGCGCTCGAGGTCCTCGTCGCGGCGGTTCCGGATGGCCTGGACCGGGGGAAAGTCGCACACCGGCCGGCCGGCCTCCAGCACGTCTTCGAGCAGGGGCTCCATGCCCGACAGTCCTGAGCGCTCGACGACCCGTCGCTTGGTGGCGTCCGCCGGGTGCCTGAGCAGGATGCGGTCGCAGTGGAGGGGGTCCTCGTCCGCCAGGCACACGAAGTCGGCCGTGGCGCTGCCGCGACGGTCGTAGAGGCGCCAGACCTCCTTCGCCCCCGGGTTGGCGGTCTTTTCGGGCGAGTCGGAGATCTTCAGCACGGGCGCCATGGTCCCGGCCTTCTCCACGGCGGCCAGCTTGTAGACGCCGCCCAGGGACGGGTGCCCCTCGGAGGTGATGAGGTGGGTGCCCACCCCGTAGATGAGCCGTCCGATGAGGGCGTCGGCGTCCACGCCGTAGCGCGGGGCCTCCTGGCCGATCTGCGTCAGGATCTGCCAGATCAGCAGCTCGTCCAGGTCGTTCGAGAGCACGATGCACGTGTCGGGGAAACCCGCGGCGTCGAGCATCTTCGCGGCCTGGATGGCCAGGTGGGCGAGGTCGCCCGAGTCCAGCCGGATGCCGACGGGCTCGTGGCCCTTGCGGCGGAGCTCCTCGAACACGGTGATGGCGTTGGGCACACCGCTGCCGAGGCTGTCGATGGTGTCCACGAGCAGGAGGCAGTCGTCGGGGTAGACCTCGGCGAAGGCCCGGAAGGAATCCAGCTCGCCCATGTCCAGCGCGAGGTAGGCCTGCACCATGCTGTGGGCGTGGGTCCCCTTGGGCGGAAAACCGAGCAGGTGGGACATGCCCACGTTGGAGGTGAAGTCGGCCCCGCCGATGAGCGCGGCCCTCGCCCCGGCGTTGGCCCCCGTGTGGTGGCCGCGGCGCAGGCCGAACTCCAGCAGGAGCCCGCCGCGGGCGGCTTCGCGGATGCGCGAGGCCTTGGTGGCGATGAGCGTCTGGAAGTTGAGGTGGTTCAGGAGAGACGTCTCCAGGATCTGGGCCATGGCCAGGGGGCCCCGGACCACGGCGAGGGGCACGTTGGCGTGGACCACCCGGCCCTCGGGGACGGCCCGCATGGAGATCTCCGCGAAGCTGCCGCTGCGCCCCAGCCAGGCCAGGAAGTCCTCCCCGAAGACGGGCGTCCCGGCGGACCCCGTCTGAGTGCGGAGGTGGTGGAGGTCCTCCTCTCTGAAGCGGGCCTCCTGCATCCACTCCACCAGCCATTCGAGGCCGGCGTTCACGCAGTAGCCCGCCTGGTGGTGGCCGTAGTCGGGGTACTTCCGGAAGAAGTAGTCGAACTGGACGCGCCGCTCGTGCAGCCCCATGCGGAAGTAGAGCTGGGCCATGGTGAGTTCGTACTGGTCGACGAAGAGAATGCCGTTTGCGGTCCGCCGGTCCTCGTTCGTGGGCACCCTTGACCTCCTGCTTTCGCTTGTCGCCCGGCGCCGGTCTTCCAGAGAAGTTCCCTTCCTCCAATGGTATAGTAAAATCGGCCGGTCTTTGAAGGCCGCAGGGAAGGGCTTCCGCCCCCGCGGGCCCGTGCGGGGGAGATTGACAGGATGGACGGGCTCGTTTAAGATTTAAGATTGTGGCGGTGTAGCTCAGGTGGTTAGAGCAAACGGCTCATATCCGTTGTGTCCGGGGTTCAAGTCCCTGCACCGCCACCACCCCCTTATCAAGACGTTCCGCAGGGATATCAAGGCGCTCCCGCTCCGCGACGGGGACCGCGTGCTCGCCGCCGTGTCAGGCGGCGGCGACTCGGTGGGCATGCTGGCCCTGCTGCTTTCCGCCCGGCCGCGCCCGGACCTGGAGATCGGCGTGGCCCACGTCCACCACAACCTGCGCGGGGAGGAGGCGGACCGGGACCAGGCGGCCGTGGAGGCGCTGGCCGGAACCCTGGGCCTCCCCTTCCTGACGGTCCGGCTCGAAGGCGTGCCCGACAGGGGCCAGAGCGTGGAGGAGTGGGCCCGCCTCGGCCGCTACGCCGCGCTGGAGAACCTCCGCCGCCAGGGCGGCTGGGACTGGGTGGCCACGGCGCACAGCCGCGACGACCAGGCCGAGACGGTGCTGCTGAGGATCGGGAGGGGCTCGGGCCTCCAGGGGCTGGCCGGGATCCTGCCGGTGAGCGGGCACACGGTCCGGCCCGTCCTGGGCCTTTCCGGCGGCGAACTCAGGGAGGCGGCGCAGGCCTGCGGCCTTCGGTTCCTCGAGGATTCGACCAACCGCGACCGGCGCTACCTGCGCAACCGCATCCGGCTGGACGTCCTGCCCGCCGTGGAGGCGGCCATGCCCGGCTTCACCCGGCACCTCGCGGCGCTGGCCCGCCTTGCGTCCGAAGCGCCCGCATATTCGCGGGCTTTGGAAGTTGCGGTCTTCGAAGGGGATAGCCTATATTATGACTGTTCGGCCCTCGCGGAGTTGACGGACGGTGAGGGTCTTGCCGCCATGCGGCAGGGCTTGCTCCTGTCCCGCGGGCATTTGCGCCGGATCGGCGAAAAGCACATCCGGGCGCTGTGGTCTCTCAGGGACACGCGTCCGGGTGCGTCGGTCGCCCTTCCGGGGGGATGGGAGGGCGTCAGAGAGAAGGCGGGCGTACGGCTCCGGCGCCGGCCCGGCCAAGAAGTCGCAGGGGAGATGTCATGAGACTGGCCCAGGGGATCCTCTTCACCGAGAAACAGATACAGCAGCGCGTGGCCGAGCTGGCGCGCCAGATCAACCGGGACTACGAGGGCAAGTCGCTCGTCCTGTGCGCGGTGCTCAAGGGGTCCATCCCCTTCCTGAGCGACCTCATGCGCAGGCTGGACGGGGAGGTCCGCATCGCGCTCATCGAGATGAAGAGCCAGGTGGACGGCCAGCACGCCTCCATCCTCTTCACCTCCAGCCTCGACCTCGCCGAACGGCACGTGCTGATCATCGAAGACATCGTGGACACGGGCATCACCCTGGACTACCTGATCAAGCACCTCGAAGCCGAACGGGCGCCGGCGTCCCTGAAGGTCGCCGTGCTCCTGGACAAGCCGGAGGCTCGCCGGATCGACGTTCCCGTCCACTACCGCGGGTTCACGGTGCCCGACAGGTTCGTCGTCGGCTACGGCCTCGACTACGGGGAGCTGTACCGCAACCTGCCCTACATCGGGTGGGTGGAACAGGAATGATGTCACACATGCGGATGTTGAGCATCTATGTAGTTTAGGTATGCGGCCCCGGCGGGGACGGCCCGGAGGGACGCCACCCGGCGATCCCCGCAGAAGCGGCGGGGCGGGAGACGCAAGTGAAGGAGTTTTCGTGAACCAGCAGCTTCGCAACCTCATTCTCTGGGCCCTGATATTCGTGGTCATCATCGTTTCGATCGGGCTTTTGAGAAAGGCCTCGCAGAAAGAAACCACACTCCCCTTCAGCCGGTTCGACCAGCTGGTGCAGAAGGGCGAGATCAAGAGCGCCCAGGTCAAGGGCTCGTCCGTCAAGGGCGTGCTCAAGCAGCCCATCGACGGAGCCACCCACTACAACACGACCCTGCCGCCGGACCTGCAGAACTACAGCACGCAGATGGTGGCCAAGGGGGTGGACGTGAGCGTGGCGGAGGCCAGCTCCTCCCAGTACATCTTCGCGCTGCTCTACATCCTGCCCATCGTCGTCATCATAGGGTTCTGGTTCTTCTTCATGCGGCAGATGCAGCAGGGGGGGAACAAGGCCTTCAGCTTCGGCAAGTCCAAGGCGAGAATGGTCAGCGACACGAAGAACCGCATCACCTTCAAGGACGTGGCGGGCATCGAGGAGGTCAAGGAAGAACTCTTCGAGATCATCGACTTCCTCAAGGCCCCCCAGAAGTTCCAGAAGCTGGGCGGCAAGATCCCGAAGGGCGTCCTGCTCATGGGAGCGCCCGGCACGGGCAAAACGCTGCTGGCCAAGGGCATCGCGGGCGAGGCCGGTGTTCCGTTCTTCTCCATTTCGGGTTCCGAGTTCGTCGAACTCTTCGTGGGCGTCGGCGCCAGCCGGGTCCGAGACCTCTTCGAACAGGCCAAAAAGAACTCGCCGTGCATCGTCTTCATCGACGAGATCGACGCCGTGGGGCGCAACCGCGGCGTGGGCAGCATGGGCGGCCACGAGGAGCGCGAGCAGACCCACAACCAGCTGCTGGTCGAAATGGACGGCTTCGAGGCCAACGAGGGCGTCATCATCGTCGCGGCCACCAACCGGCCGGACGTGCTCGACCAGGCCCTCCTGCGCCCCGGACGCTTCGACCGGCGGATCGTGGTGCCCCGGCCCGACCTCAGGGGCCGCGAGGAGATCCTCAAGGTCCACGTGCGCGACATCAAGATCGGCGACGACGTGGAGCTGTCGGTGGTGGCCCGCGGGACCCCGGGCTTCTCGGGCGCGGACCTGGCCAACCTCGCCAACGAGGCGGCACTCCGGGCGGCGCACCGCAACGCCGACATCGTGTCCATGGAGGACTTCGAGTACGCCAAGGACAAGGTCCTCATGGGCTCGGAGCGGCGCTCCATGATCCTCTCCGAGGAGGACAAGAAGGTCGTGGCGACCCACGAGTCGGGCCACGCCGTGGTGGGCTACTACCTGCCCAACGCCGACCCGGTCCACAAGGTCTCCATCGTCCCGCGCGGCATGGCGCTGGGCGTCACCCAGCAGCTGCCCATGGACGACAAGTACAACTACACCCGCGAATACCTCGAAGCCGAGATCGCGGTCATGCTCGGCGGGCGGACTGCAGAGGAGATCTTCCTCGGCTCCATCACCACCGGCGCCGGCAACGACTTCGAAAAGGCCACGGAGATGGCCTGGAAGATGGTCACGGCCTGGGGCATGAGCGACAAGCTGGGGCCGCTGGCCTACAAGAGCGAGCGGAGCCCCATGGCGTCGTTCTGGGACAGCCCTGGCTGGGGCCAGTACTCCGAGAACACGGCCCGCGACATCGACGAAGAGGTCAAGCGGATCGTGCTCAAGGCCAAGGAGACGGCGAAGCAGATCATCACCGAGCACAAGGACAAGATGGAGCACGTCATCGCGGCCCTCCTGGACCGCGAGGTTCTGGACAAGACCGAATTCGAGGCCCTCCTGAAGGGCGAACCCCTGCCCGAGAAACCTCACCCCGCGGAAACGCTCTCGCCGCCGCCTTCCGGCGAAACCGCCGCCGAGGGTGCCGAGGAAGCCGAGAAGAAGGCGACGTCCCCCTCCAACCTGCGCGAACAGCTCGGCGGGGCCTAAGCACCCATGGATGCGGGCCGCACCGCGCCGGAACGCTCGGGCGCGTCCCGGACACCGGGCTTCAACTGCTTCGTTCTGTCCCTGTCACCCGGGGAACGCAGGCCCTATCTCGAGCGGCTGGAAGCCGGCCGGGAGGCCGCCGGACCCCTTCTGAACAGGATGCAAGGCCCGGGCATACAGGCCGGCGGGTTGGACCCGCGGGCCGCGGCCCTGCTCCGGCGCACGCTCATGGCCGCCGGCGGCGACGCCGCCGTGCCCGAGTCGGTCGACCGCTTCGCAGACAATGCCGTAACCGTCTACATCGCAGGGTCACGGGAGGTGCTGGGCCGCCTGCCCTTCCTGTTGAAGGACGCCCCCTACGGCCTGGACGCCCTCGGCCGGGAGGTCGGGGACTGTCTCCGCCGCGCCGGCCGCGCCAGGCGTCTGGTGGTGAGCGGGCGGGACCTGCTGGAGGGAAAGCGCTGTCTCGTCATGGGCATCCTGAACCTCACCCCCGATTCCTTCTCGGACGGGGGGCGGTACCTGGCACCGGACCGGGCCGCCGCCCACGGCGAGGCCATGGCCGTGGAAGGGGCGGACATCCTGGATCTGGGCGCCGAGTCCAGCCGCCCCGGCAGCGACCCCGTGCCCGCGGAGGAGGAGGCCGAACGGCTCCTGCCCGTCCTCGTGGCCTTGAGGGCGTCGCTTCCCCGGGCGATACTCTCGGTGGACACGACCAAGGCCGCCGTGGCGGAGGCGGCGCTCGACGCAGGCGCGGACATGATCAACGACATCTCAGCGGGGCGGATGGACCCCGCCATGATCCCGCTCTGCGCGCGGCGCAGGGTCCCCCTGGTGCTCATGCACATGCGCGGCGTGCCCAAGACCATGCAGGAGGAACCCTTCTACCGCGACGCGGTGGGCGAGGTGACCGGAGAACTCCGCGGGCGGGTCCGCGAGGCCGAGGAGGCCGGCATGGGCCCCGGAGACCTGGTGGTGGACCCGGGCATCGGGTTCGGCAAACGTCCGCGGGACAACACCGTCCTGATCCACCACCTCGAGGCCCTGGCCAGCCTGGGGTACCCCGTGCTGGTCGGCGCGTCGCGCAAGAGCCTCATCGGATTCCTGAGCGGCGCCCCCGTCGAAGAGCGGCTCCCGGGCACCATCGCCCTCCACACGGCGGCCCTGCTGAGGGGCGCCTCCATCCTGAGGGTCCACGACGTGAAGGCCCACGTTCAGGCCCTCGCCTGCGTTTCGGCCCTGCCCGCCTGAGGGCGGCGGTCAGGGCGCCGCTGGCAAACGACCGGTCATACATGGTACGTTAACAGGCTTTTCGGAGAGGCTCACATGAAAGACTTCATACGAATCGGCGCGGCACAGGGGTTCTGGGGCGACAGGCTGGACGCCCCGGTGGACCTGGCGCGCCACGGCGACTGCGACTACCTCATCCTGGATTACCTGGCGGAGGTCACCATGTCCATCCTCCAGCGCCAGCGCCAGCGCAATCCGGATCTCGGATACGCCACGGACTTCCCCAAGGTGGCGGGCTCCCTGGCCCCCTGCCTGAAGGAGGGCCTGAAAATAGTCACCAACGCCGGGGGCATCAACCCCATCGGCTGCGCCCGGGCCGTCCTGGCCGAGCTTGCGAAGGAGGGGGTCGACAACGTCAAGGTCGGCGTCGTCTACGGCGACGACATCCTCGACCGGCTCCCGTCCGTGCTCGAGTCGGGCGAGCCGCTCCTGAACATGGAGACGGGCGAACCCCTCCAGGACGTCCTCAAGAAGGTGGTATCGGCCAACGTGTACTTCGGCGCCGAACCCATCGTGGACGTGCTGAACCGGGGCGCCCAGATCGTCGTCACCGGCCGCTGCACCGACACGGGCCTGGCGCTCGCGCCCATGGCCCACGAGTTCGGGTGGTCCTTCGACGACCACCGCCTGATCGCAGCCGGAACGGTTGCGGGCCACCTCCTCGAATGCGGCGCTCAGGCCTCGGGCGGGAACTTTTCCGCGGACTGGGAGTCGGTCCCCGACATGGCCCGCATCGGCTACCCCATCGCCGAGGCCTACCCGGACGGCTCCTTCGTGATGACCAAGCCGGCGGGACTGGGCGGCATGATCACGCAGGCCGTGATCAAGGAGCAGATCGTCTACGAGCTGGGCGACCCGCGCAACTACATCAGCCCGGACTGTGTCATCGACTTCACCTCCATCCGCCTGAGCGACGACGGGAAGGACAGGGTTCGGGTCACGGGCGTCACGGGCGGCCCGCCCACGGAGTTCTACAAGGTCTCCATGGCCTACAAGGCGGGCTGGCGGACGGGCGGCACCCTGACCTACACCTGGCCGGACGCCCTCAAGAAGGCCCGCAAGGCCAGAGAGATCCTGGAGGCCCGCATCGCCCACCTCGGGCTGAACCTGGACGACGTGGTCTTCGAGTACCTGGGCGTGAACGCCTGCCACGGGTCCCTGGTCGACGTGCCCGAGGAGAGCTGCATCAACGAGGTGGTCTTCCGCGTGGCGGTGCACTCCATGGAGCGGAAGTGCGTGGAGCGCTTCGGCTACGAGCTGGCGCCCCTCATCCTGGACGGCCCGCCGTCGGTGACGGGCTTCGCCGGCGGACGGCCCAAGCCCAAGGAGGTCATCGCCTACTGGCCCGCCCTCATGCGGAAGACGGAAGCCTCCCCCGTCACGGACATTCTGGAGAACTGACATGGCCGAGAAGACAAGACGCGAGAGGCTTCTGGCCATCGCGCACGCCCGGAGCGGAGACAAGGGCGACACGGTCAACGTGGGCGTGATCGCCCGCAGCGAGGCCGCGTACCCCTTCCTCAAGGAGGCGCTCACCCCCGAGCGCGTCAAGGCCCACTTCGGCGAGCTCGTGGGCGGCGAGGTTGAGCGGTTCGAGATGGACAACATCGGAGCCCTGAACTTCCTGCTCCACGGGAGCCTCGGCGGCGGCGGCACGGTGGACCTCCGGACCGACGCCCAGGGCAAGACCTACGCGGCCGCCATGCTGCGCATGGAACTGGACATCCCCGAGTCGCTCCTGGACTGACCGGCGATTGACGACGAACAAAGGGCCGGCGCCTCCCCAGCGGAAGCGCCGGCCCTCTTGTTTCTGCTCATTGAGGCGAGTCTACTTTTTTGATCCGACCGTCTCCACCGTGTAGGCCGCCGCGGGGTACCCGACGATGTGGTAGAGGCTGTCGGGGGCGGTCTTGCCGATCCCGGGCGTCTTTGCCGGCAGCTCGGGCCAGCCCACGGACGTGGCGTAGGCGATCGGGTGACCCTCCAGCGCACCGGGCGATCCCGCCGCCCCGTCCCTCGCGAGCCTGTCCATGAGAAGCAGGCCGAAGGGCACGCTGTACCGGCCGCACCAAACCCGCCGGTAGGTGCCGGGGTCCTTCGGATCGCAGAAGGTGTCGAAGACCTTGCGCACCTTGGCGGTGTCCATCCTGCCGGCCATCGGTCCTTTCAGGAGCGCTTCGTCGGCCTCCACCGCTTTCGTGTACGCCTCGATGCCGCCCGCGCCGTAGGGTTCGTAGTCGAAGTCGGGTCCGTAGTGGGTCGCGTCCGAGCTTATGACCACGGCCACGTCCCTGCCCAGCACCCAGCCCTTCTTCGCACAGAGGGCCTTTATGGCGCCGGCCGTGTCGTCCGCGAGCTTCTCCATGCGGTCGAAGTGCATGGTCGGCACGAGGAACGGAACGATGGTGAGGTCTGGGTGGATGTGCTTGAGCCAGTAGACGATGGCCTCCACCGAGTGCTCCGAGTCCTGCATGGCCGCGTCCTGGACCCAGTCGCCCTTCGGCAGGGCCCTCAGGAGTTCGTCGCGCAGGGGCGACACGGGTACGTCGCCTTCAGGTGAGCGCCAGGCCCTGTAAGGCCCGAACACGAGCGCGTCGTGCGCCCCGAAGACACGCCACTTGTGGAAGACGCCCACGACGATGACCCGCGGCGCCTTCACCAGCGGCAGGACCGCCCGGTAGACGCGGCCCGCGTAGACGTAGTCGTCGTGCGGGCAGATCACGCCGACGACGGGCGAGGACGGGGCCTTGCCGAGGATGTCCGGGGCCGGCGGCGTGTCGGACAGGCGCCAGATCTCGTCCATCTGGGCGGCGTTGGAGGCGAAGCCGACGTTGTCTCTCTGGCCCCTGAGGGCCATGCTCTCGGACGGGATGCCCATGGTGCTCCGCACCTCGGCGAGGGTCGGCGGCGCCGGCTCGGCGCCCAGGGCGCAGACGCCCGGAAGGACGAGCCCGCAGACGGTGACCATAAGGATCAGCACACCCACTCTCATAGATCCCCCTTCTCTATCGCGTGTCACAAATCCGCCGCCCGCCGGGCGGGCCGCGGCACGGCCCTCCCGGCGTTCCGGGCCGGAAGGGTCCGCGGCCTGTTGTCAAGAGTGCGACTGTATCACTATTTGGGCGCGTTCTGCGGGATCTTCTGGACCTTGGGCCGGGCCGGGGCGCCCGCCGTCCTGACGCGGGGGGACTCCCCGTCCTCGCCGGACCTGCGCCCGGAGAACTTCGCGCCGTGGTCTTCGGGCCAGGGGCCCCGGTAGGATTTCTGGTGACCGCCTTTGCCTTTTCTCTTGCCGGTCATAAAGCACCTCCGTGCACCTCTCGGGTGATGTCCGATCACGGGTGCATACTTCAAATGTAGTGTCGGCCAACGCCACGGGCAAGAAGCATCCATCGCCGGGCGGGGCACCCGCATCAAAGGGAACGATTCGCAATCGGTATCGGGATCGCGATCGCATTCGCCTCCGGACGTGCCCAGGGGCGTTCTATCTGGCCCGGATCGGTCAGCCGGTGCCGATCCCGATTTCGATTTCGATAGCGATTTGGGTGGTCAGCGGACTTTTCCGGCCGGGCGGGGTGTTGGTGCTATCTGGAGCGTCCGCGCCGGCCGGCGGCGCGGACGGTTAAGAAACGGAGGTCGTAACCATGGAAAGACTCAGCGGACAGAGATGCGTCCCGTGCGAGGGCGGCGTCAAACCGCTCTCCCGGGAGAAGGCGTCCGAACTGCTCGACCAGATCCCCCTCTGGAAGCTCGACGATAAGGGCACCCAAATTTCGCGCGCCTTCGTCTTCAAGGACTTCTACGAAACCATGGCGTTCGTGAACGCCGTGGCCTGGATCGCCAACCAGGAAGGCCACCACCCCGACATGGAGGTCGGCTACAACCGGTGCGTGGTGCGCTACAGCACGCACGCCATCTCGGGTCTGTCGAAGAACGACTTCATCTGCGCGGCCAAGGTCAACGCGCTGATCGGGATGGGGCAGGACGCCGGCTGACGCGGCGGGGATCAGGAAGCGGCCGAGGCCCTCAGGCGTTCGAGGAAGGCTTCCAGGCGCTCGGCCGATTCGGGCGCCACGTCGGTGAAGAGGAACGCGCCTTCCCAGGGCGCGGATTGGGAGACGCGCACGCAGACGGCCTCGCATTCAAAGGTCCCCTCCCGAAGCTCGAGCCTGAACCAGGCTTTCCTGGGAGAGTAAAAGGGCTGCGTCGACCGGGCGAGCAGGGCCACGGCGGATATGTTGACCGTCTCTATGGGAAATTCGGCTCCCCCTTCCAGCCGGCAGCGGCCGGGGACCGACGTGGGGTAGCGTGCGTGGCGCCGTCGTTCTTCCATGATCCCTCCTCCCTCGGGTTCAGTCGATGCCGCAGGCCGCCCTGGCCCTGTCCAGCGTGGCCTGGGCGATGGGCCGAACCCGCGCGGCACCGTGCCGCAGGACGTCCTCCACGTAATCGGGCCGTAAGGCCAGTTCCTTGCGCAGCTCCCGGGCCTCGCCGAAGGTCTCGTTGAGCACCGCAACGAGGCGCTTCTTGACGTCCGAGTACTTCAGCCCGCCCGCCGCGAAGCGCTCCCGCCACGACGCCGTCTCCTCCACCGGGCAGAAAAGCTTGAGCAGGTTGAACACGTTGTTGGTGTCCGGGTCCTTCGGGTCTTCCACGGGCGCCGAATCGGTGACGATGGACATGACGCGCTGCCTGAGGGGCTTGCCCTCCAGGAAGATGCCGATGTCGTTGCCGTAGGACTTGCTCATTTTCTGGCCGTCGATCCCGGGCACCACGCCCGTCTCGGCCATGATCCGGTCCTCGGGGATCACGAAGACCTCCCGGCCGTAGAGGTTGTTGTAGCGCTGGGCGATGTCTCGGGTCACCTCCACGTGCTGCTTCTGGTCCTTGCCCACGGGCACCACGTTGGCGTCCACGATGAGGATGTCCGCGGCCATGAGCACGGGGTAGGCGAAGAGCCCGTGGTCGGGCGTGATGCCCTTGGCGAGCTTGTCCTTGTAGGAGTGGCACCGCTCGAGCAGGCCCATGGGCGTGGCCGTGGTCAGAAGCCAGGTCAGCTCGGGCACCTGGTGGATGTCGGACTGGCGGTAGAACGTCGCCTTGTTCGGATCGAGGCCCAGGGCCAGGTAGTCCAGCGCCACGTCGCGCACGTTCTCCCTCAGCACATCAGGGTCCTTCACCGTCGTGAGCGCGTGGAAGTCCGCGATGAAGTAGAAGGCCTCGCCCTTGTCCTGCAGGTCCAGGTGCTGCCTGATGGCGCCGAGGTAGTTGCCCAGGTGGAGCTTGCCCGACGGCTGGATGCCCGAAAGAATGCGCATGTAAGCGGTCCTCCGCGAAACGCGTCAAGTCTAGCAAATGCGGGCGCGCCCGCGCAAGGGAAGGCGGATCGAACAGGGAGGATGGGAGGAAGGGGAGGAAGAAATTTGGGAATTGGGATTTCGGATTTCGGATTCAAAGGACGGCGGGGGCGGGCCTTCGAAAGCCCCTCCCCAGCCGTCTTCCAAATCCGAAATCCCAATTTCCAAATCCCAAATTCCCCCCACCCCCCGTTTGCCTCCACGCGGGTGCATCCGTTATCTTTAGGTATTAAGAACGCCGAGGCTGCAAATTCACTCAGGAGGTAATCCAGAATGAACGGCAAAGTGGCACTGGTCACCGGAGGAAGCCGGGGCATCGGGGCGGCCATCGTGAAGGCGCTCGGGGCCCGGGGCTACAAAGTTGCGGTCAACTGTCTGAGCAACGTGGACAAGGCGGAGCAGGTCCTTGCGGACGCGGGCGGTAACGGGGCGGTGTTCCCGGCCGACGTGCGCGACCCGAATGCGGTGGAGGCCATGGTGCGCGCCGTGGAGGGCAAGCTCGGGCCGGTGGACGCCGCCGTGCACAACGCCAACATCTCCTTCCCCATGGGCCGGTTCTGGCAGCTGCCCTGGGACGGTGTGTCGGCCAAGCTTCTCGGCGAGATAGGCGCCCTGCACGCGCTGGCGGCCCAGGTTCTGCCCGGCATGATAGAACGGGAGTGGGGCCGCATCGTGGCCGTGTCTTCGAGCCTTTCGCGCTTCGCCAGCGAGGGTTTCGGCGCGCACGCCGCGGCCAAGTCGGCCCTGGACGGCGCCTGCCGGGTCATGGCCAGGGAGGCCGGCCCCCACGGCGTCACCGTCAACATCGTGGCCCCGGGGCTGGTGGACACGGACGCCACGGCCCACCAGCCAGAAGAGCAGAAGGCCTTCCTGGCCCAGATCACGCCGCTCAAGCGCATCGGCGTCCCCGAGGACATCGGCGGCGTGGTGGCCTTCCTGTGCTCTGACGACGCCCGCTGGATCACGGGCCAGTACATTCCGCTGAACGGAGGAATTTCGACCGTTTGACGCGGTTGTAAACACCCCCACGCGATGGAGGCGATTCAGATGATTTATCAAGATATCAAGAGTATGGAAGCACGACTGAAGGGGGTCCTGACGGAGCGGGACGGGAGGGCCGTCGTGGCCTCCGAGTCCTCCTTCCGGGGCACCCTGACGGACGACCTCGTGGAGACGGCCGTCTTCGCGCGCGACCCGGCGCTGAGGGCGCGGGCCCGCTACACCATCAAGCAGGCCGCGGCCGCCCTGGGCGTCCGTCCCGCGTCCATCCACGACCTCTACGCCGCCATGGGCCACGGCGAGGCCGGGGGCTTCACGGTGCCCGCCATGAACCTCAGGGGGCTGGCCTACGATTCGGGACGGGCCTTCTTCCGGGCGGCGCTTGCAAAGAACTGCGGGGCCTTTATCTTCGAGATCGCCAAGAGCGAGATCGGCTACACGGACCAGCGCCCGGGCGAGTACGTGGCGGTCATGCTCGGGGCCGCGCTCCGGGAAGGCTACCGGGGCCCGGTCTTCATCCAGGGCGACCACTTCCAGGCCTCCGCCAAGTCCTACTTCAAGGACCCCGCGGCGGAACTGGAAGGCCTCAAGACGCTGATACTCGAGGCTCTGACGGCCGGGTTCTACAACATCGACATCGACTCGTCGACCCTCGTGGTCCTGGAGCGCCCGGACACGCGAGCCCAGCAGAAGGACAACGCCGACGTGTGCGCAGCCCTCACCCGGACCATCAGGGCGAACCAGCCGGAGGGCGTCACCGTCTCCGTGGGCGGAGAGATCGGCGAGGTGGGCGGCCACAACAGCACGGTGGAGGAGTTCACCGCCTTCATGGAGGGCTACCTCGAGGCCCTGGGCGAGAGCGAGGGCATCAGCAAGATCTCCGTGCAGACGGGCACCAGCCACGGCGGCGTGGTGCGCCCCGACGGAACGGTGGCCGAGGTGAAGCTCGACTTCGACGTGCTCACCGCCATATCCAGGGTGGCCCGCAGCAGGTTCGGCCTGGGCGGGACGGTCCAGCACGGCGCCTCCACCCTGCCCGACGACGCCTTCCACCACTTCCCGGAACACGAGGCGTGCGAGGTGCACCTGGCGACCGGCTTCCAGAACATCATCTACGACCACCCCGAGCTGCCCGACGACTTCAGGGAGCACGTCTACGCCCACCTGCGCGAGACCTGCGCCGGCGAGCGCAAGGAAGGACAGACCGAGGAGCAGTTCCTGTACAAGACCCGGAAGAAGGGCTTCGGCCCCCTCAAGCGGGATTGGTGGAACCTGCCCAAGCCGGTCCGGGGCGCCATCGGTCAGACGCTCGAGGAGAAGTTCGCCTTCCTCATCGACCAGCTCAGGGTCGGCGACACCCGCGAGGTGGTGGACCGCTTCGTGACGCCCGCCGCCCCGACCCCCGACCTCGCATCGGAGGAAGCCGCCTGCCGCGCCGTAATCGTGGCCGCGCCCGAGACCAACCCCAACGCCGACTAGACGACGGTCGATCCGTCGGCGCAGTCCGTTCGACACCGTCGAGGGCGGCCCCGCGGGGCCGCCCTTCCGTCGCACGCACATCCCTCCGGGGGCATTTCCGCCCGGCTTGCCTCCTGCGTCACGGCGCCGGCGGCGAGATGTGCGAGAGCTCTTCATCAGCCTGTTAATTATTGACTCTTAAGCCACTTCAGGGCATAATTACGGGTTGAAACCTCCGGAGCGTCCGGAGGTTTTGTTCCGCGACCGAACGGGGTTTCGGCCGGGGGAGTCGTGTCGGGCACCGGTGGTGCCGGCGGCGAGATTCTCTCTGGACGTTCTATTAGGAGGTTACGAATGCCCTGGTTTCTCTTGATGGCCCAGCCGGGTGGGAGCGGCGGAAGCGGTAATCCGTTCGTGTCTTTCCTTCCCATCATCGCTCTCATCGCGATTTTCTATTTTCTGCTCATCAGGCCCCAGCAGAAGCGCGCCAAGCAGCAGCGCACCATGATGGAAGCCCTCAAGACCGGTGATTCGGTGGTCACCATCGGCGGGATCAGGGGTACGATTACGGCCGTGGACAAGGACATCGTCATCGTCCGCGTGGCCGACAACGTGAAGATCACCTTCAGCAAATCAGCCGTCGCCGGCGTTCTTAAGGAGTAGGGGGATTCCATGCGCGAAAGCATCAAGTGGCGGTCGCTACTCGTCCTCGCTGTCATAGCCGTCAGCGTCTTCTTCTATTTTCACAACGGAGTCAAGCTGGGTCTGGACCTCAAGGGAGGCGTGCACCTCGTCCTGCTGATGGACACGGACGTGGCCGTCTACAACCGGGTTCAAACCGACATCCGGCAGGTCGAAGCGGACCTCAAGGACAAGAACATCCCCTTCAAGCAGGCCTATTCGCCCAAGGACAAGAAAAACGCCATCGTCGTTCAGGGCCCCGATCCCAATCTCGGGGTCGCCGTCCGGGATCTGACGGACAGGGACCTCGCCAACTACACCTTCTCGGCGCTGGGCGAGGGCACGTACGAGCTGACCCTCAAGAAGGCGTACGAGAGCGACCTGCGCGACAAGGCCATCCAGCAGTCCGTCGCGGTCATCCGAAACCGCATCGACAAGTACGGCGTGTCCGAGCCCGCCATCCACCGGCAGGGCCTGGGGTCCAACAAGATCGTCGTCGAACTGCCCGGCGTCGAGGACTCGACCGAGATCAAGGCGCTGATCGGCAAGGCGGCCCAACTGTCCTTCCACCTCGTGGTCGGCCCTCCGCAGGGCATGGGTTCCCGCGATGCCCTGGTCAAGGCCCTCGGCGGCAAGGTCCCTCCGGACGATGAAATCGTCCCCGGCAGCAGAGAGAAGTTCGGCGGCCAGATCTACTTCGCACTCAAATCCCAGGCCACGGTCACGGGCAGCGACCTCCAGGAAGTGCAGGTGGAGGGCAACCAGTACGGCCAGCCCGTCGTCGGCTTCCAGCTCTCGGCCCTGGCCGGCCAGCGCTTCAGGAAGCTCACCGGCCAGCACATCGGCGAGCCTCTGGCCATCGTACTGGACGGCAACGTCATTTCCGCGCCCAAGATCAACGCCGAGATCGGCGACCGCGGCATCATCGAGGGCAACTTCACCCCGCAGGAAGCGCAGGAGCTGGTCTTCCAGCTCAAGTCCGGCGCCCTGCCGGCCATCCCCAAGTTCGCCGAGGAGCGGACGGTGGGGCCGAGCCTCGGTCTCGAGTCGATCCGCAAGGGCACCATTTCGGGCATCCTGGGGCTCATCGCCATCTTCGCCTTCATGTTCCTCTACTACCGGGCCTCGGGCATCAACGCCAACGTCTGCCTCCTGCTCAACTTCGTCATCCTGATGGGCATCATGACCGTCTTCGGCCTGGTGCTGACGGTGCCGGGCATCGCCGGTATCATCCTGACACTGGGCATGGCCATCGACGCCAACGTCCTCATCTTCGAGCGGATCAAGGAAGAGCTGCTCGAGAAGAAGACCGTCCAGACGGCGGTGGCCAACGGGTTCGGCAAGGCCTTCATCACCATTTTCGACAGCAACGTGACGACCCTTGTGGCGGCCCTGTTCCTGCTGCAGTTCGGAACCGGCCCCGTGCGCGGGTTCGCCGTCACCCTGACGGTGGGTATTCTCGTCTCCATGTTCACGGCGATCTTCGTCTCGCGCCTGATCTACGACATCGTCCTGAAGATCCGGGGCCGGAACGGAAAGCGTCCCACCACGCTGTCCATCGGTTCGCTCACGGCCTTCCGCAACCTGGACATCCCGTTCATGAAGTACAAGGCGCTCTTCGTGAGCATCTCGCTCGTCCTCATCGGCCTGGGCCTCTGGAGCCTGTTCACCCGGGGCATCAACTGGGGCATCGACTTCCGGGGCGGCCAGGAGATGCAGGTCCGCTTCGAGAAGACCCCCAACCCCCGCATCATCCAGAAGGACCTGCTCAAGAACACCAAGGGCGAGATCACGGTGGTCCGGTTCGGCAAAAAGGAGGACAACGAGGTCCTCATCCGGATGGACGCCAAGGATGCCCAGGGGCACCTGCTCAACGAGGACCAGCTCGCGAAAAAGAGTCAGGAGATCATGCAGACGCTCCGCAGTCCGGACGTCCTGAAGGCCATGGCCGCGGGCAAGATCGACCTGAACACGGCCAACACCAAGGCCATCGAGGACCTCATCCTGACCGGGCTTCACAGGGGCCAGATTTCCGGGGCGGATTCGGTGGCCACCGAGATCGGCGAGGCGATTCTGCACTACAAGAAGCTCCACAACAGCATTATCCCCTCCGTCGAGAGCCTCAAGACCATGCCCGGCATGACCGACGCCATGTACAACTACCTCAAGGACAGGGTGGTCGTCGGCAACTTCGCCATCGAGAGCCTGGACACCGTCGGGCCGACCGTCGGGAAGGAGCTCCAGAACAAGGCCATCGAGGCGGTCATCGGCTCGATCATCGGCATCCTGCTCTACGCCTGGTTCCGATTCCAGTTCCGGTTCAGCCTGGGCGCCGTTCTGGCCCTCGTGCACGACAGCACGATCGCCACGGGCTTCGTCTCGCTCTTCCACGTGGAGGTGAACCTGCCTACGATCGCGGCCATGCTCACACTGCTCGGCTATTCGATCAACGACACGATCGTCGTCTTCGACCGCATGCGCGAGAACATGAAGACCCTCCGGAAGCAGGAAGACCCGGAGCTAATGGACAAGGCCATCAACGAGACCCTGTCCCGGACCATGATCACCTCCATGCTGACCTTCTTCGTGGTCGTGGCCATGCTGATCTTCGGCGGCGAGGTGCTCTTTTCCTTCTCCTTCGTCCTGACCGTGGGCATCATCGTGGGAACCTACTCGTCCATATTCATCGCGACTCCCATCGTTCTCTGGTGGGACGAACTCGGACTGCAGAAACTGTTCACACGCAAGAAGAGGAAGCTCCGCCGTTAACCCCGACGGCGATTCGTAACCGCCTCCATGAAAAGGCCCGGGAACGTTCCCGGGCCTTTCTTCGTGCGGGCTGTTTCGCCTTCGGGGTGGAAGGCGCGCGGCGGTCGTACTCAGGGCGCGTCCACGAGCGCGCACAGCAGATGGCCGATCACGGCGTGGAACTCCTGGATGCGAGGCGTTTCCCGGGCCGGGTAGAGGAGCACAACGTCCGCCTCGCCGGCCATGGCCCCGCCGTCCCGGCCCACCACCGCGACGGTCTTGCAGCTGAGACTGCGGGCCTCCCTCAACCCCAGGAGCACGTTCGGCGACTCGCCGGAGGTCGAAATCCCAACGGCCACGTCGCCGGGGCGGGCCAGCGCCTCGACCTGCCGGGCGAAGACGCGATCGTACCCGTAATCGTTGGCGATGGCCGTGATGGCCGATGTGTCCGTTGTCAGAGCCACACCCGCCATCCCCTTGCGTTCCCGGATGTACCGCCCGGTCAATTCCGCGGCCCAGTGCTGGGCGTCGGCGGCGCTTCCGCCGTTGCCGAAGAAGAAGACCGTCCCTCCGCCGGTCAGACACGGCCGCATGAGTTCGGCCGCCTCGATGAGGCGCGGTCCCAGTGCCTCCAGGTATCGGGCCTGAAGGCGGAGGTTCTCCTCGATCGACGCCTTTTCCCGTTCCAGTATGTCCTTCAGTTCCATTGCCTCGCCTCCTCGAACCGCTGGCCTCTCGTTTCCCTGCGTCGTCCGGTCTCAGTATACTGCCAACATGGAGCGGCTGGGACCGGTCATCGCGACCACGGCGTGCAGCACCACTTCGGACCAGGTCCGTTCGGCCCGCGCGGCGGCCTCGGCGGGCGCGGACCGGGTGGAGGTGCGCCTGGACGCGCTCGGGGAGGGGGAGCGCCCCGAGGCCCTGTTGGATCTGGCCCGCGAGATGCCCCTCCTGGTGAGCGGCTCGCGGACCCGCGTGAAACCGTCCGAGCCCGCTCTTCTCCTGGCCGCCCAGGCGAGGGGCGCCCTCGTGGACGTGCCATGTTGCGAGAACCTGCCGGAGGACCTGTGGGGCCTTCGCCGGGACCGGCTGGTGCTGTCTTTCCACGACTTCGAAGGGACCCCCGAACAGCTTCCCGCCGTCCTGGACCGCATGCGGCGCTTCGGAGCGGCGTGGTACAAGCTCGTGCCCACGGCTCTCGACTTCCCCGAATCCGCAGCGGTGAAGACCTTCCTGGAAGGCCGGGCCGGACGGGGCGACGTCTGCGCCTTCGCCATGGGTCTTCCCGGCCTGCCGAGCCGCGTCATGGCCCTGGCGTGGGGTTCTGCGGCCACCTATTGCGCGGCCCCCGGTTCGCCGGCCGCCGCCCCCGGCCAGCTCGGCCTGGACGAATGTCTGGCGGTGTTCCGTGTACGGTCCGTCTCGGCGGACGAGCCGCTCTACGGCGTCGTCGGCTGGCCGCTGGCATTCACCGGCTCACCCGGGCTGCACAACCGATGGCTGGAGAAGCTTGGCCTGCCCGGGCGCTTTCTGCAGATCCCGGTCAGGGACACGGACGCGTTTTTCCGCGCCGCCGGCTCCATGCCGTTACGCGGGCTGGCCGTGACCATACCCCACAAGAGGGCCGTGCTTGACCACGTGCGTCACACGGCCCGGCTGGTGAAGCGGCTCGGCGCGTGCAACACCCTTATTGGGCGCGAGGGTGGGTGGATTGCGGCCAACACCGACGCCTTCGGGATCCGGCGGGCCCTTCGCGGCCTGCCCCGACCGTGCAGGTCCCTGGTCCTCGGGGCCGGCGGGGCCTCGGCGGCGGCCTGCGCGGTCGTCTCGCGCATGGGTCCGGCGGCCGTTTCGTCCCGCAGTACCGGAGCCGCCGTCGAACTGGCGGCCCGCTTCTCCATGGAGGCCGTCCCGTGGCCCGGGCGGCGCCGGGTCCCGTGGGATTTGCTGGTCAATGCCACGCCCGTGGGGCAGGAGGGCGACGCCTCGCCCTTCCCCTATCCGCTCGGGGGATCCGCCGTCTTCGACATGGTGGTCCGGGACGGGGGCACCTCGCTGCTCGGCTCGGCCGTCCGGTCGGGACTCGCCGCCATCCCGGGAAGCGTCATGCTGGAGGCGCAGGCCCGTCTGCAGTTCAGGCTCTTCACCGGACAGAACAGTCCGGGTGGTAACGCTCACAGGCCCCGTGTAACGCCCTGAATCTTGAATTCGTCCACTTTTCGTTTCATATTAAATGTTACAGTCCGAAGAGCCTCGTACAGAGACGCGCGCGTTCTGGTGGGGAGGTCGACCATGGAGCGACGGTTGTTCCTCCGCCGGGCCCTGTCCCTGGCGGCAGCTTCGTTCGTACTGTTCCCGCTTCGCTCGTGGGCCGGACGTCCGTTTGCGCAGAGGACCGCCGGGCCCCGAATTAAATCCAGAGGAGGACGAACCATGGCCTACGACGTCAAAACGAACCTTAAACCCGCATCGCTGAAGGGCATTTCCGAAAGCCAGATCAACCAGCACTGGAAGCTCTACGAAGGCTACGTGTCCAACTCCAACGCCCTTCGCGGCGAGCTGGAGGCTCTCAGGAAGGAAGGCAAGGGCGGGACGCCGCTATACGCCGACAGGCGCCGCCGCTTCGGCTTCGAGTACAACGGCATGGTCCTCCACGAGTACTACTTCGGCAACCTGAAGCAGGGGGCGGACGTCCCCGGGCCGGACAGCCCCCTCGTTAAGGCGCTCTCCGAGCAGTTCGGGTCCTTCGACGCCTGGAAGGAGGACTTCTTCAAGACGGGCGCCACGCGGTCCATCGGCTGGGCCATCCTCTACCTCGATCCCGCCACCGGCCTGCTGACCAACCACTTCATCCAGGTCCACGAAGAGGGGCACCCCGCCGGCTTCGTGCCCGTCCTGGTGATGGACGTGTGGGAGCACGCCTACATGGTGGACTGGGGCGCCGGCGGCCGGGCGGATTACATGAAGGCCTTCTTCGAGAACGTCAACTGGGGGGCGGCGGCCAAGCGCTACGCCGCGGGCCCGGAAGGCAAAATTCCAGCGCGGTTCTGATCGGCTTTCGCGGTTTCGGGGGTCCCGCTTCGGGGCCCCTTCTGAGCGCACCGGGCGGGCGGAGACCGGGGGGGCCGCCCGCCGGCCGCCTTTGGCGGTTTGCGGGCGCGGGCTTTTTCCGGACGTCAGCGCGAGCGCCGGCGCGGCGCCAGCAGCGTGCCCCGGCAGTTTGGGCTGCCGCAGCGGCAGGGATAACAGGCCTTCACGGCCCTGGTGTGGCGTCCGGGCAGGTCCAGGCCGTAGTCGTAGGTGATCTCCTCGCCGGCCTCGATGGCCCTTGTCGACTCGATGAAGATCCGCCCGTCCTCCTCCACGGCCTCGCAGTTGGGGTCGCAGCAGTGATTGATGAACCGCGCCTCGCTCCCCCCGCTTCCGCCGTCGATGAAGGTCCCGTCCTCGAGCGAAAAGAGGAGGACGTGGGCCGTGCCGTCCGTCCTGTCGTCGTAGCGGTCGTCGGCCTCCTCCGCGGAGAGCCGCTCGCCCTCGTACTCCACGATGCGGCGGCCGGCGGGGATCCTGCACAGCGCGAACACGCCGTGCCCGTGGATGTCGGACCGGCGGACTTCCCACGAGGACCTCGGGGCTGCCTTCACGAGTGCTCCACCGGCTGGGGTGCGGGGAGTACGCGCGGCGACGGGCCAGGCCGGCGCGCCTTCATCCGCCCTCCTGCTCGGCAGCGCCCGCTTCCAGCCGGCGTATGAACCAGGCCCCGAGAGTCAGGAAGATGGCCAGGTACGCGGCGAGGAACACCAGCGCCGCCACCCGGCTCTCGGAAGAGGCGAGGAGGTTCTGGATGATCCCCTCGGGCGCCGAGGCGTGGGGCAGCAGGGTGTGCAGGTGGAAGAGGATGGTGAAGCGCTTGAGGAAGCCCGGGATCCAGGCGACCATGTTCTCCCACCCGAAGCCGATGAAGAACCCCCAGAAGAGGGGCTTCTTGAGCGCCAGCCCCAGAAAGGCGAAGAGGGCACCGTACACGACGACGCCCAGGGACACGGTGAAGAGGTCGCCCGTCAGCGTCCCGAGTTCGCCGGCCAGCGGGTGGCCCGGGCTCCCGGAGAGCGTCAGGACGTAGGTCCCCAGCACCGAGATGCAGCAGCCCGCCACGAGCACGGCGGTCATGGCCGCGTAGCGCACCAGGAAGAGCTTCTCCCTCCGGATGGGCCGCCCGAACAGGAAGGGCAGGGTGCCCCCTTCGATCTCGTCCGCTATGAGGGCGGTGCCGAAAAAAAGCGTGGAGAGCGGCACCAGGAACCCCATGATGTACGACAGGACCAGCATGCCATACAGCGTGACGC
>JBJKRE010000082.1:0-3580 GCA_046704825.1 Acidobacteriota bacterium
ACAGCCTGCGGGTAGCTCTGCTGTGTTCCGCCGGTTGGGGGAACTCTCCCAAGCTCTCTCGTGGCTGGGCGGCCACGGACCGCGCTTTTCCACTAATCCCACGGCAGGTATCGCCAAGGCAAGGGAAGATCGCAGCCTGGCGGAAAAAGGCGCAGTTTCCAATCCCGACTGCCCGTGCTCCCGATCAAAACCGCGTTCCCCGCAAGCGAGAGGCCTCGTCCCTGGACCGAGATCGTCCCGCACCGTCCGCTCCTCGGCCAACCCGCTTGACCTCCATCGGCTGACGGACCTTCCACAGCTCCGCGAACTCCTTAAAAGTGGCGCGCCAGGTTCTGGCAAGACAAACGGAGTTTTTATGAGCATTGACGCGGAGTGGCTTTTCGCGTAAGCTTTCCCGGCTCCCCGCATCATGGGTCACGACGATGACCCGATGTTTGATTCCTTCATGGCGACGGACTTCCGGCTCACGGGCCGACGCGGTGAGGGGAGAGCGGTCCTGCCTGTGGGAGAAAGGAGGTGTGTCGGGACAAAGCGGGCTTTATTGGTCTTCTTGCTACATCATAGGTCATCAAGGAGTCCATCATGGAGAAAACCAAACTCGTCGCATACTGGAAAGAGAACCTCCGCTACATCGCCATCTTGTTGTCCATCTGGTTCGCAGTCTCCTATCTGTTCGGCATTCTGCTTGCGGATCCGCTGGATTCCGTGAAGATCGGTGGGTTCCCGTTGGGCTTCTGGTTCGCCAACCAGGGCTCCGAGGTCATTTTCGTCATCTTGATCTATGTCTACGTCAAGCTCATGGGAAATCTCGACCGGAAGTACGGCGTCGAGGAGGACTAGGAGCCTTGGACGCCATTCGATAGGAGACGACAATGGGTATATTGGGTTGGACTTGGATCATCGTCGGGCTGAGTTTTGCGCTCTATATCGGCATCGCCATTTGGGCAAAAGCGAAGACCACGGGCGACTTCTACGTCGCCGAGAAGCAGATTCATCCGGTGCTGAACGGCATGGCTACCGGCGCCGACTGGATGTCGGCGGCGTCGTTCATCTCCATGGCCGGACTGATCTCGTTCATGGGACGGGACGGGTCGATGTACCTGATGGGCTGGACCGGCGGCTACGTGCTCCTGGCCATGCTCCTCGCGCCTTACCTCCGGAAGTACGGCAAGTTCACCGTGCCCCAGTTCATCGGGGACCGCTACTACTCCAACAGCGCCCGCGTGGTGGCCCTCCTGTGCGCCATCTTCGTGTCCTTTACCTATGTCTGCGGCCAGATGCGCGGCGTCGGCGTGGTCTTTGCCCGGTTCCTCGAGGTGCCGATCAACGCCGGCGTGGTGATCGGCATGGCGCTCGTCTTCTTCTACGCGGTCATGGGCGGCATGAAGGGGATCACCTATACCCAGGTGGCCCAGTACTGCGTCCTGATCTTCGCCTACATGGTGCCGGCGATCTTCATCTCGGTCATGCTCACCGGGAACCCCATCCCGCAGCTCGGCTTCGGCTCCAGCGTGAGCGCGGGCGGCGCCCAGATCCTCCAGGACGCCTCGGCCCAGGGCAAGCACCTGCTCGATGTGCTGAACCAACTGCAGCAGGACCTCGGCTTCGCCCAGTACACGAGCGGGACGCGGCCGAAGATCGACGTCTTCTTCATCACCTTCGCGCTGATGGTGGGCACCGCGGGCCTGCCCCACGTGATCATCCGGTTCTTCACGGTGCCGAAGATCCGCGACGCCCGTTCCTCGGCCGGCTGGGCGCTGTTCTTCATCGCCATCCTGTACACCACGGCCCCGGCCGTGGCGGCCTTTGCCCGCACCAACTTCATCAAGACGATCCACAACAAGCCCTACGCCGAGGCGCCGTCGTGGTTTAAGAACTGGGAGAAGACCGGACTTGTCGGCTTCACCGACAAGAACGGCGACGGCATCATGCAGTACACCAAGGACCCGAAGACCAATGAGATCAAGATAGACCGGGACATCATGGTGCTGGCGAACCCGGAGATCGCGAAGCTGCCCAACTGGGTCGTGGCCCTGGTGGCGGCGGGCGGCCTGGCCGCGGCCCTCTCGACGGCGGCGGGGCTCTTGCTGGTGATCTCGGCGGCGATCTCGCACGACTTGATGAAGGGGGTCATCACCCCGAACATGTCGGAGAAGGCCGAGCTCCTCTGGGCCCGTTGCGCCGCCGGCGTGGCGGTGTGCATCGCCGGGCTGTTCGGCATCTACCCGCCGGGGTTCGTGGCCCAGGTGGTGGCCTTCGCCTTCGGGCTGGCAGCCTCCTCCTTCTTCCCCGCGATCATCATGGGGGTCTTCAACAAGAAGACGAACAAGGAGGGGGCGATGTGCGGCATGGTGGTGGGCATCGTGTTCACCGCGGCCTACATCATCTACTTCCGGTTCGTGAACCCGGCGGCGAACAACGCGCAGCACTGGTGGTTCGGGATCTCCCCCGAGGGGATCCGCACGCTGGGCATGATCTTCAACTTCGTCGTGATGTGGGTGGTCTCGAAGATGACCCACGAGCCTCCCCAGGAGATCCAGGACCTCGTGGAGAGCCTGCGCTACCCGCGGGAGATGGCGAAGAGCTGAGCGTCGAGCCCTTCGACCACGGGTTGGACACGGCGGCTGCCCTTCGGGGCAGCCGCCCTTTTTTGGCCTGCCGGAGAGCCTCGATGACCCGCAAGGGTGGTCAAGAGCCTTGACCTGGCGCTTCCGTTCCGACTAAACCGAGTCGGGTGAACGGTCCCCGTGGCCGACCCAAACCGCGACGGGAGACCCTGGACCCGTGGGAGACCCAAGATGGGCAAAGAGAGGCTCGGTACGCTGCGCAAGGTGGACATCCATCAATTCTGGGAAGGTGCGCACTCGGAGTTCATCTCCTGGCTCTCTGAGGAGGAGAACGCCGCCCTGCTGGGGGAGACGATCGGTGTGGAGTTCGAGGTCGTGGGCCAGGAAGGAGGAGGTCTCACCCGCGCCGACCTGGTCTGCAAGGACACGGCCTCCGACCGCTGGGTCTTGGTGGAGGTTCAGTTTGCCCCGACGGGCAATGACCGCCTGGGCAGGATCTTGAGCAGAGCCGCCGGCCTAGATGCGGTAAGCGTGGTCTGGATCGCTCAACGGTTCACCGACGAGCACCGTGCCGCCCTCGATTGGCTCAACGAGATCACGGACGGTCGCTTCAACTTCTTCGGGGTCGAGATCGAGTTGTGGCAGATCGAACACTCCCCTGTGGCCCCGAGGTTCAGCCTAGTCGTGAAGCCCAACGATTGGACCAAAGGGCTCACCGCGACGACGGGGAACCTGATATCGGGGGGCTCCGCCTCCGCCAAGCGGCTCTTCCAGTTGGAGTACTGGATGGTGTTCCGGGAGTACGTGCTCCGCCACGGCCAGCTCGTGCGCGCGACCAACGCCTATCCTCGAAGTTGGATGAGCTTTGCGATCGGACGCTCCAACTTCCGGCTCCTGGCCTCCAGGAGCACCCGCAAGCCGACCGTCGAGGTTGCCGTGCACATCGACGGCCCTGTCGCGAAGGCTCACTTCAGACTCCTCCCGAGCCAGCGCGCCGCCAACGAACAGGAAGT
>JBJKRE010000083.1:0-18321 GCA_046704825.1 Acidobacteriota bacterium
GCCCCGGTGCGCGTCCGGGAACGGCCGGCCCGCGGCCTCTTGGCCGGAGAGCGCAGGGCGAGCTCCAGGACCTGCGGGATCTCCCAGGCGAAGTGGAAGGTGAGTCCCTCCCTCGCCTCGTCGGTCAGGTCCTCGAGGTCGTTCTCGTTCCGCTCGGGCAGGATGAGTTCGGTGATGCCCGCGCGCTTGGCCGCCAGGACCTTCTCCTTGATGCCCCCAACCGGGAGCACCTTCCCCGTCAGCGTGATCTCCCCGGTCATGGCCACGTCGTCCCGGACGATCCGGTCCGTCAGGAGCGACGTGAGCGACGTGGTGAGGGCGACTCCGGCCGAGGGCCCGTCCTTGGGGATGGCGCCCTGTGGCACGTGCACGTGGATGTCCTGCTTGGCGAAGTCCGCCTCCGGGATGTGCAATTCCTTCGCCTGCGAGCGGATCCATGACAGGGCCGCCATGGCCGACTCCTTCATGACGTCGCCGAGTTGGCCCGTCAGGGTCAGTGCGCCCCGCCCCTTCATGCGCGTGGACTCGATGAAGAGGATCTCCCCGCCCACGGGGGTCCATGCCAGGCCGGTGGCCACGCCCGGCCTGTCGATGCGCTCACGGGTCTCCAGAAAGACCTGCTGGGGCCCCAGGAAGGCCCGGATGTTCTTGGCGGTCACCACGACCTTTTTCTTCAGGCCGCCGACCCGCTCTTTGGCGACCTTCCGGCATACGGCCGCCATCTGGCGTTCGAGGTTGCGGACGCCGGCTTCGCGGGTGTATTCGGAGATGATCGAGCGGATGGCGTCGTCCCTGAACTGGATCTGCGACCGCTTGAGGCCGTGGTTGGCGAGCACCCTGGGCAGCAGATGGTCCTTGGCGATGTGGACCTTCTCCTCTTCGGTGTACCCCGGCAGACGAAGCACCTCCGTCCGGTCCAGGAGCGGCTGGGAGATGGTGTCGAGGATGTTGGCCGTGGCGATGAACATGACCTTGCTCAGGTCGAAGGGCACCTCGAGGTAGTGGTCTGAGAAGGAGTAGTTCTGCTCCGGGTCCAGGACCTCGAGGAGCGCAGAGGTCGGGTCGCCGCGGAAATCCATGCCCACCTTGTCCAGCTCGTCGAGCATGAAGACGGGGTTGTGGCTGCCGGCCTTGCGCATGCCCTGGACGATCCTTCCGGGCAGGGCGCCCACGTAGGTCCGCCTGTGTCCGCGTATTTCGGCCTCGTCCCGGATGCCCCCCAGGCTCATGCGGATGAATTTTCTGCCCAGCGAGCGCGCAACGGAACGCCCCAGGCTCGTCTTGCCCACGCCGGGCGGGCCGACCAGCAGAAGGATGGGGCTCTTGAGGTCCTTCTTGAGCTGCTGGACCGCAAGGTACTCCAGAATCCGGTCCTTGACCTTGTCGAGCCCGTAGTGGTCCTCGTCGAGAAAGCGCCGTGCCCGGTCGATGTCCAGCCTGTCCTTCGTGGACTTGGTCCAGGGCAGTTCGATGAGCCAGTCGATGTAGGTCCGCGACACGGTGTACTCGGCCGCCGACGGGTGCATCATGGCCAGGCGGTCCACCTCCTTGAGGGCCACCTGCTCCACATCCTTGGGCATCTTGGCCTTCGCCACCCGCTCCTTGAGCTCTTCGATCTCGCGCGTGCGGTCGTCCCCCTCGCCCAGCTCCTTCTGGATGGCCTTCATCTGCTCCTTGAGGAAGTAGTCGCGCTGGGCCTTGTTCATCTTGTCCATGACCTCGGACTGGATCTTGGACCCCAGCTCCACGACCTGCAGTTCGCGGGCGAGGATGCTCATGAGGGTCTTGAGGCGCTGGATGACCGAGGTCTCTTCCAGCAGGGCCTGCTTCTCTGCAAGGGGGATGTTGAGGTTGAAGGCGATCGTGTCCACCACCCGGTTGGGGTCGTCGTAGCGCTGCAGGGTCGCGATCATCTCCTGAGGGATGGACGGGACGAGGCTGGCCAGCTTCTCGTACTGGCCCAGGATGTTCTTGAGCAGGGCCTCCACCTCCAGGGCGTTGCCGGTCTGGTCCTCGAGGAAGGACACGCGGGCCTCGAAGAAGGGGTCCGAACTCGTGAACTCCTCGACCTTCACCTTGCCCTGGCCGTGCACGATGACGGACAGGTTGTTCGGCGCCACGCGCATGAGCCTCAGGATCTTGGCCAGCACGCCCACGCGGAACAGGTCGTCCTCTTCCGGCTCCTCCTTGTCACCGTCCTTCTGGCCCACGATGAGGAGGTAGCCCTCGCCCCGTGTGGCCTGCTCCACGGCCCGGAGCGACCGGTCGCGCCCGACGGCCAGCGGGATGACCATCTCGGGAAAGAGAAGGGTGTTTCTCAGCGGCAGAACGGGCAGTATGGGATTTTCTTTCAATTTTTTTTCGAGGTCCTGTTCTCCAGCGGTCGCCATTACGATTCTCCCTTGATCTTCATCATCTACAATCGAGGCAGCCGTCCCTTCCGGGCCGGCGGGGCCCCGATTCTGATGCACTCAGCCGAATCCTGCGGGTGGCTCCGTCCTGCGGCCCGATCCGCCCCGCCGAATCCCGGAGGGCGCCCCGTTCTACATCCGCCGCCTCGCCTCTATCGGCCGGGCACCGTCGTGCCGGCGATCCGGGAAGGCATGCCCCCGTTCCTCGAGCGGAAACGGGCCTGTTTTCGGTGCGCCCTAAGCCATAGCTTACCTATAACGCCGTAGACATGGCAAGCCTTGCAGGGCAGCCGCCAAATGATCGGCGGGACGTCCCCCGGCGGCTCGGTTTCGCCGGCCCGCAGGCTCCGCACCCCGACCGCCCAGTCTCTTTACATAATAGAGCCCGTATGATATGCTCTTTCCTTTGAGATAGATAGGAGATACGTTACGATGGATAAACAGAAGAAGAAGACCCTCATCGAGCAGTACAAAAAACATCCTGCCGATACGGGGTCCCCAGAAGTGCAGATCGCCCTTCTCTCCGACCGGATCAACTCCCTTACGGAGCACATGAAACTCCACAGGAAGGACTTCAGCACGCGCAGAGGGCTTCTGATGCTGGTCGGTCAGCGTCGCCGCCTGCTCAATTACCTCAAGGACCGTGACATCGAGCGGTACCGCGAGCTGATTGGTCGCCTGGGTCTGCGTAAGTAAAATCCCGCACATCCCGTCCCCCCCGATCCATAACGGACGAAGTGTGTATTGCGTAGGGGTGCATTGATGTACCGCGAAGAAACTGTAGAAGTAGAAATCGGGGGAAGGCCCCTGAGGTTCTCCACGGGCAAAGTGGCCAAACAGGCCCACGGCGCCATGTGGGTCCGTTACGGGGACTCGGTCGTCCTGGTGACGGCCGGAATGGACAAAAACGCCAGGGAAGGGCTGGACTTCCTCCCCTTCACCGTGGACTACCGGGAGTATACGTACGCCGTGGGGCGCATGCCCGGCGGCTTCTTCAAGCGCGAAGGCAAACCCACCGATCCCGAGGTCCTGGTCTCCCGCATGATCGACCGTCCGCTGCGGCCCCTTTTCCCCGAGGGATACCACCACGAGACGCAGGTCATCGCCATGGTCCTGTCCGCGGACTACGAGAACACCACGGACATCATGGCCATCAACGGTGCGTCCTTCGCCCTGTACTGCTCCGAAATCCCCTTCCCCCGCGCCGTCGGGGCCGTCCGCATCGGACTGGTCGGAGGGGAATACGTGGTCAACCCGTCCATGAAGGCCCTGGACGAGAGCACCCTCAACCTGGTCGTCGCCGGCACGAAGGAAGCCATCACCATGGTGGAGGCCGGTGCCAGCGAGCTCTCCGAAGAGCAGATGGTCGAGGCGCTCAAGATCGCCCACGAGCAGATCCGCCGCATCGTGACGGCCCAGGAAGAACTGGCCGCACGGCTGGGCAAGCAGAAGGCCCAGGTTGAAACGGCGCCCTTCGACCCGGCCCACTACGCCGAGGTCGAAGCCAAGGTGGCCCAGCCTCTTCGCGACGCCATGGCCGTGAAGGGCAAGCTCGAAATGTACGCCGCCCTTGACAAGGTCCAGGAAGACCTGCTCGCCGGCTACGGCGAGGAGGACGAGACCCGGAAGGCTGAGGCCTCGAAGATATGTCACGACGTCCTCGTCAAGACGTTCCGCACCATCCTCATCCAGGAGGGGCGACGCGTGGACGGGCGACTCCTCGATGAGATCCGGCCGGTGTGGGCCGAAGTGGGCGTCCTGCCCAGGACCCACGGGTCCGCCATCTTCTCGCGCGGCGAGACCATGGCTCTGGCCAACTGCACCCTGGGCACGGCGTCCGACAGCCAGAGGCTCTCGGGTCTGCTCGAGGGGCAGGAGAAGCACTTCATCCTGCACTACAACTTCCCGCCCTTCAGCGTGGGCGAAGTCAAGTTCCTGAGGGGCCCGGGACGTCGCGAGATCGGTCACGGCGCGCTGGCGGAGCGGGCTCTGCTGCCCGTGGTGCCCGACGAGGCCGGATTCCCCTACACCATCCGAGTGGTCTCGGATATCCTCGAGTCCAACGGCTCCTCCTCCCAGGCCACCATCTGCGGTGCGACGCTGGCCCTGATGGATGCCGGCGTGCCCATCAAGGCACCGGTGGCGGGCGTGGCCATGGGCCTGATCATGGAGGGCGACAAGTACGTCATCCTGAGCGACATCGCGGGCCTGGAGGACCATTACGGCGACATGGACTTCAAGGTGGCCGGCACGGCCAAGGGCATCACCGCGCTCCAGATGGACATCAAGATCGACGGCGTGTCCTTCGAGATCATGACCGAGGCCCTCGCGCAGGCCCACAAGGGCCGCATGTACCTGCTGGACGTCATGTCCAAGGTGCTCGCAGAGCCCAGGGCGGAGATCTCCCCCCTGGCCCCGCGCATCTACAGCCTGACGATCCCCAAGTCCAAGATCGGTGAGCTCATCGGCCCCGGCGGCAAGAACGTGCGGGCCATCCAGGAGAACACGGGCGTCGAGATCAACATCGAGGAAGACGGCACCGTCACCGTGGCCTCCACGGACGGCGAAGGCGCCCAGAAGGCCATCGAGATGATCCGAGCCCAGATGGAAGAGCCCGAGCCGGGCAGGATTTACAAGGGCATCGTCAAGCGCGTGGAACCCTACGGGGCATTCGTGGAGATCCTGCCCGGTACGGACGGACTCCTCCACGTCTCCGAGATCGACTGGAAGCGCGTCGATCGGGTCGAGGACTACATGAACATCGGCGACGAGGTGGAAGTGAAGCTCATCGACTTCGAGCGCGGCGGCAAGCTGCGCCTCAGCCGGAAGATCCTCCTCCCCAAGCCCGAGGGCTACGTGGAAACCACGCGTCCCCCCCGCGACCGTGGTGACCGCGACCGTGATCGGGGGCGCGATTCCCGCGGCGGTCGCGGCGACAGGGACCGCAGACCCCCGCGCCGGAACTGATCCGCAGCCACACCACCATTCGACAGACCGAAAGGGCGAGGATGTCTCCTCGCCCTTTTTCTTGCCCCCCCGGTCCCCTGTAGCGCCTCCCGCAAGAGCGCCCGGGAGCTATGGCTTGCCGTCCGCGTTCCGCGTGGCGCCGAAGGGCACGAACACGTAGGCCCGGCCGGCCAGTCCCGGTATCCAGCGCCAATCCCTCACGCACCGGATCGCAGCGTCCGCCAGCCCCTCGCCGGCCGGCATTTCCCGGACGACGCGGACGGCGCCCGCGCGGCCGTCGTCCGTCACGTCCACCTGCAGGAGCACCACGCCGTCCGGAAAGGGGTGCGCCCCTTCAGGAGGCTCGGCCACTTCGCTACGGCGCACGAGAACGGGCGTAGTCGGGGCCTTCGGCGTCTTGTTCGGATCGAAACGCAGCGTGACCCTCCATCCGCCCACGGTATCGACCCCGCCCTGCCTGGCCGGCACCCAGACCCAGCTCCGCACGGCCTCGACGGCCTGTTCCGCGAATCCGAGGCCCGCCGGCTCTTCCCTGAGGACGTCCACCTCGGAGGTGGCCCCGTAGCGGTCTATGATCACACCCAGCTCCACCACCCCCTTTGCCTTGTCCGCGTAGGCCTTTTCGGGGTAGACGGGACTGGGTGTGTAGATCGGTCTGGGGGCCCTGTAGTGCGCCGCGCAACCCGCCAGGACGAGGGCCAGCACGGAGACCGGAAACCAGGATCGTGCCGGACTGTCCACGGCGGTACCTCCTCCCCTCAACAACCCATCGTCTGTGCTGATGGTAATGTATATCCCGCGCCGGGCGATTCAAGCCGGTCCGGGTTCCATCCGGAGACGTCCCGCGGACCCTGCCCGCCGGAAGCTTCTGCCAGAGGGGGCGGCTGTCAATCGGGGCCGGATGGTGTAGGCTGTGCCCAGGGAGGGCGACGTGCAGAAGGAAGACGGAGAGCCGGCGCTCAGCATACGCGTCGACGCGGAGGGCGTGCGGATCGGCTGGGTCGAGGCCCGTGTAACGGGCAGCGGGACCTCGCCCCGTGAACTTCTGGCATTGATAAGCGATGCCGGGCAGCGTTTCGCCTCAACGGGTGACGACCCCTCGCTGGCCGAACGGAAACGCCGCGTGAGGGACATGCTGAGGTACGGGAGCTACAGGCCTTCCGGAAGGGGCAAGCCCGCGAGCGAGTACCTTTTGAACGCGGCCCTGAAGGAGGCGTTCCCCTCCGTGAGTACGCTCGTGGACGTCAACAATCTCGTCTCCCTGGAGTTCCTGCTGCCGGCGTCCCTGGTCGACCTGGACCTCGCGGGGACGTCGCACTTCGTCGTCCGGCGAGGCAGGGAATCGGAATCCTACGTGTTCAACCCCTCCGGTCAGGTCCTTGCGCTCGAGGACCTCCTGCTGGTGGCGGCACTGCCCGCGGACTCGCCCTGCGCCAGTCCCGTCAAGGACTCCCAGGCGACCAAGGTCCACTCGGACACCAGGCGCGTGGCCGGCCTCATCTACGCGCCGCAGGAACTCGCCGGGGAGACGGCCGCGGCCGCGGAGCGCATGGCCGAACTCCTGGCCCGTTTCGGTGCCGTCGACGTCGCCCGGGGGACCTGCTAAAAACGCCCGAATGTGACCTGTGGCGCACATTTTGCTTGACTCATTCCTCTTTCAGACTATAAACTCTTCCCAGAGAGGGTTTAAGGGCATGAAGCACACCGTGCTGGTGATCGACGACAATCCGGACCTGCTCGACATCGTCGACGCCATCCTGTCCGACGCGGGCTTCGTCGTGGCCAAGGCCCTGTCGGGTGAGGACGGGCTTACGGTGGCGCGTACCCTCCGGCCTCACCTCATCCTGCTCGACCTGAACATGCCACGCATGGACGGGTGGGAAGTGCTGAAGCTCCTGAAGGCCGACCAGGGCACGCGGGATATCCCGGTCGCCATCTTCTCGGTCCGAACGGACCTAAAGGACAAGATCTTCGGCCTCCAGCGGGGCGCCGTGGACTACATCCCCAAGCCCTTTCAGTACGACCGGCTGGCCGAGCGCGTGGAGCGCATTCTGGCCAACGCCTGATCCCAGACACCCCTGAACCCACCGTTTTCCCTCGAATTGACCGTCAGCGAGAAGCGTCCGCGGCTGCTCTCAGGTGGACCAGCAGCACGACCAGGCCCATGAGGCCGTCGGCGACGCCCGAGAACGGCACGATCCACGGGACGCCGCCCACGACCGTCGCGGTGGTGAGGAAGATCAGGGCCATGGCTTTGGCGGTCACCAGGAACACCACCCCCCGGTAGCGGAAGTACTCGATCAGGTAGCCCGCGGCCAGCACGAGGTGGAAGATACCGGCCTGGCAGGGGAAGAACAGCGGCGACACGGTGCCCCATCCCCCGAAGTGGCTGGCCCACCCGGGCGCCGCCATCAGCGAGACGCCCACCAATACGCTGTGGAGGGCCACGAGAACAACCAGCACCCGCTCCAGTCTGACCATCTTCTCCCCGATCGCCGGCCGGTGGCCGGAAGCCCTCGCATTGAGGGCGCTTCAGGACGGGGACACGTCAAGGGCCGTCCCGGACCTCCTTTTCCCACCACAGGTCGGGCGTCTCTGGCGCCTCCTTCGCCTCGAGCGGCCGCCCCAGCCGCGCGAGTTCTGCCGTGACGGCCTCGATGACCGCCGGTACCGCGGCCGCCACGGGCGGTGACAGCCCTACGCCGGGTTCTACGCTTTGGGGTATGACGCCCACAAGCAGGACCTCTCCCGGACCGCCTCCCGAGAACTCAAGCGTCAGGAGCGCTTCTTTGAGGCCCGGCTCGTGGGGGTTCAGCCGGGGTAGCGGCGCGTACTTGAGGATGGCGTCGCGGCGGTACTGCCGCAGTTCGCCGGCCTGCCCCTTCGCCTCCACGGTGTCCACGACGATCAGCGCGTGGGCGTCGGCGATGTAGGGCGTCAGGTCCAGACCGGGGGTGCCGGCGTCGTACACCGACACCCCCTCCGGAAAGTCGCAGGTCGCTTCCAGGTGCTTGATAATGGCAGGACCGAGGGCATCGTCGCCCATGAGCACGTTACCCACACCGAGGACGACGACCCCCCGGTCCCTCTCCCCGCCTCCATCCACCGCGGGCACTACAGGACCCGCACCTTCGAAAGCTCCTGCCCCTCGACGTCGACGGTGTGGATCGCGCAGGCCAGGCACGGGTCAAAGGAATGCACGGTGCGGAGTACTTCGAGCGGACGCTTGGGGTCCGCGATCGGGTTGCCCACGAGCGACGCTTCGTAGGGCCCCTTCTGTCCCTTGCCGTCGCGTGGACCGGCGTTCCAGGTCGACGGCACGACGGCCTGGTAGTTCTCGATCTTTCCGTCTTTGATGATTACCCAGTGCGACAGGGTGCCCCTGGGCGCCTCGTGGAACCCGAAGCCGCGCTGTTCGCCCTTGGGGAACGTGGGCGGATTGAAGATCGCCGTGTCGCCCTTGGAGATGTTGCCGGCCAGGAGCTGCCAGTGCTGGAGCGCCAGTTCGGATATCACCGAAGCGCGCACGGCCCTGGCCAGGTGACGGCCCAGGGTGCCGTGGAGCACGGCGGGGCTCAGTTTGGCCCCGGCCACGGCCCCGGCGGTCTTGAGGGCGTAGTCGGCCCAGCGCCGAGTGGGTTCGTGCCCGGTGGCGTAGCCCACGAGGACCTGTGCGAGCGGGCCCACCTGCATGGGATGACCCTGGAACCTGGGCGCCTTGACCCATGAGTACTTCTTCGAGGGGTCGAACTGCGTGTAGCTTGGGTCGGTGGTCTCCTCCCACGGGTGCTTCTCCCAGTCCCCGTCGTACCAGGCGCGCGCGATGCTTTCAGCCACGTTGTCGCGGAAGTAGGGATCCTGGAAGCTGGTGATGGCCTTGGCCGTCGACAGGTTCTTGTCGAAGATCGTGCCGCCGGGCAGGTCGAACTTGGTGCCCTTTGTATCCAGCGGCATATCCGGCACGGCCAGGTAGTTGGTGACGCCGGCCCCGTACTTGAGCCAGTCGGCGTACATGGCCCCGATGGCGCACACGTCCACGAGGTATACCTGCTGGACGAATCCCGCCACCTGGTCCAGGAGGTCCTTGGCCATGAACAGCTTGTTCATGTTCAGGGTGGACTCGTTGTCCAGGTTGATGGCGTTGGCCACGCCGCCCACGGCCAGGTTCTGGATGTTGGGCGTCTTGCCGCCGAGGATGGCGACGACCTGGAGCGCCTTCCGCTGGTAGTCCAGCGCCTGCAGGTAGTGGGAGACGGCCAGAAGGTTGACCTCCGGCGAAAGCTTCATGGCCGGGTGCCCCCAGTACCCGTTCGTGAAGATACCCAGCTGGCCCCGGCCGACGAAGTCCTTCAGCTTGTCCTTCACCGCCTGCATCTGCCGCCGGCCGTTGTCGGGCCAGGGCGAGATGCTCTCGGCGATGCTGGCCGCCTTGACGGGGTCTGCCTTCAGGGCCGACGTCACGTCAACCCAGTCCAGGGCCGAGAGCTGGTAGAAGTGCACGATGTGGTCGTGCAGCGCGTGCGCGGCCAGGATGAGGTTTCGGATGTACTGGGCGTTGATGGGTATCTCCAGGTTGAGCGCGTTCTCCACCGCCCGTACGGACGCGATGGCGTGGACGGTCGTGCAGACGCCGCAGAAGCGCTGGGTGAAGAACCAGGCGTCCCGGGGGTCTCGTCCCTTGAGGATGATCTCGATGCCCCTGAACATCTGGCCCGACGACCAGGAGTCGTTGACCACGCCTCCGTTCACCTCCACGTCGATGCGGAGGTGGCCTTCGATTCTGGTGATGGGATCTACGGTAATGCGTGGACTCATTGCATACCCCCTTGTCCCGCCGTCGCGGGCTCAGCCCCGCTGAAGATCGGGAATTTCTTGACGATGACGATGTAGACCATGATCTCGAGAGCAACCAGACCGATGGTGATGAAAAGCTCCGGCACCGACGGGAAATAGGACCAGCCCGCACCCGGGTTGAAGCCCACCAGGTATGTGTCGAAGCGGTACAGGCCGCCCGCCAGCATCATCATCATGGCCGCCTGGAAGAGCGTCCCGGGATTGGTCCTCAGCTTGCGTGACAGCAGCATCAGGGCGGGTGCGAGGAACAGAACGATCTCGAGCCAGAAGAAGAAGCTGTGCCAGCCGTCCGTGAAGGCCAGCCCCAGCTTGCCGCGCGAAATCAGGTCGCCGAAGCGGAGGACGAGGAACAGGAAGAGGACGACCACCATGGCCAGCGAGAGGGAACCGAGCATCTTCGTCTCGGGCTTGCGCCCGAAGAAGCGGCTGGAGAGCGTGGATTCAAATATCACCACCGCGTAGCCCATCGCGATGCAGGACACCAGGAAGAGCAGGGGCAGCATGGGCGTGTGCCACAGAGGGCTCAGCTTGTTCATGGCCACGAGCATCACCGACCCCAGCGAGGACTGGTGCATGGTGGGCAGGAGCAGACCGAGGGCCACGATCCAGATGAGGGCCTTGTTCATGAAGGGGAGTCCGATGTTAGACGCCCTCTTCAGGAGCGGAGACGAGCTGTCCTTCCACTTCTCGAAGAAGGCCGGAGACAGCTCGATCCAGAGCACGATGACATAGGCCATGACGCACAGGGCCACCTCCAGCAGCACCGAGCTGAGGTTCCACTTCCAGAAGAAGAGGGGGATTTTCCAGATGTTCCAGTACCTGCCCACGTCGACGACGATGGCAAAGGCCGCGACCGAGTACCCCAATGCACTTGTCAGGATGGCCGGGCGGATCAGCGGGTGGTACTGGCCCTTGTTGAGGATGTAGAGCAGGATCGCCACGGCATAACCGCCGCAGGCCAGAGCGGTGCCGGTGACGACGTCGAAGGCGATCCAGATGCCCCAGGGAAACCCGTCGTTCAGGCCCGTGGTGGCACCGAGACCGGAAAAGTACCGCCACAGGAGGAGCAGGGCGCCGACGACGAAGATGCCCAGGAGGATCTTGAAGGGACGGGTGAGGATGGGGCCGCCGATGGGCTGGGCGTGTTCGGTCATGGCTTCACCTCCTCGTCACCCTTCCCGGCGCCGCGCTTTCTGTTGCGCCACACGACGCCGCCCAGGATGGCGTACAGGACCACCGGCGCGATGAACCCCTTGTAGATGCCGTGCTGGATGGTCTCGGACAGCTCCGGTACGGGATCCTGGCCCACCTTCGGGAAGCCGAGGTCCTCAAAGGAGACCCCCGCCTTCGAGAGGTAGATGACGTGGGTTCCGCCGGCGTCCTTCTCGCCGTATATCTTCGGGTTGTAGCGCTTCGGATCGCTCTTGAGCCGTTTTTTCGCTTCCGCCAGAAGTTCGTTCCGTTTTCCGAAGATGACCGCCTCCCGCGGGCAGACCTTGCAGCAGGCCGGTATGCCGCCTTTGGCCAGGAGGTGGCGGCACATCTCGCACTTGACGATCCGGGGCGCGGCCTTGCTCCACTGGAACTTCGGCACTTCGAAGGGGCAGGCCACCTGGCAGTACCGGCAGCCGATGCAGCGGTTGATGTCGTAGGCGACGACGCCGTCCTTCATCCGGTGCAGGGCGCCGAGCATGCAGGCCGCGGCGCAGGCCGGATCGTAGCAGTGCATGCACTGCTTCTTGACGTAGGACAGGTCGTCCTCGCCCTTGTAGAGCTGGATGACGTTCTTGGTCGTTGCGTTCAGGCTCAGCGGAGCGTCGTACAGGCCTTGCGGAGTCAGCGTTTCGGTGTCCGGCGGCAGGTCGTTGGCTTCCTTGCACGCTACGACGCAGGTCTTGCAGCCGATGCAAAGCGTCGCGTCGTAGAGCATGCCCACCGCATCGTCCGGGGAGGGCCCCCGTTCGCGCGCGGAAACCTCGCCTCCACCCACCAGGACCGCCGCACCCGCCGCCATCATGCCTTTCAGTGCGGTGCGTCGATCAACGGTCATCTCAGTCCTCCTTGGATTTGGCCTCTGGCTGGGCCATGAGTTTCTTGGAGGCCATGATCCCGGCGCCTACCAGGGCGCCGCCCACGAGGCCCGCCACGCCCGTCGCCACGGGTGACACCCCGCCGTGGTCGGCGTGGATGGGCGGATAGGTGTCGGGGGGCGTGGGCCGTTCGATCTCCACGGTCTGGAACATGGGCACACGGAAGACGAGGGACTGTTCCGTGCAGCCGACGCAGGGGTGACCGATTCCGATGGGCCAGACACCGGGGACTTCGCAGAAGTTCTTGATCGAGCAGTTGGCGTGCGTCTCCGGGCCCTTGCAGCCCAGCTTGTACAGGCAGTAGCCGAGCCTGTGGCCCTCGTCGCCGAACTGCTGGGCGAACCGGCCGGCGTCGAAGTGGGGGCGCCTCGGGCAGTCGTCGTGAATGACTCGCCCGTAGGCGAACTTGGGCCGGTTGAGCTTGTCAAGGGCCGGAAGCGTCCCGAAAGTGACGTACTGCAGGGCCGTCCCCAGGAAGTTGTAGGGGTTGGCGGGGCAGCCTGGGATGGTCACGACGGTCTTGCCTTCCAGGATCTGCGGGGCGCCCTTGGCCCCGGTCGGATTGGGGTCGGCCGCCTGGATGCCGCCGAAGGACGCGCAGGAGCCGATGGCGATGATGGCGCCGGCCTTTTCAGCGACCTCATTGAGCATGGCCAGCGCCGTCTTCCCTGCGATCTGGCAGTAGATGCCCCCGTCCTTGGTGGGAATCCCGCCTTCAACCACGCATATGTACTTGCCGGCGTTCTTCTCCATGGCGGCCTTGAGGGCGTCCTCGGCCTGGTAGCCCGCCGCGGCGAAGAGCGTCTCGTGGTAATCCAGAGACACGAGGTCCAGGATCAGGTTGGCCACCTCGGGGTGGCTGGTCCTGAGCAACGATTCCGTGCAGCCGGTGCACTCCTGGAAGTGCAGCCAGATGACGGACGGTTTCAGACCCTTTTCCGCGGCTTCGGCCCAGGCCTTGCCCACCGAAGCGGACAGGCCCACGGCGGCCGCCGCCATGGTGCAGATTTTGAGGAAATCCCGGCGGCCTACGCCGCCGCCTCCTCTGCTGCCCTCTTCCGAGTGATCATTGGAAAACGGATTTCCCCTTGGCTTTCCCATGGCCACCTCCTCCTTTTGCACGAGCCGCCCCGCAGGGCGCAAGAATTCTGTGTAAATCTAGGTCCCGACAACAAGTCCTGTCAAACGATGTCGAATATGCGTAATTGCTCACACTTTTCTGGTTGATCGAGCCCCTCCTCGAATGCCATTCCTGTGACCGGTGCGTCTCCGCCAAGGCACACAATTCACACACCCTCCCCCCGCGCCCTCGGACGGACGTCACGGAACGCGGCGGTCGCCCGCGCCGTCCATCTACAAGAAGCGGAGTCCGCTCTCCGCTGCGCGATACAGAGCCGGGACCGCGTTTGCGGTCAGTGCAACAAGGCCTCGCGTTCGGTGGAAAGGTAGGCGAGGATCTCCCCCATGCCCTCCGACGTCTTCGCCGAACAGGCGAAGGTCTTGAGGTCCCCCTTCAGGATCCGGGCCTCCCTCCGGGGCCTGGATGCGTCGAAGGTTACGTGCGGGAGAAGGTCTATCTTGGTGACGCAGAAGAACTGGGCCTGCCGGAAAACCACGGGATACTTGGCCACCTTGTCGTCCCCTTCGGTCACCGAGAGGAGAATCCCGTTCAGGTGGCACCCCAGGTCGTACAGGCCCGGGCAGACCAGGTTGCCCACGTTCTCGACGAAGAGAAGGTCGAGGTCCGCGAGCGGCAGTTGGTGGAGGGCTTGGTGGACCATGGTTGCGTCCAGGTGGCAGGTCGAGCCCGTTGTGACCTGGTGGACCGGGAGTTCCAGCGCGCGGATGCGGTCGGCGTCCAGGTCGGTGGCCAGATCGCCTTCGATCACGCCCACCCTCAGGTTGCCCGTGACGGAGGCCGCCACCCCCTCGATGAAGCTGGACTTGCCGGCGCCCGCCGACGACATGAGGTTCACGGCGAACACGCCGTGTTCCATGAGGTGCTGGCGGTACTCACGGGCCTGGGCCTCGTTGGCTTCCAGGAGGTTCCTGTAGAGACGGGCTTCTTCCCGGTGAGTGTGGTCGTGGTCCGCGTGAGGATGCTTTGCATCCTCGGGCAGGCCGCACCCGCATGTTTCACACATGCTCCCCTCCATGGGCCTGGGACGAATTTCCTTCTTTCACCTCCAGGTCCATCTTTGTCAACAGGATATCATCTCCTGCGAGAACTTCAAGCCCCAGCGCGCCGCAAGACGGACAGACCAGACCGAAGCCGTCCAGAACGCATTCCTTTCCGCACTCATGGCACAGCCCCTTGACAGGCTGGACCTGGACGTCCAGCGCCGCCTCCTCGAGGCGCGTTCCGACGCGGGCCATGTCGTAGGCACGCGTCAGCAGTTCCGGCACGACGCCTGTGAGCTTTCCGACCGACACGGTCAGGGCGTGGACCTTGACCGCCCTGCGTCGCTCTGCTTCTGCCTCGGCTTCACGGACAATCTGGCATGCCAGGGACCATTCGTGCATGGACTCTCCGCAGGGGGGCCTTTGTGGGCAGTGATCCAGCGATCAAGTGATCTAGTGATCCGGCGACCAAGTCATCGAGTCATTAGACCGTGCAACACCCTTCGCAGGCAAACCCCGTGCCTTCTCTTCTTTAGGCCTTAGCCTTTCGGCCTTTGGCCTTCTCCAAGGTGATCGAGTGATCGAGGCGCGATCACCGTCCCCGGCGCTTCGTATGACGTCCCCCTTCCTCAGCATATGCGGGGCAGTTCGGCGCCGGAGAGGAGGTCCAGGGGCCGTTCCTCGCCCGACACGGTCACCATGGTCACGGGCGCCCGCCCGGGTTCGGCCGGGGCCACGCGTCCCACGACGGCCGCCTCGCGGCCGGCGGGATGATTTCGGAGTCTGGACAGAACCCCATCGGACGCCTCACCGTCGACCCAGATGAGGGCCCTTCCCTCGCACGGCATGGAGACGGCGCTCAGGCCGAGCAGTTCACAGACCGCCGAGACCTCCGGCCGGACGGGCAGGGCGTTCTCATCGAGAACGATCCGTATCCCCGACCTGGAGCACACTTCATGGCAGGTCACGAGGACGCCACCGCGAGTGGGATCGTGCATGGAGTGGACGGCTTGCCCTGCCTCCATGACCGCCTCCACCAGGGAGGCCAGCGGCGCACAGTCCGATTGGAGTCCGTCGCCGGTCATTCCGTGGCGGCAGGCCATAATGGTCGCCCCGTGGTCTCCTATGGGTCCCGTCACGATCACCGCGTCCCCCGGCTTGATGCGGTGGTCGTCCAGGCTGCGGCCGGGCGGTACGACGCCCAGGCCCGCCGTCGTCACGTAGAGCTTGTCACCCTTGCCCCGGGGGACGACCTTCGTATCGCCGGCCACGATCTTCACGCCCGCCTCCGCCGCAGCGCGGGCGGCTCCGGCCGCGCACGCGGCCACGAGGTCCTTCTCCGCCCCCTCCTCGAGGACGAGGGCCCAGGTCAGGAACAGCGGCCGGGCCCCCGATACGGACAGGTCGTTGACGGTACCGCACACCGACAGGTAGCCGAGATCACCGCCGGGAAAGACCGGCGGGTCGACTACGAAGGCGTCGGTGGTCAGCGCCGGACGGCCGGGCGGCATCTCCGGCAGCACGGCTGCGTCCGAAAGGGTGGACAGGAAGGGGTTGTCCAGGGCCGGCACGAAGACCTCCTGGATCAGCTTGCGGGTCATGCGCCCGCCCGCCCCGTGGGCCATCAGGATCCGGTCGAAGTCCTTCATGACGCGGCCCCCGTGCGGTAGCGCTCGTGGCGGTACCAGGCCGCGCAGGTCCCCTCGCTTGAGACCATGCAGGCACCGACGGGCGCGTCCGGATCGCAGCCGGTACCGAAGAGGGGGCACTCGGGCGGCTCGATGGCCCCCTTGAGTACCTCCCCGCACCGGCACCCGGGCGGTTCGATCGGTTCGGGCAGGTCGACCTCGATGCGCGACGCGTCCATCCCCGCCCATTCGGGCCGAAGGGCGAGCCCCGATCCGGGAATGGGCCCGAGCCCCCGCCACACGGTGTCCTCGGGCTGGAAGGACCGTTCCAGGAGCGCCTTCGCCTGAAGGTTGCCTTCATGAGTGACCACGCGGCTGTAGAGGTTTGCCACCGAAGGCCGCCCCTCCAGGCTCTGGCGGGCCACCTCCAGAACGCCCCCGAGGATGTCGGTGGGCGTGAATCCCACCACCGCACACGGCAGGCCGTACTCCTCGGCCAGAAAACCGAACAGCCCGGACCCGGTGATGACCGACACGTGTCCGGGCAGCAGGAACCCGTCCACCCTGACGTCCGGCGCCGAGGCCAGGACCCGCAGGGGCGGCGGTACGATCTTGTTCCCCGGCAGGATCATGAAGTTGCCGACGCCGTCCCGGTCGGCTTCGACAAGCGTGGCGGCGATGGCCGGCGCCGTGGTCTCGAATCCCACGGCGAGGAAGACCACGCGGTCACCCGGGTTGTCCCGGGCGATCTGAAGCGCGTCCCTCGGTGAGTAGACGATGCGGACGTCCCCGTCACCCGCGGAAAGCCGCTCGAGGCTGCTGCGGCTGGACGGCACGCGGAAGAGGTCTCCGAAGGTGCACAATACGGTACGGTCCAGCGTGCAGAGGGCCTCGGCCCGGTCGAGGTAGTCCACGGGCGTCACGCAGACGGGACAGCCGGGGCCCGAGATGAGCCGGATGCCCGGCTTGAGCTTCGGCCGGAGTCCGGCCGCCGCGATGGCGTGGGTGTGGGTCCCGCACACTTCCATGATGTTGAGCGGGCGGCCCAGTCTCTGGATCGCGGCTTCGATCTGCGAGAGGATGGACGCCACGGCCCTGGGATCGGAGTAGAGGGCGGGGTCGCTCACGGCGCGTCCATGGCCGCGGCGATCTGCTCGAGGCCCTCGAGCGTGAGTCTGGCCTCTTCCTCGTCCACCCGGCCGATGGCGAAGCCCGCGTGGATGAGGACGTGGTCTCCGACCTCCGCCTCGGGGAAAAGCATGAGGGAAATCGTCCGCTGCACGCCGCCGAGCTCGACGGTCCCTTCCCATTCGGTGCGCTGCACGAGCTTCATGGGGATGGCCAGGCACATGGCTACCTCCTCCTCCGTGAGTGGCGGGGCAGAGCGTTCGTCGCGGCGGCCTGAGCGCAGGTACCTCTCCTGAAGCGCCTCCCCCTTGCGCTGCGAGTTTTTAAGATGACGCCCGCCCGGCCGTTCGTCAAGGGACGGCCTCCTCCCAGCCGGCGGCCTCCCGGGCCAGGACGGCGGCCGCGAGGGCGGCCTGGCCGTAGGCGAGGCCTCCGTCTCCCGGCGGAACCCGCCGGGCGCGGAGCGCCTGCATGCCTTCCCTCTCGAGCCCCGCCGACAGTTCCCGGATGAGGATCCGGTTCACCATGCAGCCGCCCCCGAGGGCCACCGCGTCGAAACCGGGCGGCAGCGTGCGCAGCCCGGCCGCAACCGCGAGGCGGCAGAAGGTCTCGTGGAAGCCCAGGGCGACGCCGGCGGGCGGTTCGCCTTCGTCCAGGCGCAGGGCCGCGGCCGAAAGGAGCCCCGAAAAGGGGATCTCGGGCAGGCCGTCTCTTTCCACGAGCTCGACCTCGTCCCAGGGACGGGCCCCGGAAGCCTTCTCGGCGAGCGCCTCGAACCGCACCGCCGCCTCCCCTTCCCACCCGTTCTCGACCGCGAGCCCGAAGAGCGCACCCGCCGCCTCGAACAACCGTCCCGCACCGGTCGCCACAGGCCATGGACCGGCCGCCATTTCGGCGACGGTCTCCAACCTGTCCGGCGGCACGAGGCGAGCAACCGGAAGCCGGGGCAGGAGGTCCCGGTAACCGGCAGCGGACAGCGCCGCGGCACAGACCCGCCAGGGCTCCCTGACCGCCGCTTCGCCACCCACCAGCGGCACCGCCTCAAGATGCGCCTGCCGGTGCCACCGGCAGTCCCCTACCAGCAGGAGCCTCTCGCCCCCCCAGGCGGCGCCGTCCGTCCCC
>JBJKRE010000084.1:0-4859 GCA_046704825.1 Acidobacteriota bacterium
TTAGCCCTTCCCTCTGTGCCCTCTGTGTGCTTCTGTGGTAAGAAAGGGATCTCGCCTAGAACACGAGGTTGAAGAGGTAGCCGACGACGAGGATGCCGAGGCCGACGACGCCTATGAAGGCGGCGATGAGCCTGGGTTTGAGGACCTTGCGGAGGATGACGGTCTCGGGGAGGGAGAGGCCGATGACGGCCATCATGAAGGCGAGCACCGTGCCGAGCGCAGCGCCCTTTTCCATGAGGGCCTGGACGATGGGGATGATGCCGGCGGCGTTGGAGTACATGGGGATGCCGATGAGGACGGCCAGGGGGACGGCCCACCAGGCGCTCTTTCCCATGAGGTGGGCCATGAAGTCCTGCGGTACGTAGCCGTGGATGCCCGCGCCCACGGCGATGCCGGCCAGCACGTAGGGCCAGACGCGGCCCACTATGTCGCGGACCGCCTCCGTGCCGGCCCTGACGCGGCCGGCCCAGGTCATGGCCTCGTCTCCGACGGCGTCCTGTCCGGCCGGCATGTCGTAGACCCAGTCTTCCACGTATCGCTCGAGCTTGAGGCGGCCGATGGCCCAGCCCGAGAAGATGGCGATGGCCAGGCCCGTGCCGGCGTAGATGAGCGTGACCTTCCAGCCGAAGAGGCCGAAGAGCAGGACGATGGCCACCTCGTTCACCATGGGCGTGGCCACCAGGAACGAGAAGGTCACGCCGAGCGGCACGCCCGCCGTCACGAAACCGATGAAGAGCGGCACGGCGGAACAGGAACAGAAAGGGGTGGGCACGCCCAGGAGGGCGGCCATGACGTTCGCCACCGCCTCTCGCCGGCCCGCGAGGATCCGCCTCGTCCGCTCGGGGGTGAAGAAGCTCCGGATCACCCCCACGCCGAAGACCACCAGCAGGAGGAGCATGAGCACCTTGGGCGATTCGAAGACGAAGAACTCCACGGCTGAGGACAGGTGCCCGTGCTCGGGCAGGCCGAGGAGGCCGTACGTGAACCACTTCGCCAGGGATTCCAACGCGAGGTACAAAAGGACCCACGCGCCCAGCGCCGGGATGCCCAGGAGAACATAACGGCCGAGCCCCGGCTCGCGCCCGTTACCCTCCGGTTCCGCTTCGGCGTGCCCCGCCCGGGGCTTGATCTCGAGGGCCATGGTCGTTCAGCTCCCCCTCGGGCAGCCCGCTTTGGCCGCGTCGGCGCGCACGGGGCCGAACTCGTACGGGAAGGAGGGCAGGGGCTTCAGGTCGAAGACGTCCTTCGGCGGAGTGGACAGGACCCTCTCAGAGTAGGTGATCTGCAGGGTCTGGACCTTCCGGATGAGCGTTCGGTCGCAGCCCTCCGACCGGAGCTTCTCTTCCAGGGCGGGCAGGGTGTCGGGTTTGACGCCCTTCTTAAGGCTCACGGCCACCGTCCCGCCGGTGGACCGCCGGTGCAATATCCACGTGTCCCCGAGGTCCCGGTCCACGATCAGGGTGTGGTACCGAGCCCTCGCGCCCGTCAGATAGGCCGCCGCGTCGCCGTAGCAGGGCGAGGCGTTCACTGCTGCGACCACATCCGTCCGGTCGACCACCCCGCCGGGGAACAGTGTGCGCAGGCCGTAGGCGATCCCCGCCGACGCGGCCACCAGGCCGTCGCAGGGATGGCCGTGGTACCGCACGAGGTCTCTGAGGGTCACCGTCATGGGCTCCGCGGCGAGCGGGCCGAGGCTGGATTCGGTATCCAGGACCCTGACCACGGGCGCGTAGGGTTCGGCGCACAGGACGGAGAGGGGCGCCGGGCCACCCTCCGCCACGCCGCGCGGGGCGCTCGCGGCGAGAACCGACACCGTCGCGATCAGGAGGAGCAGGCCCGCGCTCCGAAGCCCGGCGACGACCGGCCGGCGGCGTCCGTTAAGGTCCCTCCTCATCGTTACGCCCCCGCGTCCTGCAGCCACTTCGTGATTGCGGCTTCGTCGGGCACCTTGCCCTGGGAGATCACCGTATCGTTCACGATGAGGCCGGGCGTGGTCATGACGCCCGCGGCGGCGATGTCCTTGAAGTCCGTGAGCTTCATAAGCGTGGCTTCACACTGCATGGCCTCCAGGACGGACTTAACCCTGCGCTCCAGCTCATGACAGTTCCGACAGCCCGGGCCGGCGATTTTGATGGTCAGCATGAGAACCCCCTGAGAAAAAGGCCTAAAGGCTAAGGCCTAAAGGCTAAGACATTTGGGATTTGGGAATTGGGATTTTGGATTCAAGAGACGGCTCGGGACTTGCCTTCGAAGGCCCTGCCACCGCCATTCTTACCTTTACCCTTTCCCCTTTACCCCCTAACCGCGCCGAAGGCGCAATCACTCGGTCACTCGATCACTATTCGCCCTGCAGGCGCAGGGGAGGCCGGCGGCAGCGAGGATGGACCGGACCCGTTCGTCCACCACCCGGTAGAAGACCATGGTGCCCTCCCGCTCGTCCTCGACGTACCCGTGGCCCCGCAGCACGCCCAGGTGGCGCGAGAGCGTGGGCTGGGGAACGTCCAGTTCCGGTAGCATGCGGCAGACGCACTGGCGCCCTTCCCTGAGGAGGAGGCACAGAATCCTCAGGCGGATGGGGTGCCCCAGATCGCGGAAGAGCCTGGACTGTTCTTTCAGCGCGTCCGTCACGCCGCCTCCTTTCGTAAATTAATATATATGGATAAGCAAATATATGCAAGGACGTCCGTTCGAGCTTCCAGGCAGCGGCGCGGCGTCCCCCCGGCCCGGGTGCCGATGCCCCGCGTCAAGGCGCCGGGGGGCGCGCCGCCGGGGCAGGAAGATGGTTAATTCAGGATTCCGCAGGTTTGACGGCGCGCACCTTCAGGCTGACCACGGCCCTGGCGGCGGCCTCCGCGTCCTCGGTGGTGATGCCCTCGCCCGACAGCACGGCCTTCTCCGATGCGTCGGGGCTGGCCGAGCCGATGGGGTAGGCGCCTTCGGAGACGACCTCTACGGCCTCGAAGCCTGCGCCTCGCATGGCCCCCAGGTAGTCTTCGCGCAGCATGGCGCCCGAGATGCACCCGGCGTATGCCTCCACCGAGCGCCGGACGCTCTCCGGCAGGGGGGCCGTCAGGACCAGGTCCGAGACCATGAGACGCCCGCCGGGCTTGAGCACGCGGAGGGCCTCGGCGAAGACCCGCGGCTTGTCGGTGGACAGGTTGATCACGCAGTTGGAGATGACGATGTCCGCCGTGTTGTCGGCCACGGGCAGGTTCTCGATTTCGCCGAGCCGGAACTCGACGTTCGCGTACCCGCCCTTCTCCGCGTTCCTCCTGGCCTTGTCCAGCATGGCGTGGGTCATGTCCACGCCGATGACGCGGCCCTCGGGTCCCACCCGGTTCGCCGACAGAAAGCAGTCGAACCCGGCGCCGGACCCCAGGTCCACCACAACCTCGCCCGGCCTGAGCGACGCCAGGGCCACCGGGTTGCCGCAGCCCAGGCCCAGGTTGGCGCCGTCCGGGACTTCGGCCAGTTCGTTGTCGCCGTATCCTACCAGCTTGCTCATGTCCTCCGGGACGATGCCGGGCGAACAGCACCCCGAGGACGCGGATGGTCCGCAGCATGAGGACTGCCCTTCGGCAACGGCGGCGTAGTGTTCCATGACGGACTTCCTGATATCCTTTTCCGGCATTAGTTTTTCTCCTCTTGCCTGTCGAACAGGTGCACCCTGACCAGTTCGACGATGCGCTCCCGGATGAGGTCACGGGTTTCACGGAATTTCCTCAGCGCGAGATCGCCTTCCGTCCCGTAGATCACCGGGTCGCCGATGGATTCGTGGGCGTACTTCACCGTGCCCGGAAAGTTCGGGCAAACTTCGCGCGCGTGGTCGCATACGGTGACCACGAGGTCGAAGGGTTCGTCGAGAAACTCGGCCACGGACTTGCTCCGGTGGCCCGAGATATCCACGCCGGCTTCCTGCATCACCCGGATGGCCAGGGGGTGCACGAAGCACGGCAGGGTGCCCGCGGAACGTACCTCCACCCGGTCGCCGAGGTCGTGACGTATCCACCCCTCGGCCATCTGAGACCGGCAGGAATTGCCCGTGCAGAGGACGAGCACGCGTTTCTTATCGTTCAAAGTCCTTCTCCTTTCGGTACGGCGGCCGTCGCCGTCCGGAAATACCGCCTCTGAAAATAGAGCGACACGTTGACCAGGCCGATGAGCACCGGCACCTCGACGAGCGGACCGATGACAGCGGCGAAAGCCTCTCCCGACCCGATGCCGAAGACGGCCACGGCCACCGCGATGGCCAGCTCGAAGTTGTTGCTGGCCGCCGTGAACGATATGGTCGCCGACTTGGAGTAATCGGCACCGATCTTTTTGCCCATCCAGAAGCTCACAAGGAACATGATCACGAAATAGATGAGCAGGGGGACGGCGATCCTCAGCACGTCCATGGGTACATGGACGATGGTTTTGCCCTTGAGGCTGAACATGATCACGATGGTGAATAGCAGGGCGGCGAGGGTGATCGGACTGATCCTGGGTATGAAGCGCTCGTGGTACCAGGCCTTTCCCTTCGCCCTGACCAGGACCAGGCGCGTCAGAATGCCGGCCAGAAAGGGGAGACCCAGGTAGATGAAGACGCTTTCGGCGATCTGCCTCATGCTCACCTTGACCACCAGGCCCTTCAGCCCGAACAGCGGAGGCAGCACCGTGATGAACACCCACGCGTAGAGGCTGTAGAAAAGGACCTGGAACACGCTGTTGAAGGCAACGAGGCCCGCCGCGTACTCCGAATCGCCCTTCGCGAGTTCGTTCCAGACGATCACCATGGCGATGCAGCGCGCGAGTCCAATGAGAATCAGCCCGGCCATGTACGACGGGAAGTTGTGAAGGAAGGCGATGGCCAGCAGGAA
>JBJKRE010000085.1:0-6442 GCA_046704825.1 Acidobacteriota bacterium
CACCTGACCACGTACTCGTTCAACGGGCGCCAGGAGACCCTGACGGGGGTTACGCAGGCCTTTCTGAAGAGCCAGCTCGACCGCGCCAACGAGGTCTTCCGGCTCATAACGGGCCGGAACATGGACCCCTACTGGCGCGCGCCCTTCGGTGAATTCAACAACCAGATCATTCGATGGGCGGCGAAGGACGGATACCGCACGGTGTACTGGACGCCCCATCTGGACACCCTGGACTGGGTGGACAGCACGTCGAGTCCGCTGTACCACGGGCCGCGCCAGATCCTGGAGAAGATTCTTCACCAGGCCGGCCGGTCGCCCCTCGGGCTCGACGGGGGGATCATCCTCATGCACCTGGGCAGCGGCCGCCCGCGGGACGCGCGGGCGGATGTGATCCTGCAACCCCTCATCGACGACCTCAGGTCGGAGGGCTACCACTTCACGACGGTGGACAAGGTCCGCTGGCCCGGCCAGAAGTAGCCCGGCCGGGTGCGGGTCACTTCTTGCGGCGCCGTCTGGTCTTTGTCGTCTTGGGCGGCGGTTCGACGCTCTCTTCTTCGCCGTCCTCCTCGTCCTCCAGGCTCCGTCCCTTGCGGCCCAGGGTGATGGGGTAGGCGCCGTCCACCTTCTTGCCGATGTGGATGATCTTGCTCTTCTGGGCCTCGGCGAGAAACGCCTTGAACTGGGAGAACCCGAAGGTCTTCTCGTCGAAGGTGGGGCTGAGCTGCAGCATGCGCTGCTTCAGCAGGGAGGAGTCCACGCTCCGGTCTTCGTCCTCCAGGAGCGCGATAGCCCTGCGCAGAAGCGAGAAGGCCTGCTCCAGGTCCTTGGGGTCGGCCTCCGGCTCCTTGCCCGCCGATTCTGCGGCGATCTGCTCCCGCGTCGGGATGTTGTCGTAGGCGAGGTACTCGTTGCAGTTGCGCATGACCACAGCGGACGTGGTCTTGCGCATGCCGATGATGACGACCTTCTTGTTGTAGGCCTGAAGGCGCGAGATCAGGGGCAGGAAATCGCTGTCGCCCGACAGGATGGCAAATACGTCGATGTGCGGGTTGGTGAGGCAGGCCTCCAGCGCGTCTACGGCCAGCTGGATGTCGGCGCCGTTCTTGTCGCCGCCGGCGTAGATGCTGGGCCTCTCGACGAGGTCCACGCCGTTTTCGGCCAGGACCTTCCTGAACTGGGAGAACTTCCCCCAGTCTCCGTAGGCTTTCTTGAGTATGATGATCCCCTTTTCCCTCAGGGCGTAGAGCACGCGGCTGATGTCGAGCTGCCCGTTGTCGAAGTCGATGAACAGGGCAATCCTCGGCGTTGAATCGTTCATAATTTCTTGCACGTTAATGACCTCCAAATAATACAATAATCCGCCGGGGTCCCTCTTGGCAAGCGTTTGGTCATGAATTCGAGGAATTTGGGGGGAGCGATCTCGGATTTGGGATTTTGGATTTTGGATTTGGGAATTGAACTACGGCAGACGGGAGGTCTTCGAAGAGAAGAATCTCACCGCGGAGACGCAGAGGACGCAGAGAAAAGATGGAGAGTTCTTAGTTGAATATGGTAGCCGGACGGGGCTTCGAAGGTCTGTACGCGCCTTCACCCCTGACTCTTAACCCCTTTACCGCGCTGAAAGGCCCATGGGTTAAGGCCGAAAGGCTAAAGCACAGACAACCGACAGCGGGGCTTCGAAGAAGGATATCTCACCACAGAGCCCACAGAGCGCACAGAGGAAAAGGCTAAAGCAAATACGGCAGGAGGGAGGCCCGATGGAAAGGCGGAAGGTGGAAGGCGGGAGGCGGAAGTGAACAACGGCTGGAGACGGGCCTTCGTACCGGCCGACGACTTCGCCTCCTGACCTCCTCACCTGAGGGCTTCTTCGCGGGTCATCCCGCGCCTCGCTTCTTCACCCGAGGACGTCTTCGAAGGTCTGCCCCAGGCTTTTCACTCGATCGCTCGATCACTGGATCACTATTCGCTCGATCACTTGTATCTACGCCGCCGTGGTGTCGGACTTGTCGTTCCGGGTGCGGCACGTGCTGATGCCCAGGAGCTGATACGGCGGACACCAGCCGACCACCGCGGTGAAGAGGAGAACGAATCCGAGCAGTCCCCAGTAGGACTTGGGCCCCCAGAAGATGAGACTCAGTACGAAAAGGCCGACCAGTCCCCTGACGACGCGTTCCACGGGATGAATATTGACTTTCATGGACGCACCTCCTAAGGCACCAGGAACAAACGGAAAACGGCGGTTATTCTCCCGTTTCGAAGCGATTCGGCGACCGTGCCGCCGGGGCATTTCTTTTTACACCGCGTCCCGGCGGGAACGCCTTCCGATCGCTATTTCTATTCCGATCCCCATAACGATTCGGATCCGGTCACGCCATCGCTGCAGGGGCCTTGCGGCGGACCCACCTCCGGGCCTCGGCGCGGATCGCGTCGGCTTCACGCGCAAGCCCGGCAGGGAGGAGCCGTTCGGCGGCGTCCTCAGCGTGCTAGCGGCTGTTCCGGCCCTCGTTGATGAGGGCCCTCAACTCGACGAGCGTGGCCTCGATCCGGTCGAGGCGGTCGTGGATCTGGCGGAACTGCCTCCCGAATACCTCCATTTCCTCGATCTCTCGGACGAGTTCGGGGAAGAGCCCCGCCTCGCCGCCCTGGCCGCCCTCCGGGGCCGATGCATCCTCCGGGTAGTACCTGTGGAGGGCGTCCTCGATGGTGGACTGGGGCGCCACCATGGGTACGACGACGAGCTTCGTGTGGGCCTCGAGCGCCTCGATGGTCTCGAGGTCCATGGGGTCGGCCATGGCCACGTAGAGCCGCCTGTCCTCGGTCTTGATGGGAAGGGCGTGGAAGCGGAGGGCCAGCCCCCGGGGGACCGTCGCGAGCGTGGCGGGGGAGATCTCCACGTTGTTGAAGGAGACGCAGGGCATGTTCAGCTGACGGGAAAGGAAGGCCGTGAGCACGTTCTCGTCGATAAAATGGAGCGCGATGAGCGTGGAGCCGAAGCGGGTCCCCCTGAGCTTCTGCTCCTCCAGGGCTATCTTGAGCTGGACCTCGTCGATGAGGTTGGCTTCCAGCAACAGATCACCCAGTCTGGGTCTTTTCATGGCTTCTCCTCTCGGCGTCCCATGGTTTCAGGGTACCTCTTGGGCGGCTGTCAGGCAAGTCAGGCCGCCCCACGGGGGGTGGCCGCCCGTCGCGCCTGCACGAAATCCCTCCGCACCGGCGAGCCTGTTTCGCCATCGACTTCTACGGCTGCCACAGGCCGAGGCGTCAGATTCCCTTCGGCATCTCGACTTCGCTCCGGAACCCGATTTCGATACCGATTTCGATCTCGATTCAAAGGGGCTTGTGGAGGTCTCTCGTGCACGGCCGGGTAAGTGAAGAACCGAGCTACCCCTGAGGGGAAAAGAGACGGTCAGCCTGCTACAGCGATCGAATCTTGTCTTCCACTTCCTGGATCACGTAGTCGGGCGTGGAGGCTCCCGCGGTCAGCCCCACGCACCTGGCCCCATCCAGCCACGCGGGATCGACGTTGTGGGCCCCCTGGACGAGATAGCTGGGCTTGTATTCGCTGCATATCTCGTGCAGGTGCCGGGTGTTGGCGGAGTGCTTGCCGCCGATGACGATCACGACGTCCACCTCGGTGTCCTCGGCCAGCTCCCGGGCCGCCTCCTGGTTCTGCTTCGTGGCGTAGCAGATGGTGTCGGCGCGCTTCGTGCGGGGGTTGGCTTTTTCTATGATGCGGACAACGTCTTCGAACTGATCGGCGTTCAGGGTGGTCTGGTACAGGATCCGGATGGAGTCGTAGGCCGACCAGTCCACGGCTTTCGCCTGCTCGGCGGTCTGCAGGATGTGGTACCTGGCGGGGTCCAGGTCCCGGGTGTAGCCCACCACCTCCCGGTGGCCCGGATCGCCGATGAAGACCAGGTGGGCCCCTTCGTCGAGCGCCCGTTTGGCCTCTTTGTGGATGTCGTAAACAAACTTGCAGGTGGTATCCAGCACGTCCAGGCCGAGGGCCCTGGCCCTGGCGTGGAAGGAGGGAGGCACGCCGTGGGCCGAGAAGATGACGACGGGTTCCTCGACCTCGTCAAGCCTGCGGACGGTCCGCACGCCCAGGCTTTCCATTTCCTCGACCACTCTCTCGTTGTGCACGACCTGTCCCAGGATGGCTCCCCGCCCCTGTTTGGCGGCGAAGCGCTTCACCTTGATGTCCGCGACCCGGACACCCGAACAGAACCCGTATTTGGCGGCTCGTTTGACCTTCATCTGACCTGTAACGCCTCCGCGCGTCAAAACTTCCCGCCCGCCGACTCCTGGAAGATCGCGCCCCCCGGCGCGTTTCGGTGATAAGAGGCCCTCTGGAGGCCCCGGCCGGACAGGATAACTATAGTACACACCGCGTCCGGCCGCCACGCAGGAAGGGACCGGCCTGCGTGGAAGCGCCACCCCTATGATGGTACCCTCCTACGAGCGGGCTGGCCGAACCGGATGCGGAGGACGGACGTGAAGCGAATCGTGATCGTAGACGACGAGCCGCTGTTCTGCTCGCACTGGAAGGCGTTCCTCGAGAAGCGCTACCCGGGGCGGACGGCCGTGGAGACCTACGTCGATCCGCTCGCCGCCCTTCCACACCTCTCAGCGGATATTCGGCTGCTCATGATCGACCTCGAAATGCCCGTCATGGACGGCAGGAAGCTGCTTGAATACGCCGCCTCCAAAGGCGTGGACAGAAAAAGGGTCGTGGTCAGCAGCGCCCGGGACGCCGACCACCTCCACCGGCTCTTCCCCTCGGGGGACTGCCTCGCCGTCATCAACAAGGACGAGCCGGCTCAGCAGGCCGTCTTCCTCATGATCCTCGACTCCGTGATGAAGAAGCCCTGACGGGCCCCCAGGCCTAGCGATGCCCGGCCCTCGGTCACGAGCGGCTGCGGTGGCACGCCTCCTGCTTACATCCTCCAGTCCGGAGGGATGCCGGGGCTCTAACTGCTATAAAGGACAAAGCAGCAGGAATCCGGACGGACGTGAACCGCGCCATTACGCCACGGGGCAGAAGCGCCATTGTGGCATGGTTTGTACCCGGCGCGTGTTGTTTCGACTCCGTGAAGGATCGCCGCGAATCGGCGTGGAGGTTCGGAGATGGGTTTTCGCAATTGGAAGGCGGGCTTGATCTTGGTGACGCTTCTGTCTGAACCGGCGGGATGGTGCAACGTCCTCGCGCAGTCCCCCGCCGACGGTGCGCCAACGGTCTGCAGCGACCTTTCCGTTCCGCCGGGTCTCGAAAAAATCCAGCACTTCGTCTTCATCATGCAGGAAAACCGGAGCTTCGACTCCTACTTCGGCACGTACCCGGGCGCCGACGGCATCCCGGTGGGTGTCTGCTGCACGGATCCGAAGACGGGCGAGTGCGTAGAGCCCTACCACGATACAAACGACGTGAATCGCGGAGGTCCGCACGACTGGGACAACTCCCTGGCGGACATCGACGGCGGACTCATGGACGGGTTCGTCAAGGAAGCCTACGACGTGCTGAAGACCAAGGATGGAACACCGTGCCGCCCGCCGAATCCCCACTGCGCGCCCGGGCACGACCCCCATGATGTGATGGGCTACCACGACTACCACGAAATCCCGAACTACTGGAACTACGCTCATCTCTACGTCTTGCAGGACCACCTCTTCGAGTCTGTGGCCTCCTACAGCCTCCCGGCCCACCTCTACATGCTCGCGGCCCAGAGCGGCGGGTACGTCAGCCACTCGCAGCCCATGCCCAAAGAGTTCGACTTTCCGGAAATCACGGAGCTGCTCATGAGCGGCAGGGTCACGTGGAAGTACTACGTGACCTCGGGGGTTCAGCCGGACACTGAGGACGGACACGTGGTGGGGAGCGCGCCGAAGCAGCTGCAGGACCCCAAGAAGTTCACCTACTGGAACCCGCTCCCGCATTTCCCGGCCGTCAAGAACGACCCGAAACAGTTCAACAGGCTGGTGGACGTTTCCGAGTTCTACAAGGACGCCAGGGAGGGCAAAATTCCACAGGTCTGCTGGGTCATACCGTCCTTTCCGGTGAGCGAGCACCCGCCGGCCCGGGTGAGCAGGGGCATGGCCTATGTAACGGGGCTCGTGAACGCCGTCATGCAGAGCCCGGACTGGGACAGCACCGCCATCTTCATCGCGTGGGATGACTGGGGCGGTTTCTATGACCACGTCGTGCCCCCCCAGGTGGACGAGTACGGCTACGGAATCCGCGTGCCGGGCCTGGTGATCAGCCCCTACGCGAAGGAAGGCTTCATTGACTCGAATACCTATTCCTTCGATTCGTGGCTCAAGATCGTGGAGGAACGGTTCGGCGAACCGTCCATGACCGCGAGGGACTTACACGCCGACGACATGATGGACGCCTTCGACTTCACGCAACAGCCCAGGCCGGCGGTTCTGCTGTCCGCCACGCCCG
>JBJKRE010000086.1:0-3591 GCA_046704825.1 Acidobacteriota bacterium
TCGCAGTGGGTTTTAGGGTCTATTAAATAGTTCGCGCGTATTTCGTTCTTGGAAAGTATTTCCCAGCCGCCCGGCGCCGGCGGCGCCGCGGCGGCGGCCGCACAGACCCCCAGGGTGAGCGCCGCCGCCAACAACCCTACTCTCTTCATACCCGACCTCCCATGTCGTTAAGACGGGATTCTACCATCGTTTCGCGCGCCCGGAGGTTCGAAAAAAAGGCCGCCGGTGTTCCGGCGGCCTGCAGGCTTGTCAGAAAGGGTTTGTCAGCGGTCTTCAGCCGTGCTTTTCGAAATAGGAGCGGGAGCCCTTCACGTCGCCCTTCATGGTGTCGTCGCCGGGCTTCCAGTTGGCGGGGCAGACCTCGCCGGTGACCTTCACCGTCTGAATGGCCTGCAGGGTCCTGAGCACCTCTTCAACGTTGCGTCCCACGCCGAGCTGGTTGATCGTGGCGTGCTGGATCACGCCTTCCTCGTCGATGATGAAAAGGCCTCTGAGGGCCACACCCGCGGGTTCGGCGAGCACGCCGTAATCCCGGGCCAGGGTCTTGTTGATGTCCGACAGGTGGGCGAAGGGGACCTTGCCCAGACCGCCTTCCTTCCGCGGTGTGTTCTGCCACGCCAGGTGTACGAACTGACTGTCGATGGACGCGGCCGCCACGTCTGCGTTCAGCTTCTTGAAGGCGTCGTAGCTGTCGGCGAAGGCCGTGATCTCCGTGGGGCACACGAAGGTGTAGTCCAGCGGATAGAAGAAGAGCACGAGATACTTGCCCTTGTAGTCTTCCAGGCTGACCTTCTTGAACTCGCCGTCCGAAACGGCATCCAGCGTGTAGTCGGGTGCTTTTTGTCCTACCAGGCTCATGGAATCCTCCTCGTCTCGAATGATCCTGCTCCGTTTGATGTGCTTGCTTACCCTCGGGGCCAAGCCCCGTCCGTATGGGAAGCAACCCTGATGCCAACGCAGGGGCACCGGCCTCTATTCCGTTTGCACCGGGACGCCTCCGCCACGACCGCATGCCGGCGGGCCGCCCCGAGATTCCCTGCAGCCCTGATCATCCCCTGGTGCCACCGGGTTCCCATCAAGCTGCGGAGGCCATACTGAAAGACGTCCGACCGACGCACTTCCCCGCCCGTTTCGGTTTCTGCGCTGAAACAGGCCACGCCGGCTGTTGCAGGCGCAGAACCGCCTTTCCGCCGCGATGGCGTTATAATGTGCCAGACGAATGCCGCATGAGAGGTCGAAAGGCCGGTGGCCCGACGGTCCGCGACCGTTCCGCGCCGGGAGGGAGCGAGCAGGCATCTGCATGTGGTATGGCATTTGCTCCGGACGAGCAGGAGGCACGAGCATGAGAACCTATGTGACCGTTAGAAAGCACTTTTCATCGGCCCACAGGCTGTACAGGCCGGACTGGTCGCTTGCCAGGAACAAGGACGTGTTCGGCCTGTGCGCCAACGCAAACGGCCACGGGCACAACTACGAACTCGAAGTGACGGTCGAAGGCGAGATCGCCCCGGACACGGGCATGATCATGGACATGAAGGAGCTCAAATCGATCGTCCAGCAAACGATTATCGACGCAGTGGATCATAAGAATCTGAACATGGACGTCCCCTTTCTCGACGGGGTGATCCCCACGGCCGAGAACCTCGCCGTGGCCTTTTGGGAACTCCTGGACAGAAGGATTCCCGGTGGGAGACTTTATGAACTCCGACTCCAAGAGACCGAGCGCAACATTGCCGTCGTCCGTCGCTGAGGACCAGGCGCTCGAACACAAATCCCTCGGGGCGTCGTCCGCCCTCCGGATAGCGGACCTCGAACCCAGAAGAACTCCCGCGCGGGACGGTCTCGAACCCCTGGCCCGCGGGATCCTTGAAGAAATCGGCGAAGACCCCGGACGGGAGGGGCTGGTCCAGACGCCCAAGCGCGTCGCCAAGGCCCTTCGCTTCCTCACCTCGGGATACGGCGCCGACATCGACGAACTGGTCAACGGCGCCGTCTTCGACGCCGAAGACTACAGGGAGATGGTGCTCGTCAGGGACGTGGAGTTCTACTCCTTGTGCGAACACCACATGCTGCCCTTCTTCGGGAGGGCGTCGGTGGCCTACCTCCCGGGAGAGAAGATCATCGGTCTGTCAAAGATCCCGAGACTGGTGGACGTCTTCGCGAGGCGCCTCCAGGTGCAGGAGCGGCTCACCACGCAGATCGCCGGGGTGCTCGAGGAGATACTGGAACCAAGGGGCGTCGCCGTATCCGTCACGGGCTTCCACCTGTGCATGGCCATGCGCGGCGTCGAGAAGCAGGCCAGCAAAACGACGAGCACGGCCTTCACCGGCGAGTTCCAGCGGAACATCGAACTGAGGCGCGAATTCATCAGCCTCGTCAAAGGCAACGAAACCGGCGCCTTCTAGGAAGGCGCCCGCGACGTCCCGGATCCGACCGGCCTTTCCCCCACCCCGGCTGTTCCGACCCGATTGAGTCGGAGGAGCAAGAGAAAAGGGCCGCCTGAATTTCTCAGGCCCCACCGGTCAGGGGGGTCAGTTGGAGTTTCCAGGCAGGATGCCCGCCGGGCCTTTTGAGCAGGCTCCGAAGCCATCAGAGATCCCCGCAAGCCCTCCTTCGCCCGGGGCACATGCCCCTCCGGTTCTTCGGTCGAAGTGGAGCGCTTGACTTCCCATGCCCGAATAATATACCTACCGGTAGGTAACCTCGAGCAAGGGGCCCGGGGCGGCGGCATCCGGCGAAGGGAGACGGGTATGGGATCGAACGGCGCGGACGGGGCGGCCGAAGAGAGCGCGGTCCGGGAGAAGCTGCTGACGGCCGCCACCGAACTCTTCACCCGGCGGGGCTACGCGGCCACGAGCGTTCGGGAGATCGTGGCGTCGGCGGGCGTGACCAAGCCGGTACTCTACTACCACTTCGGGAGCAAGGAGGGCATCTACCACGCCATCATGGACCTGGCCCAGGCCGAGTTCTACGAGCGCCTGAAGAAGGTTCGGCGGCCTTCCGGAAGCGCGGACGAGAGACTCGAAGGCCTCCTCGAGGAGATGTTCGACCTTTTCCTCGAAAGGCTGTCGGTCGTCCGGCTCGTGTTCGCCATCTACTACGGTCCGCACCAGGGCGCGCCGGACTTCGATTTCGACCGGTTCGACGAGGACTTCCGCGCCGCGGTCGTCGACCTCGTCCGGGAGGGCATGAAGACGGGAGAGTTCAGGAAGGGCAGGGCGGAGGACATGGCCATGGCCGTCATGGGCACGTTCAGCGTGGCCACCGAGCTCGAGCTGTCCCACGCCGGGCGGGGCATCGGGCGCGACGGGCTCGCCAGGCTCCTGCGCGTCGTGATGAAGGGCATAGAAAACCAAGGGGGGAAGGTGAGAAACGCATGAACATCCGCTGCATAACCATACCTGCAATGGTCGCGCTCCTGGCCGCCACGGCCGGGTGCGCATCCAGGACGGACGGCGCCGAGTCCGGCAAGCCGCCCGTCGCCGTCGACACGGTCAAGGTCGCGCCGCACCAGCTCCAGGAGAGTGTGGAGGTGGTGGGCACCCTCGAGGCGAAGAACGACGCAGCCGTCAGAAGCGAGTACAGCGGCGT
>JBJKRE010000087.1:0-7142 GCA_046704825.1 Acidobacteriota bacterium
GGCATGGTGACCCGCGTCACCGTCAGCCCCATGAAGGACTCCAGGTGCATGCGTCCCGACAGCACAAAAACCTGCCTGAGGGATCACGACGCCTGGGCCCTCGTCACCCCCATGGGCAACGTCTACGTGCTCAAGACCGACCGAAAGGACCTGAAGGCCATGAAAACCGCTGAAAAGAGCGGCGACAACTGGGTGACCGTCGACGGTCCGCTGGTCCGCAAGGACGGTGTCTATCTGCTCACCGTCGACAGTTCGCGCATCCAGGACCTGTAACAGCCTGACAGCTACCGTAAGCCTGCGGTAACGAAGAGGGCGGCCCGATCCCCGGCCGCCCTCTTTTCGCATGCTATGAAGCTAAGGGGAGTGTTCAGCCCCGCCTGGCGGGCGTCGCGATTTTTGCCTTGACTGGTTTGTAGGTGACGCCGAGCTGGTGGAAGAGGAATGCGTAGACGTCCGTGTACTGGCCCACGCGCTGGGAGAGGGACATGAAAATCCCGTGTCCGCTGTCGCTGCTGGTCCAGAGGAGGATGGGATTCCTGGAGCTGTTGGCCGCCTGGAGCCGGGCCACCATCTTCCGTGACTGCATGGGGTTGACCCGAGGGTCGTTGGCGCCCGTCAGGAACATGCAGGCCGGGTAAGCGGTGCCGTCCTTGACCCGGTAGTAGGGCGAGTAGGCGTAGAGGGCCTTGAACTGGGCGGGGTTTTTGACGGAGCCGTACTCGGTCACGTTGAAGGATCCGTTGGGGCTCAGCTCGAGTCGCAGCATGTCGTAGATGCCCACGAAGCTCACCACGGCTTTGAAGAGGTGGGGATGCTGGGTCAGCTCGGCGCCCATGAGGAGGCCGCCGTTGCTGCCGCCCTCGATGGCCAGCTCGTTGCGGTTCGTGTACTTCTTGTCGATGAGGTAGCGGGCACAGGCGGCGAAGTCGTCGAAGACGTTCTGCTTGTGCGTCAGCATACCGGCCTTGTGCCACGCTTCGCCGAATTCACCGCCGCCGCGCGTGTTGGCGATGGCGTAGACGCCGCCCTGCTCGATCCATATGCGGCGAAGCGCCGAAAAGCTCGGCGTGAGGCTGATGTCGAAACCGCCGTAGCCGTACAGGATGGTCGGGTTGTGGCCGTCGAGTCTGGTTCCCTTGAGCATGAGGATCGTGAGGGGCACGTGCGTGCCGTCTTTGGACACGGCGTAGGTGCGCACGACCTGGGTATCGGAATAGTCCGCGGGTGACGTCTCGCGCAGGGCGGTCTCGGTGACCTTGTTGGTCCCGGCCGAGTAGCGGTACCACGCGGGCGGGGTCACGTAGCTCTGCTCGTTGTACACGATGTCGTCGCCCTTCACGTGGACGATCTGGCCCACGGCGCTGACCGGCGCCACCGGCACTATGCCGATCGTCTTCCCTGCGTCCGAGAAGACCCGGATCCGTGACGGGCCGCCCACCATGTCGTGGACGTAGATGCGCGAGTCGGTCAGCGTGAAGCCTTCGATTACCGCGTCCGACTGGGGAACCACCAGCTTCGCCTTCGCCAGCTCGGGGCTGGAGGCGGGCAGGCGGAGGACCTTCCCGCGCGGGGCGTCCTTGAGTGACAGCATGTACAGGACGTCCTTCGGCCCGAAGTCGATGGCCGTGACCTTGTCCCTGAAGTCCGCCACGCGGACCCAACCGCCCGATGGGCCGCGCAGGTAGAAGGCGAACTCGCCGCCGTCTCCGTAGGCCACGGTGGCCAGAACGTATCGTCCGTCCTTGCTGCTTTTGAGCGTGGTCTCGGCGATCCTGGGCCAGTCCTTCCCGATGCAGTAGGTGTCCTTGGCCGGCGGGGTGCCGAGCTTGTGGAAGTACACCTGCTGGTAGAAATCCAGGTCCTTGGGCGGGCGCTCCTTGCCGCGCGGGTAGCGCGTGTAGTAGAAGCCGGACCCGTCCCCGTTCCAGGCCAGACCGCCGCCGGCGGTGCCTTCGTTTACGCGGGCGATGGGCTCGTAGACCTCCTTGCCCGTGGCCACGTCGTACACGTGGACGGTTCCGTCCTCGCTGCCGCCCACCGACAGGGAGACGGCCACGAGCTTGGCGCCGGGCGAGGGGACGTACCAGTCGATGGCCGTGATCCCGCGCGGGTCGATGGCGTTCGGGTCCACCACGACCTTCGCCGAGGCGGGGTCGTCGAAGGACTTCAAGGTGACCAGGAAGGGCTGCTGTTTGGGCGGCTGCTCCTTGAGGGCGAAGATCGTGCCGTGGACGATCCGGAAATCCCCGAAGCTGGACGAGGCGCCCTTCAGGAGGGCGGTTAGCCTGGCTCGGATGGCGTTTCGGCCCGGCAGGGCGTCGAGGTACTTCCTCGCGCAGGCGTTCTCGTCGTTGCTCCACTTCTTGACGGCGGGGTTGGACCAGTCTTCCAGCCAGCGGTAGTCTTCGGTGACCTTCACGCCGTGGTAGGCGGTGGTGACGGGCTTCTTGGGCGTGGGGGGCGGGCAATTGGATTCGGCCGCCCGGAAGCCCGAAGCGCACAGAATGGACGCGGTCAGGGCCGCCGCGGCGACGGACAGGGACACTTTCATGGATTCCTCCTTCGTTGGCGGCTGCGCCATCGGTTCCCGTACGGACCCGGGCGGGCGCAGTCCCAGGGTGACCCCCTGATTGTACTCCAACCCCGGCCGGACGGCGGTGGCAACATTTTTTCCGCAATGCCGTACACTAATACCTTCGCATCACACGAAGAAGGGCGTCCCTTCGGGAGGGGCCGCCCCCACACAGGGAGGAGGGATGATGCATCGAAAGAGATTCGTACTCTTCATCGCGGCGCTCGTCTGCGCCGCGTGCCTGAACGCGTTCGCACAGGACGTGCCGGTGGAGACCTACACGCTGCCCAACGGCCTGACCGTGATCCTGCACGTGGACCACAAACTGCCCCAGGCGACCATCGACACCTGGTTCCAGGTGGGGTCCAAGGACGAGGCCAGGGGCCGCACGGGCTTCGCGCACCTGTTCGAGCACCTCATGTTCATGGGCACGAAGCGGGTGCCGCGAGGCCAGTTCGACGTGATCATGGAGAGCGGTGGAGGCGCCAACAACGCGTCCACGGCCTCGGACCGCACGAACTATTACTCGTGGGGCCCCAGTTCCCTCGTTCCCACCCTGCTCTGGCTGGACGCGGACCGGATGGAGGGCCTGGGCAAGGCCATGACCCAGGAAAAGCTGGACCTCCAGCGCAAGGTCGTGCTGAACGAGCGGCGCCAGAGCTACGAGAACCGCCCCTACGGCAAGGCGTGGCTCATGATCCCGGAGGCGCTCTTTCCGCCCGGCCACCCCTACCACCACCCCGTCATCGGCAGCGCGAAGGACTTGGAGGCGGCCACGCTCAAGGACGTGAAAGACTTCTTCTCAACCTACTACGTGCCGGGCAACGCCAGTCTCGTGGTGGCCGGCGACTTCGACAAGCCGAAGGTCAAGAAGATCATCGCCGAAACCTTCGGTGCCGTGCCCGCCCAGCCCCTGCCGGTGCACAGGACGGCGCCGCCGGTGGTGCTGGACCACGAGGTGCGGCGCATGGCCACGGACAAGGTCAAGTACCCGCGGATCTGGCTCGTCTGGCCCTCGCCGAAGGCCTACGCCGACGGCGACGCGCAGATGGAGCTGGCCGCCTCGATTCTGGCCGACGGCGACTCGGGGCGCCTCTACAAGCGCCTGGTGCTCGACGACCGCATCGCGCAGAACGTGTACGTCTACCAGGACTCCAGGGAGCTGTGCTCGGAGTTCGTCATCGACGTGACCGCGGCCCGGGGCGCCGATCTGGGTGAAATCAAGCACGCGGTCATGGACGAGCTGGCCAGGTTCAAGAAGGACGGCCCCACGGAGGCCGAGATGAAGCGCGTCAAGGCCTCCGCCGAAGCCAACTACCTCCGCCGGATGGAGAGCCTGCGCCGGCGCGCGGACATGCTCAACGAGTACTACCACTACTTCGGACGTCCCAACAGCTTCAAGCGCGTCCTGGCCACCTACACAACGGCCGACGCCGCGTCGGTCAGGAAGTGGGCCGACGAGGTCCTGGGCGAGGGGCGCGTGGACATGCGCATTCTGCCAGAGGGCGCCGAGGTCAAAGGCGCGGACCTGGACAAGCGGCCCGCCGACTTCCCGCCGGCCAAAGCCCACCCGCCCGTGCCGGAGAAGCTCGTGCTCGCCGGCGGCGTCCCGCTGTACGTGGTGAGCCGGCCGGGGACGGGGCTCTTTTCGGGCATGATCATCGTGAACGGCGGCGAGCGCATGGTGCCGGCCGGAAAGGCCGGGCTCTCGGGGCTCGTCGCGTCCATGCTCACCGACGGGGCGGGGAAGCGCGACGCCAGCGCCTACGCGGACGCAGTGGCGTCCCTCGGGGCATCCGTGAGCGCGGGCGCCACCTGGCACGACTTCAAGGTCCGGGTGAGCGGCCTGACGTCGAAGCTGGATCCTACGCTGGACCTCTTCGCGGACGCCGTGATGCGGGCCAGGCTGTCCGAGAAGGACTTCGACCGCGAGAAGGACCTGCTCCTTTCGGACATACAGTCCCGGGTGGAGCGGCCCGACTACGTGGCCGTCATGGCGGCCCGACGGATCATCTTCGGCCCCGACGACGCGCGCGGCAGGCCGCGGGCCGGGTTCGAGTCCACCGTGAAATCCATCGGCCTGGCCGACGTGAAGAGCGCCATGCCGCGCCTTCTCAACGCCGCCAACGCCGAGTTCCTCTTCGTGGGGGACTTCGACCCGCAGGCGCTCAAGGCTGCGCTCGACAAACGCTTCGGCGGCTGGAAGGTGAAAGGCGAAAATGCACCGGCCCTGCCGGCGTCTCTGGCCAAGCCCGCGCCCGGACGCCTGGTGCTCGTGGACCGGCCCGGCGCCCCCCAGACCGTCCTCTACATGATGCGTCCCGTCGCTCCGGAAACCGGCGCAAAGCCCGCGGCGCAGCGGGAGAGCCTCAACACGGTCTTCGGCGGGTCCTTCACCAGCCGGCTCATGCAGAACATCCGCGAGGAACACGGGTACTCCTACGGCGCGGCGAGCATGATCTGGCGGGAGGGGAACCAGTTCATGCTGGGGGCCTCCTCGTCGGTCCAGACGGCCGTCACGGGCCCCGCACTGCACGAGTTCAAGAGGGAGTTCGACGCCATGGCCACGGGCGACGTGACCGCCAAGGAGTTCGACAAGGCCCGCAAGACGGTGCGCTACGACCTCGTCAGCTCGGCCGGCACCACGTCGAGCCTCGAAGGGACGCTAGGGTCCATCCTGTCCAACGGACAGCCCGTGGACTGGGTCACTCGCGAAGTCGAGGCCCTGGACGCCATTTCCCTCGACTCCGCCAACGCCGAGGCGAAGTCGGGCCTCTTCGACTGGAACAAGCTCCTGGTGGTCCTCGTGGGAGACAAGAAAGCCGTTCTGCCCCAGCTCGAGAAGGCCGGCTTCCCCAAGCCCGAGCTCGTCGATCCCGAAGGCGAGCCGGTCAAGGTCGCACCGGGCAACGAGTAGTGGACGCACGCTGAGGCGGTGAGGCGGGTGGAAAGGAAAAGCGGAACCCCAAGGTCTGAAGGCTAAGGCCAAAGGGCCAAAGAAACACCAACGGGGGCGGCAGCGGTGCCTTCCAAGCTTCGCCCCGAACGTTCATCCGTTCGTCTCATCACCGGTCCAGCAAAGAAAAGGGGCGGGATTTCCCGCCCCTTCTTGTCGCCCTGGCATGGCTCCGCTCGGCTGCAGACGAGCCATCGGGGTTCTCGTTTCTACGGTGGATCTGAAGAGACGCGCACCTTCTTCTCGGTGAGCCATCGTGTGCCGCTCTTCGTTGAGCGCGCGGCAACGCTGGAGGGACCATGCCACGCCGTTCCGTCTCTGACAGCACCGCGATGCCGCCGGCGCCGGTGTCAGCGTCCGGAGACAGGACTATCTGAGCAGTCGTTCATATTGTCCAGTGATGTCAGGAATTCGGCGCCGGAACCTGTCACCCATCCTCCCGAGGCACCATGCGGTGCTCTGTGTCCCGTATACATGGTGTTTCAGCGAATGTCACCATTCCAGTGAGCACCCGCTTGACAACCTTTCTTCCGCGAGTAATAATGCCCTCATATCACCGTCATCTTGGAAGACGCATCCAGTTCGGGGCTAGCAGGGGGAGAGGTGGACCCATCGTCCGTCTATACCTGATCGCACATGGCAGGAAGTGGTGAACGCGAGAGGTGGTCTCCGTTTGCCCGCCTGTGTTTAACAGGGAGGTGAAGGATGAACTGGAGAGCCGGGGGAATTGCATGCCTGGGCGCAGCGTGGCTGGTGATCGCCACTTTTGCGGCGTCGCCGGTAGGCACTCCGAAAAAGAACGAGGTGCGCTATCCCGTGGGGACGGCCGTCACGCCGGCCCTGAGGAGCATAGCGCCGGACAACTGCAGGATGGCCGTTCCGGCCGAGCACCGCGTCATTCCGAACCGCGGCGTCACCAAAGACATGAGGCCGACCCCGAGAGGAGCCGCGAAGAAGGACGCCCTTGTGAAACAGATCCAGCCCGCGGCACCCATGCCCGGGGCTCTGATCGACTTCGACGGGATGAACAACATCGACGGGGTGGCACCTCCGGACACGGAAGGGGACATAGGGCCCAACCACTACGTTCAGTGGATCAATTCCCACATTCAGGGCTGGACCATCGATCGTTCATCCTGGACGGCCACGACCGCCTTCGGACCCGTCGCGGGAAACACCCTCTGGGCGCCTCTCGGCGGGTCGTGCGCGGCCGATAACTGGGGCGATCCCATCGTGCTGTGGGACCGATTCCGGCAGAGGTGGGTCATAAGTCAGTTCGACCTTGGAGCGAGCGGCAGCGGCCCCTTCAAGGTGGCCATCGCCGTCTCGCAGACATCCGATCCCTCCGGCGCGTGGTGGCTCTACTGCTACGACTACAGCACCACGGACATGAACGATTATCCGAAGTTCGGCGTGTGGCCCGACGGGTACTACATGACGTGCAACCAGTTCACGTCGGGATGGGACGGAGCCGGCGTATGCGTCTTCGAAGCCGACAAGATGATTGACGGCGATCCCACCGCGCGCATGCTGAAAATGAACCTTGGCACCGTAAGTCTTAATTACGGCAACCTTCTGCCCGGACATTTCGAAGGGATGATCGATCCGCCTGCA
>JBJKRE010000088.1:0-2883 GCA_046704825.1 Acidobacteriota bacterium
GGTAGGGCGCGTGCGCGTCGGCGTACTGAACCCAGAGGAACAACGGCCTGGACCGCTCCTCCGACAGCACGGCGACCGCGCGGTCCGTGACCTGGGTGGCGGTGCGCACGTGGGCGGGCCCCACGCCGTCGTCGTAGCGGAAGAACCCCCGGTCGAGTCCGAATCGCCCGTCCAGCGCCGAGGAGCCGACCACGGCGCGCGCGTCGTAGCCCTCTGCACCGAGCACCTGCGCCAGCGTCTGCACCCCCGGAGCGAGCACGCCGTAGCCGTCGTCGTGGAGCCCCGTTCTGGCGGGGAAGCAGCCGGTGAGGAGCGTCGCATCCGCGGGAAGAGCCATGGGCGCAGAGGTGAAACAATCGCTGAAAACGGTGCTTCTGCCGGCCAGCTCGTCCAGGTTGGGCGCCAGTCCTCCGGCACCGCCGAAGGCGGCCAGGCGGTCGGCGCGAAAGGCGTTCAGACTCACCAGCACGATGTCGGGACTCTTTCCCCACAGGCCCAGCGAAACCACCAGGGCCAGGGCCGCGGCGGCGGTACGGATGCGCATGGATCACCTCCCCGTGTGCCGCCCGACGACGTGCGGGGCGACGGAACAGATGTTACCACGTCGCGAACCGGCGGCCCGGACCTCGGGCGGCGCACGGGCAGGGACGGCAGGGCCAAGCCGTTCTTGATTATGGACTTGGGGACTACTACAATAGCAGGTCGCGCAGGAGTCCGGCATGGCCTGGAAGCGCGCCGCGGGCGCGACAATCGGTTTCGTCGTTCTGGCGATCTTCTCTGCGGTCCTGCTTTGGGGCTGCAGCACAGGTCCAGTCCGCATAGGCGCCGTGCTGCCGCTCACCGGTTCGCTGGCGCCGTACGGAAAGAGCATACGTCGGGGCATCGAGGTGGGTGTCCGGAACGTCAACGCGGACGGCGGCATTTCAGGCCGGCGCCTCGACGTGGTGGTGCGCGACTCGGCGTCAAGCCCCGAAAAGGCCGCAGAGGCCTTTCGCGCCCTGGTACAGAAGGACGGCGTCCAGGCCGTCATCGGCGGGTGTTCGAGCGCGGAAGCGCAGGCCATGGAGCCCGTCGCCCGGCGTCTGCACCGGGTCCTCTTTTCCCCCTCCGCATCGAGTCCCCGTCTCGGGCGGGCGGGGGGCTACTTCTTCAGGAACTGGCCCTCGGACGATCTGGAGGCGGCCACCCTCGCCGATTTCGCCGCGTACACGCTCCACGCCACGAAGGTCCTGGCGGCGGCCGAAGCCAACGACTACGGACGCGGAATGGCGGAGGCCTTCAGCCGCCGGTTCGAGCAGGGCGACCGGTCCGTTACTGTCGTGACGTTTTCGGACAATGGCGGCGACCTGGCTGCGGTGGCCCGCAGGATGGCCATGACGCGCGGGGCGCAGGTCCTGTTCCTGTCGGGATACGGCCGAACGATCGTGCGGCTGGTGGAAGCCCTGAAGAATGCCGGTGAGTCGAGACCCCTCCTGGCGGCCAGCGCCCTGGGAGACAGCGAGATCCTCAAGAGCGCGGCAGACCGCATCGACGGCCTCATCTTTCCCCTGCCCCAGTTCGATCCTCAGAGTCCGCAGGCGGACGTACAGGTCTTCGTGACGGCCTTCCAGTCGCGGTATCATACCCTGCCCGGCGTTTACGCCGCACACGCGTACGACGCCCTGCAGGTCCTCGCCGCCGTGATGGTGAAGGACGGGACCGGGGCCGGGGCCATCCGCAAGGGTCTTCTCGAACTCAGGGACTACGTCGGTGTGACGGGCCGGGCGACCTTCGACGACAGCGGAGGTGTGGCCAGGACCTTTCAACTCTTCGTGTCGCGCGGTGGCAGGGCGGTACCGCTCAGCAGCGTTCTGGACAGCATTCTGCCGGGCCTCCAGGACCGGGTGGCCAGACTCCGATTCGGGGAGAAGTGACGTGGGGAAGTTCATGACCGGTCCCGAACTCATGGACGCGTGCCGGGCCTGGAAGGCCTCGGGCGAACGGGTCGTCTTCACGAACGGTTGTTTCGACCTCCTTCACGTGGGGCACGTGCGGTACCTTGGCGCCGCGAGGGAGCTGGGTGACCGCCTGGTGGTCGGGCTCAACAGCGACGCCTCCGTCCGCAGGCTCAAGGGGCCTGACAGGCCGGTGACGCCCGAAGCCGAGCGGGCGGAAGTGCTCGCCGCGCTGGCCTCGGTCGACGCCGTCACCCTGTTCCAGGAAGACACGCCGCTTGAGCTGATCACGTCGGTCACGCCGGACATCCTCGTCAAGGGAGGGGACTGGGCTGTGGACGCCGTCGTGGGCAGGGAGCACGTGCTGGCCGCAGGAGGGCGGGTCCTCACCCTGCCCGTCGTGCCGGGGCGTTCCACGAGCGCGCTGATCGCATCGCTGAACCGCACGGAGCCATGATGGACCCGCTCCTCTCGCGATTCTTCTCCGAACTCTACGACGCACTCGGAGGCCCGCAGGGCCTGCCTTCGGTGCGGGGCGGCGCCCTGTCGTACGCCCTGGCCGCGCACCTGGCCGCGCGCGAAGGGCCCGAGGCGCTCGTCCTGCCGACGGAGGGCGAGGGGCGCCGCCTCCACGCCTTCCTGGAGGCGATCCTCGGCGAGCACGCCGCGCCCGCCTTCATGCCCGCGCCCGACGCCGATCCCTACGAGGGGCTTCCGAGACACCCGGGTATTCTCCTGGAGAGGGCGGCGGCCCTGACGCACGTCCTCACGGCTGCACGCCCGGCCGTCATGACCTCGGTGGAGGGACTGCTGTACCGCGTGCCGCGGCCGGGGTTCTGGAAAGCCGGGCTCATGCTGCTGCAGCGGGACGGTACCGTGGACCGGCACGCCCTGCGCGTGAACCTGTGGCAAATGGGCTTCCGGCAGGTCGACCTGGTCGGCGAAGTGG
>JBJKRE010000089.1:0-11994 GCA_046704825.1 Acidobacteriota bacterium
CTCGGTCGGGGGCTGCCGGTTTCCGCCGAGTGGGGAGGCCCTCGACGAGTCGACCCCCCCCGACGGCGAGCACGTCTACGCCAACACCAAGAAGATAGGCTAGGATATGCTGCGCGAGTACGAGCGCACCATCCCCACCACGATCATACGGTTCGGCGCCATGTTTTCGGACTGGTGCGAGTACCCGCCCCTGTACATGTTCCTCGAGACATGGCTGTCCCACGCCTGGAACCGGCGCGTCCTGGGCGGCAGGGGCCAGTCGGCCATACCCTACCTGCACGTGCGCGATGCCGTGTCCTTCTTCCAGGCCCTGCTTGACCGGCACGACATCCTCCAGCCCTACGAGATCCTCATCGCGTCCACCAACGGGTCCACGACCCACGAGGAGCTCTTCGAGGCGGCCACTGTCGCCTTCTACGGCACCGCCGTCAAGCCCGTCCACATGCCCAAGGTCCTGTGCTACCCGGGCATGCTGGCCCGGGACATCTACGGGCGCATCCTGGGCAACCGCCCCTTCGAGCGGCCGTGGATGGCCAGGTACATCGACGAAAGGCTGACGGTGGACGCCAACCGGACCTACGAGCGGCTCGGCTGGGCCCCCAAGCGGCGGCTGGACATCGAGCGGAGGATGCCGTTCCTCATCGAGAACTACAAGGCGAACCCCGGCGAATGGCACAGGCTGAACCGCGCCGCCATGAAGGAGGTCCGGGTCCGGACCAACCTGAAGGTCTTCTGGCTGCTCGAGGCGCACGAGCAGGAGATCGTCCGGGCCTCCGTCGAGCAGCTCAAGGGCCCCGAGGCCAAGGGCTGGTCGCTCGGCTACCGCCGCCAGAAGACCGAAGACCTGCACTGGAACATCCGCCAGCTCATGCGCCACCTCATGAACACGGTGCGCACGCGGGAGCGGTCGCTCTTCAAGAACTACTGCCGGGACCTGGCGAACCTGAGGTACGAGCAGGGGTTCGGCTGTCAGGAGGTCTGCCGTGCGCTGGGGGCCACCAACGACCTCTGCATGGAGGTCCTTAAGCGCGATCCCCAGTCCGAGGGCCTCGACCTCGCCCTCAGGGACAACATCACCATGACATTCAACATCGGCATCGACGAGGTGCAGGACGTCTTCGAGGAACGCGCCGGCGTCTGTTACCTTCAAGAATAGTGATCGGTCGCCTGCCGGCGCGGTGATCAAGTGATCAAGTGATCGAGTGATCGAGTAATCGAGTAATCGAGACAGGGGCCTGCCTTCGAAGAAGCCCTTAGCAAGAAGCTGGACGACAAAAGCCTAAAGTCGAATCTAGAGACGCGGCCGTTCATCTTTCGCGGATAGGGGCCACTCGCGTCGGGACACAGCTTCCGATGCTTCGCAGCAGAAGCATCCGAAACCATAGAAAGCAGTCACTGCGAGGCCCGAAGGGCCGCGGCAGTCCCATCGGGAAGGACTGAAGGCTAAAGCCGAAAGGCTAAAGAGTGAAACGGCAGGAGGTATTCCTTCGTAGCGGCCTTTGCCGGCCAAAGGCCGATCGACCGATGGGAATCGGCCGCTGCAAAGGCATCCCCTTTGCCGTCTTCCTTTAGCCTTTCGGCTTTAGCCCTTAGCCTTTGGAAAAGACCCCTTCCTCACTTCCCCGCCGTCTTTCAAATCCCAAATCCCAATTCCCAAATCCCAAATGTATTTAGGCTTTTATCCGTCCCCGGTCGATGGCGGCCTTGACGAGGGCCAGGATCTTGTCGATCTCGTCCCGGACCACGGCCGCGTAGCGATCGGTGCCTTCGGCCTCGGTGACGTAGAGTCCGTAAGCGTGGCGCTTGTGGAAGACGATGCGGCCGCTGACGTAGACGCGCACGTCGAGCGCCCGGGCCCCTTGAAGGTCCTCGATCTGGACGTGGTACACCGTGTCGCCGCACGCGTGCGAGTGGTTGATCCCGCCGCTCACGTTCCGACCATCAGGCGATTGCCCAGGTTTTCGGGCAGCCCGGCTCTGCCGATTCTCCGGGCGGCGGCCTGCGCGTCGTAGCCCACCCGGTAGAAGACCACCCTGCGGCTTTCCGGGTAGAACTCGGCGAAGGCCGCACGGGGGTCCCTGTCCCTCGGCTGGCCGACCGATCCCGGATTGATGAGATAGCGGGCGTAGGGCTGCAGGACGAGTTCCGTGGTGGTACCGTCCAACGGCTGGACCTCGATTCCGGCCTCCGTCTGCACGTACACCACGGGGTAATGGGTGTGGCCGAAGAAGCAGACCTTGAAGGAGCCGGACTCGAAGGCCTGGTAGGCGTCGAAATCCGAAAACATGTACGTGTCCTCATGCACGGTCGAACCGTGCACGAGCCAGACGCCGGGGAGTACCTCCATGGGCCCTTTGGGGAGGCGCGCAAGGAAGTCTCTGTTGGGGCGGGTCAACCTGTCGGACGTCCACTGGGCGGCCTTCAGGGCCGAACCGTTGAAGTTCTCCCCGTCCTCGACGCCGATGCAGACCTTGTCGTGGTTGCCGCGGACGGCCGCGAACCGTGGCAGCCTTCTCAGGCGCGTCAAAACGGCGTTCGGGCTCGCCCCGTAGCCGACCAGGTCGCCCATGCACAGGACGCTCTCGTACCTGCGCCTCTTGACGGTGCTGAAGACCGCCTGAAGAGCCTCCTGGTTTGAGTGGATGTCCGAAAGGATCAGATAGCGTTTCCTTGCCAAACTCTACCCCTGGTTGAGGCAAAGATTATATCAGCCTCAGGATGGCGTCAACCACCTCGTCCACGGTGAGGCCGGCCGTCCAGACGCGGTGCCTGGCGCGGGCGTAGTAGCGCTTGCGGCGGATGAAGAGCCCGAAGAGGTCGTCAGAGGCAGCCAGCGGGCGGTGGGGATCCCCGGCGATGCGTCTTTTGACGTCGGAGAAGGACAGGTCCAGGTGTACGGTGGGGCCGAGCCGGTCCAGAAAGGGGATGGTCTCCTCGTTGAAGCCGCCGCCCCCGACGGCCAGGACCCGCTCCCCCTCTTCCGGCGTAGAGAGGATCACACGGCGCTCGAGGTCGCGGAAGTAGGGCTCGCCCTTCCGTTCGAAGATCCGGGGGATGGGGAGGCCCTCCAGGTCCTCGATGGTGGCGTCGGTGTCCTTGAAGGGCCACTTGAGCCGCATGGCCAGCACCCGCCCCACCGTGCTCTTGCCGCAGCCCATGAACCCCACCAGCGTGACCGTTCTGCCGCTCATGGCCACAAAATACCACATGCCGCGGTCCGCCCGCCCGGCGCGCTTTTGCATCCGGCGATGGATTGCCTCACACTATCGGCAGGAGGACTCCATGGGACGCATGGACTACCTCATCGGCCAGAAGGAGCTGGGGCGAAAGGTGGCGGCCGTATGGCCCGCCCGATATCCCGCCGAGCTCCTGTGGGCCCACGGGGTCTGCCCCGCGGAAGTGTGGGATCCGCCCCTGGAGCCCGAGCGCGCCCCGGCGCACCTCCAGCCCTTCGTGTGCGCCGTCGTCCAGCGGGGGCTCGAACTCCTGCTCTCCGGCGGTCTGAAGGCGGCGGACATCCTGCTGTTCCCCCACACCTGCGACTCGCTCCAGAACCTCGCGACCATGGTCCGGGACCTGGGCGGAGAGGCCAGGCGCTGCCTGTTCTTCTATCCCCCCAAACACGACAGGGGGGAGCGCGCGGCCGCCTACCTCGTGGCCCAGCTCAAGGATCTCTCGGGCGAACTGACCCGGCAGGCCGGCCCCATGAAGGAGGGTGCGCTGGACGAGGCGCTGGCCCTGGGGGCCGCGCGAACAGCCGCCCTGCGCAGGCTGTACGACCTTCGGGCCGGGGGCGGGCTCGCCGCCGGCAACGCCGGCTTCTACTCGGCCGTCCGCGCGTGCGAGTGCCTGTGGCCGGACGACGCCGTGAGGCGCCTCGAGGACTTCGCCCGGGATGGCGAGGGTGCACGGCCGAAGGAGGAGATCCCGTTGGTGTTTTCCGGCGTCCTGCCCCAGCCCGCCGATCTCGCAGAAACCCTCGATCGCATGGGCGTCCGGGTGGTGGAAGACGACTTTCTGGGCTGCGGGCGGCGCTTCGTCCGCGGGCCTCTGCCCTCCGGAGACGACCCCTGGCGCGTCCTGGCCGACAGGATGCTGGCCCTGCCGCCCTGCAGCACCCAGGCCGCCCCCCTGAACGAGCGAGCGGCCTTCGTGCGCGGGCTCGTCGAGCGGTCGGGGGCGCGCGGCGTGGTCATCCTGGACGTGAAGTTCTGCGAGCCCGAACTCTTCGACGCGCCCCTGCTCGCTCGCGCCCTGCGGGAAGACGGCGTGCCTGTCCTGACCCTTGAAACGGAGATGGAACCCCGAACCCCGGCCGGCATGGTGACCCGCCTGGAAGCCTTCGTGGAGACCCTGACGTGAGCATCAAGGAAAAAGTTGGATACCGTCTGATGAAGGACGCCGTCCTGCCGGCGGCCATGGGTCTTCAGCGCCTCCGAAAGGGCCGCCGGACCAGGCCCCGCGACCCGCTCTTCGGTCCGCCGCTCGAGAGCGGAAAGGACCTGAAGCGCATCATGACGAGGCACTACGGGCTGGCCCGGTACGCAGAGGGCGCCATGCCCGTGGCGTGGGTCACGAGCGGGGCGCCGGTGGAACTGCTCAGGGCCTTCGGGTTCTACACCGTCTACCCCGAAAACCACGGGGCCGTCTGCGGCGCCCGCAGGACGGCGCCGGACATCTGCGCCGAGGCGGAGGCCGCGGGGTTCTCACAGGACCTCTGCTCCTACGCGCGCATCGACCTGGGGCACGCCCTGTCGGGCAAGACGCCCGTGGGCAGGCTGCCCAGGCCGGACCTGCTCTTCTGCACCAACAACATCTGCCAGACCATCCTCTACTGGTTCAAGGAGCTGGCCCACCTGCACCGGATCCCGCTGATCGTCCTGGACACGCCCTTCATCTACGGCGAGCCCGCGGCCGCAACGATGGACTACATGGCGGGACAGATCCGCGACATGGTGCCGGTCCTGGAGCGGATCGCGGGCAGGGCCCTCGACGAGCGGCGGCTCACGACCGTCCTGGAATCCTCGCGCCGGGGCTCCGAGCTTTGGGGCCGGGTGCTGGCGACCATGCGCCACCGGCCCGCTCCCATGACGATCTTCGACGCCTTCGTCCACCTGGCGCCCGTGGTCTCCCTGCGCGGCCTGCCCTGCTGCGAGCGCTACTACGAAGGCCTGCTGGCGGAGCTGGAGGACCGCGTGGACAGGGGCGTGGCCGCCGTGCCCGGCGAGCGCCGCCGCCTCATGTGGGACAACATCGCCATCTGGTTCGCCCTCAAGCCCATGAGCCGGCTCTTCGCGGAGCACGGCTGCGTGGGCGTGGCGGGCACCTACACCAACGCCTGGGCCGAGACCGCCCACCACATCGACCACAAGGACCCCTGGGGGTCCCTGGCCAGGGCCTACGGGCTCATCTTCCTGAACCGGGATCTGGGCTACCGTCTGGACCTCATGGCCCGCATCGCCCGGGACTACGCCGTGGACGGCCTCGTGCTGCACTCCGCACGGTCCTGCAAGCCCTACTCCGTGGGGCAGTACGACATCCGCCGAAAGCTCGCGGAGCGCCTCGGCATCCGGACCGTGGTCATCGAGGCCGACATGACCGACTTCAGGGCCTACTCCGAAGAGCAGGCCAACACGCGCCTCTCGGCCTTCTTCGAATCCCTTGAAGCGGGCGCCCCAGGGCGGGAGGCCAGCGCATGAGCAGGCTGTACGCGGGCGTGGACGTGGGATCGCTGACCACCAAGGCCGTCGTGGTGGACGCAACCGGGGCGCAGGCGGGCTGGAGCCTGGCCGAGTCTTCGCCGCACCTGGCCGAGACGGGCGGAGAGGCCCTGGACGCGGCCCTGGCCATGGCGGGCGCCGGGCGCGGGGACCTTGCCGCGGTGGTGGGCACGGGCTACGGGCGTGCCGTGCTGCCCTTCGCCACCAAGCAGGTGACCGAGATCACGTGCCACGCGAGGGGGGCCGCCGCGCTCTTCCCGGGCACGAAGCTCGTCGTGGACGTGGGCGGGCAGGACAGCAAGGCCATCCGGCTGGGCAACGGCGGAGACGTCCTCGACTTCGCCATGAACGACAAGTGCGCCGCCGGGACCGGCAAGTTCCTCAACGCCATGGCCCAGACGCTCCGCACAGGCCTGGACGGCCTGGGGCCCGAGGGGCTCAAGAGCACGAAGAGGCTCACCATGTCCTCCACCTGCACGGTGTTCGCAGAGAGCGAGGTCATCTCGCTCATCGCCCAGGGGCAGGCCGTGCCGGACATCGTCCACTCCGTCCACCGCGCTATGGCCAAGAGGCTCTCCGGGCTCGTGCGCATGGTGGGCGCCGCCGAGCCGGCCGTCTTCTCGGGCGGCGTGGCCCTCAACGTGGACCTGGTCCGCCTGCTCGAGGAGGCCCTCGGCATCCGTTTCTCCATTCCCGAACAGCCCCAGCTCGTAGGCGCCCTCGGCGCCGCCGTGATCGGGCTCGCGGGAGGCGACCGGGGGATTGAGTGATCAAGTGATCCGGTGATCGAGTGACCGAGCCGAGGGCGTGCCTTCGAAGGAAACTCTCGGGAGCATTAGTGGACGCGAGTCCTGAGACACGCCAGCGATATAGAGAAACGGCCGCGGGGTGCCTGCGGCACCTTGCGATCGGCCACGCCTGGGCAGCTCGTGAAGCACGCTGGGAGAAAGTCTTTGAATGGGCTTCCCGCCTGCCCCGATCATGGCCGATCGGCGCTTCGCGCTCCGCGACCTTTTGCTGAGAATCGGTAGTGGCCCCCCCCACCTTTCAAGGAAGCGCCGACGGGAGCGGACCATCCGCTTTGTCGGGCTGCGTTGCCCACATCCTCGACGTACACAAGTTCGCCTGCGGTGTGGCCATCTTGCCCTTCGCGCGGGCTGGCCCCCTCGCGTCGGAACGCGGCCTCCGATGCTTCGCATCGAAAGCCCCCGATAGGGCAGGCTCACCGCATTGCGAAGACCCTTCCCACTCCGTCTTGCTTCTCTTTAGCCCTTGGGCTTTCGGCCTTAGCCTTTGGAAAAAGTAACCGACCTCTGTTCTTTGCCTATTTCTGCAAATCCCAATTCCCAAATCCGAAATCCCCAATCCATCCCCCCCTTCCCGTGACGCCTCCCGCCCACCTGTCGTATACTGCTGGCTCGTTGGTGTTCGCGGGGTGGGGAACGGGACGGGACATCCCCTCGGTTCACAACTCGGACAGGACAACGCGGAAGACCGGCGCCACCACCTCGCGGGACGGTGTTATGGGAGTGCGAACCAGACCAGATGCAAGGAAGGGAGACTCCACATGCGATCGTTTCTTTCTCAGTTGCTCGTTGTCGCCCTGGCCATGGTCTTCTTGACCGGCGTAGCCGTGCAGGCCATGGACCGGTCTAAGATTCCGGACCAGGACAAGTGGGACCTGACGGACCTCTACGCGAACGACGCCGCGTGGGAGACCGCCAAGAAGAACCTCGAGAAGAAGATCCCCGAGATCGAGCAGTACAAGGGCAAGCTCGGCAGCTCGTCCCAGGAGCTGCTCGGCGGGCTGGACTTCCTCTTCAACCTGCAGAAGGAGTTCTCGAGGCTGGCCAGCTACGCGTCCATGAAGTCCGACCTGAACATGCGGGACTCGAAGGCCCTCGAGATGCGCCAGTCGCTCGCGCCGCTGGGCGCCGAGTTCGGTGCCAAGACCGCCTGGGTGGACCCCGAGATCCTCAAGATCCCCGCCGCCAAGATCGACGCCTTCTACAAAGAAGAGCCCAAGCTGAAGATCTACAAGCCGGTGATCGACGACGTGCTGCGCATGAAGGCGCACACCCTGTCTCCCGCCGAGGAGAAGATCATCGCCGACGCGGGGCTCATGTCCGGGACGCCCGAATCCGTCTACAGCGTCTTCTCCGACGCCGACATCCCGCGCGCCACGGTCACGCTCTCCGACGGCCAGACGGTGACGCTCGACGCGGCCGCCTACACCAAGTACCGCGCCGTGCAGAACCGGTGGGACCGTGAAAACGTCTTCCAGGCCTTCTTCGGCAACCTAAACCAGTTCCGCGGCACCTTCGGCTCCCTGCTGAACGGCGAGGTCAAAAAGGACCTCTTCTACGCCAAGGCCAGGAACTACAAGGACTGCCTGTCCTCGGCCCTCGACGGCCCGGACATCCCCACGGCCGTCTACACCAACCTGCTCAAGAACGTGCACAAGAACCTGCCGACGCTCTGGCGCTATCTCAAGCTGCGCAAGCGCATCATGGGCCTCGACCAGCTCCGCTACTCGGACCTCTACGCCCCCATCGTGAAGGAAGTGGACGAGAAGTACACGGCGGACCAGGCCAAGGCCATGGTGCTCAAGGCCCTGGCGCCCCTCGGGCAGGACTACGTGGACGTGCTCAAGAACGGCTACGCCCACCGCTGGGTCGACTTCTTCCCCTCCCCGGGCAAGCACAGCGGCGCCTACAGCAACGGCTCCGCCTACGACGTCCACCCCTACATGCTGCTCAACTTCAACGGCTCGTACGAGGACGTCTCCACCCTGGCACACGAGTCCGGCCACACCATGCACAGCTACTACTCGAACAAGAACCAGCCCTACCCCACCAGCGACTACACGATCTTCGTGGCCGAGGTGGCGAGCACCTGCAACGAGAACCTCCTGATGAACTACGCGCTCAACCACACCAACGACGACGCCATGAAGCTCTACCTGCTGGGAACGTACGTGGACAACCTCAGGACCACCCTCTTCCGGCAGGCCCAGTTCGCCGAGTTCGAGCTTAAGATCCACCAGATGGTCGAGAACGGCCAGGCCCTCACCGGCGACAACCTGAACAAGGTGTACGCCGGCATCATCAACGAGTACTACGGCGTCGACCAGGGCATCACCGAGATCAACCCGGTCTGCTACGCCGAGTGGGCTTACATCCCGCACTTCTACTACGACTTCTACGTCTACAGCTACGCCACGTCCATCACCGCCTCCACGGCCATCTCGCAGATGATCATCGACGGCAAGCCCGGCGAGGTGAAGGACTACCGCAAGTTCCTCACCCTCGGCGACTCCATGCCGCCCGTGGACGAACTGAAGGTGGCGGGCGTGGACATGACCACCGACCAGCCCTTCAACGTCACCATGAAGGCCATGAACAAGGCCATGGACGAGATGGAAGCCATCCTGAACAAGATGGACGCCGAAAAGAAGAAGTAAGCCGGTTCGTCCAGGCGAAACGAGGGGCCCTCCGGGGCCCCTTTTTCGTTGTGGTGAGCCCGATGGGGGAAAGGCTAAAGGCTAAGGGCTAAAGGCTAAATGGGAAGACGGCAGAAGGAGCGTCTCTGTAAGGGTCTATGGAAGCCCGCCTGCGAAGGCTCGCCCCACGCCGTCTTGTCTTTCTTTGGCCCTTTGGCTTTCGGCCTTAGCCTTTGGGAAAAGTAACCGACCTCTGTTCTTTGTCTTCTTCTGCAAATCCCAATTCCCAAATCCGAAATCTCCTTTCCCTTGTTAGAATGGATCGGGAGACGATGGATGCTTCGATACGCCGCGTGGCGACTGCTGATGTTCGTTCCGACCCTGCTCGGGCTCCTGACCCTGGTCTTTTTCCTGAACAGGGCCATGCCCGGCGACCCCGTGGACATCATGCTCGGGGAGAACGCCCCGCGGGCGAAGCGGGCGGAGCTCAGGCACAGCCTGCACCTCGACGAGCCCCTGCCCAGGCAGTACCTGGACTACCTGGAGGGCCTCGCAGCCGGGCGCCTCGGAACGTCGATCCGCAGCGGGCGCCCGGTCCTCGAAGAACTCGAGCGCGCCTTTCCCCTGACGGCCGAACTCGGATGCGCGGCCATGGTCCTGGCCTGCCTCATCGCCTTTCCCTGCGGCCTGGTGGCCGCGCGCAGGAAGACGAGCCTGCCGGCCCGGGCCGCCGACTTCTATTCGAGCGCCGGACTGTCCCTGCCCTCCTTCTTCCTGGGTCCCCTCCTGCTCATGGCCTTCGCGGTGGAGCTGCCCTGGTTCCCAGTCTCGGGGGCCGACGAGCCGGGGAGCCTCTTCCTCCCGGCGCTGACGCTGGCCGTGCCCATGTCGGCCCTGCTCACGCGCATCATCAAGGCGTCGCTGGGCGAGGAGGAGGACCGCGAGTACCTCAGAACCGCCCTCATGAAGGGCCTGTCTCCCCGCACGGCCTTCAGGCGCCACGCACTGCAGAACGCCATGCTCCCCGTCGTCACGGTCATCGGTCTCCAGTTCGGGGCCCTGCTGACGGGGGCCATCCTCACCGAGAAGATCTTCCGGTGGCCCGGTCTGGGCACGCTCGTCCTGAACGCCATCAGCAGCCGGGACTACCCCGTGGTGCAGGGGGTGGTGTTGCTCTTCGCCGTCGTGACCCTGCTCGTCAACCTGTCCACGGACCTCCTCTACGCGTGGCTCGACCCCAGGGTTCGTTACGATGGCTAAGAAGCTCGCCGCGGTCTTCATCGTTATCTGGGTCCTGAGCGCCCTCCTCGCGCCCTGGATCACCCCCTACCGCTACGCCCAGCAGGACCTCTCGGACCGCCTCGCGGGCCCGTCCCCGGCGCACTGGCTCGGCACCGACGACCTCGGACGGGACGTGCTGACCCGGGTGCTCTACGGCGGCCGGCTCTCGCTGGTCATCGTCGCCTCGGCCCTCCTGCTCGCCCTGACCCTGGGCACGGGCGTGGGTATCCTGGCGGGATACCTCGAAGGCCTCACGGACCACCTCGTCGGCCGGATCATCGACGTGCTCATGGCCCTGCCCGGCATCCTGCTCGCCATCACCATCCTGGCCTACGTGGGGCGGGGATTCGTGCCGCTGGTGGTGGCGCTGTCGGCCACGGCCTGGGTGGGCTACGCGCGACTTGCGCGCTCCGTCACCCTGTCCGTCAAGCAGAGGGACTTCGTGAAGGCCAGCGCGGCGGCGGGCGGCGGGACGAGGCACATCCTGGGCCGGCACATCCTGCCCAACACGACGAGCGTCCTGCTGGTGCAGGCCACGGCGGGCGCGGCAGGTGTTATGCTGTCCGAAGCGGGGCTCTCCTTCCTGGGGCTCGGCGTCCAGCCCCCCAATCCCTCTTGGGGGGAGATGCTGGCCACGGGGTGCGACTATCTGCTGGAGGCCCCCCACCTGGCGCTGATTCCCGGGGCCCTTCTCTTTTTGACGGTCTGGGCCTTGAATACACTGGGGGAGGAATTTTCCCGTTCCCTGTCCCCCAAAAGGAGACTGCTTGCGGCTGGTCTATAGAACGCTCTCCCTGCTCCTGGCGCCCTTCTGGCTCCTCTTCCTGGCCGTGCAGCAGAGGGGCAACGTTCGCCTCCTCGAGCGGCTGGGTTTCTACGAAGCCCGCAAGGATGCGCCCATATGGATCCAGGCCGTCTCCGTCGGCGAAGTCCGGATAGCCCTCAGGCTCGCCGCCGTGCTCAAGGCGAGGGGGCTGCCCGTCGCCCTGACCAGCACGACGGCCACGGGCCTCGACCTGGCTGCGAAGGAGGGCGCGCCCGACCTGTCTCCCCAGGCCTTTCCGGTGGACCTTCCCGGCTCCGCGAGGCGTGCCGTCAAGCGCCTCAACCCGCGCGCGCTGGTGCTCGTCGAGACCGAGATCTGGCCCACCTTGTTCCGGGAGGCGAGGGCGTCCGGCGTCCCCGTCTTCATCGTAAACGCCCGCCTGTCCGACCGGTCCTTCCGGCGCACGCAGAAGTTCAAAACGCTCTACGAGAAGGCCCTCACCGACGTCTTCGTCGCCGCCCAGAGCGAAGAGCACGCCGCGCGGTTCCGCATCCTGGGAGCCGGCGCGGAGCGCATCGTGGTGCTGGGCAACCTGAAGTACGACCTCAGGCCGCCGGAGGACTTCGAAAAGGTCCGGGAATCCCTCGCCCGGGGCCTTCCCGAGGCGCCGCTCTGGGTGGCGGGCTCGGTCCGCGAGGGCGAGGAGGCCCCCGTGCTCGAGGCCCACGCCGACGTCCGGGCCGCCGTCCCCGGCGCCCCGCTCATCCTCGCGCCGCGCCACATCT
>JBJKRE010000090.1:0-7397 GCA_046704825.1 Acidobacteriota bacterium
CTCGTTGGGCGTGGTGACGATGACGGCGCCGGACAGCGGCACCTTCTGGGTCAGGGTCAGCTGGGCGTCGCCGGTCCCCGGCGGCAGGTCCACGATCATGTAGTCCAGCTCAGGCCACGCTACATCCGTGAGCAATTGCTCTAGGGCCTTCATGACCATGGGCCCGCGCCAGATGACGGGCGTGTCCGGGTCGAGCAGGAAGCCCAGCGACATGACCTCGATGCCGTGGACCTTGACGGGGTACATCTTCTGTTCGGCCTCGTTGACCTTGGGCCGCTCGGTCACGCCCAGCATGAGCCCCATGGATGGCCCGTAGATGTCGGCGTCCAGCAGGCCCACCCTTGCTCCGGTCTGCGCAAGGGCCGCCGCGAGGTTGGCCGCTACCGTCGACTTGCCGACGCCGCCCTTGCCCGACGCAACGGCGATCACGTTCTTGACCTGCGGCACGAGGTTTTCGATCAACGGAGCCCTGCTGCCCTGGACCACCTGCGCGTCCATGATGACTTCGACGACTTTGACCTGCGGGAGGGCCCGGCGAACGGCCTCCTCCGCCTGAGTCTTGAAGCGTTCCCTGACGGGACACGCCGGCGTCGTGAGCACGATACGGAAGGAGACCGAATCCCCTTCTATCTTCACGTCCTTTACGAAGCCGAGGCTGACGATATCTTTGTTGAAATCGGGGTCCTCGACGTTCCTGAGGGCCTCGAGGACCTGTGACTCGGTGATCGGGTTCATGGCTTTCGTTCCTTTCTTATATGGGGAGAGTTCCCTGGGGCCGGGCCCTGTCGCCCGCCCGCGCCTCCCTTGCCCGGTCGCCCGGACGCCTCTACCGGGCTTGCTGTTCCTCGCCCGCTTATCCGGCGGGTAGATGGAAACACGGAAAGGGGGCCTTTTATTACTCCAGCGAACGCGTCGTGCTGCCCACGATGCGCAGGGCGATCATCTTCGCCTTCTCGTAGTCGCCTTTCATGAGGTGGCCGAGGATCTCGGGCGACGACAGCTGGGCCACCACTTTGCTCCGGAAGGCCTCGTCGTCCATGTCGCTCAGGATCAGGTCCCTCAGCTCGTTCACCAGCTTCAGGAAGTCTGCGTCGAACCGCTCGTTCATCCGCAGGAAGTCCTCGGCCACACTCCGCTCCCAACCCTTGACCGACTCCTGGGCCCAGGCCGCGAGCGACAGTCTCATGCCGGGCACCCACAGGGGGAAGGACAGCGTGGAGGCCGCCGGATCCGCTTCGTCCCAGACCGGCACGCCGGTCCCCTCCAGGTCGTGCAGGGCCTGCCTCCGCCAGTCCGGAGGACAGGCTGACCCGATGAGCACCAGGGAAGCCTGGCGCAGGGAGGGCGCAGGCGGGGCGTGGGTCACCACCCTGACGCCAGGAAGCCCGGCCAGGTCAGCGCCGCCTTCCGGGTCGTGCACCTCGGCCGGCCATCCGACGCGGCTCAGGCTCTGAAGGACGGGTGTGATTTCGGACCCCCGGCCGACGACTCTCGCGGGCCGTCCGCGCGGAGGTTTCAGCAGAACCGGGATCATCATCGTCACATACCCTCTGGAATGCTCTCCGCGAGGTGTGCGTACAGCGGGAACCGGGCGCAGAGCGTCTCGACCTCGCCCCGAATGCGATCCAGGGCGGCCTCGTCCTCGCTGTTGCGCAGGGCCTCGTCCATCCAGCCGGCGATGACGGCCATCTCAGGCTCCTTCATGCCGCGCGTGGTGATGGCGGGCGTTCCGACGCGGACGCCCGAGGCGACGAAGGGCTTCTGGGTGTCGAATGGGATGGTGTTCTTATTCACCGTCATGCCCGCCCGCTCGAGCACCGCCTCGGCCACTTTGCCCGTGATGCCCTGAGAGAACACGTCTACCAGGAACAGGTGGTTGTCCGTTCCACCGGACACGATCCGCCAGCCCTTTTCCGCCAGGCCTTCGGCCATGACCTTCGCGTTGGCCACGACCTGCTTCGCGTAGGCCTTGAACTCGGGCTGGGCGGCCTCCTTGAGGGCCACGGCCTTGGCCGCGATGATGTGTACCAGCGGCCCGCCCTGGATCCCTGGAAAGACGGTCCGGTCCAGGTCCTTGGCGAACTGTTCTTTACAGAGGATAAGGCCGGCCCTGGGGCCGCGCAGCGTTTTGTGGGTCGTGGTCGTCACGAAGTGGGCGTAGGGCACCGGTGAGGGGTGCACACCCGCCGCCACCAGTCCGGCGATGTGCGCCATGTCGACCATGACCAGAACGCCGTGGCGGTTCGCCATGTCCCAGATGCGCTCGAAGTCGATGAAGCGCGGGTAGGCGCTCGCCCCGACCACCACGAGCCTGGGATGGTGCCCTGCCATGAGGCCCTCGAGCGCCTCGTAGTCGATGGTCTCCGTATCCTTCTTGACCCCGTAGGGGATGAAGTCGTAGAGCTTGCCCGAGAAGGAAAGCGGGTGGCCGTGGGTCAGGTGGCCGCCGTGGCTCAGGTCCATGCCCAGGACCTTGTCCCCCGGCTTCAAAACGGTCATGTACACGCCCATGTTAGCCTGCGACCCCGAGTGGGGCTGGACGTTGGCGTGTTCGGCGCCGAAGAGAGCCTTGGCGCGCTCCCTCGCGAGGGACTCCACGGTGTCGGTGTGGATGCACCCTCCGTAGTAGCGCTTTCCAGGGTAGCCCTCGGCGTACTTGGTGGTGAACACGGAGCCGCCCGCCTCGAGCACGGCTTCGGACACGAAGTTCTCGCTGGCGATCATCTCGAGGTGATCGCTCTGACGGCGGATTTCGCCCGCCAGCGCCTCGCCGACCTCGGGATCGGCCTTCCAGATCTCTTCAATGCGCATGGTTGATTCCCCTTTCACCACTCTCGGTAGGCGGCGGGCCTACATGTTGTCCAACTTCTCGAGGCGCCTGGCGTGGCGTCCCCCCTCGAAGTCCGTGGAAAGCCAGGTATTCACCACCTCCTCGGCCAGGGCCTTGCCCATCAGGCGGCCCGGGAGACAGAGGACGTTGGCGTCGTTGTGCAGGCGCGAGTACCGGGCGAGGTAGAGGTCCGTGCAGAGGACGGCGCGGATGCCTTGAAACCGGTTGGCGGCCATGCTCATGCCCACTCCGGACCCGCAGACCAGGACGGCTCGCTCGACCTCGCCCGCCAGGACCATTCGGCACGCTGCCGACGCGTAGTCCGGATAGTCCACCGAGGCTTCGGAGTGCGTGCCGACGTCCGTCACCTCGCACCCCAGAGCTTCGAGAACGGGTTTCACGAATTCCTTGAGTTCCCAACCGGCGTGATCCGAACCCACGGCGACCTTCATCGTACACCCCCAGAACCTGCAGGATACCAGCGCCCCGGGCAAAAAGCGAGACGGCCGGCACCTGCTTTACGATCGGTCCCTGCCGCGGGCCGCTTTTCCGAATCGGGCGCCGAATAATCCGGCGCAAACGGTACCGGTACGAGGCGGAATCGAGGCACGGCGCCGTGTGAACGGTGCCCGGGCCGGCGCCGTCCTCGCAGGGCCTCTTCCGGACCGGATCCGGGGTTCCGCGCTGCCAGCCCCTTCCCGCCCGGATCGGTACCCGATCCGCGCAGCGGGCCTGCACACTTCCTGCCGGTCATTCCCCGTACCGCTTACCTCGATCCCCGGCTTCTCGACTTCAATAGCGTTGAGAAGGGCTTCAAAGAGGCAAAACAAAATCCGCCCGGCGGGCGGATTTTAAAAAGGCCGCGGAGAGGGAGGCCGAGCCTCCCTCTCCGGGAAGAAGAAGGAAGCTACCTGGTTGTTTTTGCCTTGGAAGCGGAATGCATTCCCTTCTTCGAATGCCGCACGTGCTTCTCGTGCCTGGTGCTGTGCTTTCGGGCCGCGTGCTTGGTGGCCCTGCTGTGCTTGGCGGCGGGCCGTGCCTCATGGGTCTTGGATTTGACCTTGGCTTTGGTCGTCTTCGCTGCGTGATGCTTTCGGACGGTGGATTTCTTCACCGTCTTCGTCACAGGTGCATGCTCCTTCGCGGATGTCTTGACCTGAACGCCCGCAGCCAGCAAACCCACACTCATGAGTCCGGCCAATGCAATTGTTAGAAACCTCTTCATGTGAGGCATCCTCCTTCGGGACCATTTTCTAGCAACGGACGTGCCAGAATGCCCCGGCGGCACGCGAGTTAGATCCAGCAAAGATTTCTCCCATAATCCCGCTTTCGGTACACCGTGCCACCAGAGACATTTAGGCACGGTCGAGGGCAAATAACCGTGCCTTTGCGCCAGAATGGCACGGGCCGGCGCCCCGCCCTCCGACTCGCGCGCGAAAAGCCGGCCCCAGGCTGGAAAGTCTTTCGCCGTGTTATACTTAGATTTTCCGTATCGACGCGCAACGACGAGCCGTTCATCGGAGGTTGGACGATGTCATCTTCTAAAAGAGAACACGAAAAGAACAAGGCCCAGTGGGAAAAGGACACGCTGGCGCCCCATCTCGAAAAGCACTCCGAACGGGACGTGGAGTTCTCGACCGTGTCATCCCTTCCCGTGGACCGGCTTTACGGCCCGGAAGACCTGGAGGGCACGGACTTCGAGAACGACATCGGCTGGCCCGGCGAATATCCCTACACGCGAGGCGTTCAGCCCACCATGTACCGCGGCCGGCAGTGGACCATGCGGATGTTCGCCGGCATGGGCACGGCGGAGGACACCAACGCGCGGTTCAAGTACCTGCTCGGCCAGGGACAGACGGGGCTCTCCACGGCCTTCGACCTGCCCACCCTCATGGGGCGCGACTCGGACGACGCGCTGGCCGAAGGCGAGGTGGGTAAGGAGGGCGTTGCCGTCTCCACGCTCAAAGACATGGAGATCCTCTTCGACGGCATCCCCCTGGGCGACGTCTCCACCTCCATGACCATCAACGCCCCCGCCGGCGTGGTCTACGCCATGTACCTGGCGGTGGCCGAGAAGCAGGGCGTCCCCCTGAACAGGCTGCGCGGCACCATCCAGAACGACATCTTCAAGGAGTACATCGCGCAGAAGGAGTGGATCTACCCGCCCGAGCCCTCGGTGCGCCTCATAGTCGACACCATGGAGTTCTCCGCGAAAGAGGTGCCCCAGTGGAACACCATCTCCATCAGCGGGTACCACATCCGGGAGGCGGGGGCCACGGCCGTGCAGGAGCTGGCCTTCACCCTGGCCGACGGTATCGGCTACGTGCAGGCCGGCCTCGAGCGGGGCATGCCCGTGGACATGTTCGCTCCGCGCCTGTCCTACTTCTTCAACAGCCACAACGACTTCTTCGAAGAGATCGCCAAGCTCAGGGCGGCCCGCCGCATCTGGGCGCGCGAGCTGAAGGAGCGCTTCGGGGCGCGCAACCCCAAGTCCTGGATGCTCAGGACGCACGTGCAGACGGCGGGGTGCTCGCTCACGGCCCAGCAGCCCATGAACAACGTCGTCCGCGTCACCATCCAGGCCCTGGCCGCCGTGCTCGGCGGGTGCCAGAGCCTGCACACGGACTCCATGGACGAGACGCTCTGCCTGCCCTCCGAGCAGGCCGTCACCGTGGCCCTCCGCACCCAGCAGATCATCGCGGAGGAGAGCGGCGTCGCCAACACGATCGACCCCCTCGCGGGGTCCTACTTCGTGGAGTCTCTGACCAACGACGTGGAGAAGCAGGCCGTCGCCTACATCCGGAAGATCGACGAGATGGGCGGCATCATCAAGGCCATCGAGGCGGGCTTCCCGCAGCGCGAGATCGCCGAGGCCTCCTACAAATACCAGAAGCAGGTGGAATCCGGCGCCAAGACCATCGTGGGGCTCAACAAGCACGTGATGGAGGAAGACGTCCCCATCCCGCTCCTCAAGATTCCGCCCGAGGTCGAACAGACCCAGCTCAGGCGCCTGGCGGAGGTCAAGCGGACCCGCAACGGGAAGGCCGTCGCGTCGGCCCTCCGCAACCTCACGGCCAAGGCCCGCACGAAGGACGAGAACCTCATGCCGGCCATCCTGGACTGCGTCCGCGCGTACTGCACGGTCCAGGAGACCTGCAACGCCATGAAGGAAGTGTTCGGCGAGTACCAGGAAAACAGCGTGCTGTGACCGGGGACGGTCGCGGCCGCGCGGGCCCGGTGCGGCCCTCAGGCGGACCTCATGGAAACCGTATTGTGCATACTGCTCGGGATCGGACTGGCCGCGGCGTGCGGCTTCAGGGTGTTCATCCCTCCGCTGGTCATGAGCGTCGCCGCCATGGCCGGACACCTCACCCTGGCGCCGGACTTCCGGTGGATCGGGACGTGGCCCGCGCTCCTGGCCTTCGCCACGGCCACGGCGCTGGAGATCGGGGCCTACTACGTCCCCTGGCTGGACAACCTGCTCGACGCCGTCGCGACCCCGGCGGCCGTGGTCGCCGGCATCGTGGTGAGCGCCTCGGTCATGACCGGCATGAGCCCGCTCCTGAAGTGGACCCTGGCCGTCATCGCCGGAGGCGCCGCGGCGGGTGCCGTCCAGGCCGTGACGGTGAAGGTCCGGGCGCTGTCGTCCCTCTTCACGCTCGGAGCGGGGAACCACGTGGTGTCGACGACCGAGTCGGCCGGCGCGGTCGCCGCGTCCGGCATCAGCATCCTGTTTCCGGCCTTCGCGCTGCTCGTGGTCGCCGCCGCCCTGGCCGCCGCATTTCTGTTCCTCGCGCGGCGCTCGCGCGCCCGGCCGCTGGACGGCACAACCTGAGGCCTGCCGGCTGGCCGTTTTCGTCCCGTGGGGTATAATACGTCGTCTTAGGAGAGACCATGCCTGAAAAGAGGTTGAGACTGCTGATCGGAAAAGTTGGGCTGGACGGACACGACAGGGGCGCCAAGATCATCGCCCGGGCGCTGAGGGACGCGGGCTACGAAGTGGTCTACACCGGCCTCCACCAGACGCCCGAGCAGGTCGTGGCCACGGCCCTCCAGGAAGACGTAGACGCCATCGGGCTGTCCATCCTGTCCGGCGCGCACAACACCCTCTTCCCCAAAGTGATCCGTCTGCTGAGGGAAAAGGACGCGGGCGACATCGTAGTCTTCGGCGGCGGCATCGTCCCGGACGAGGACATCCCGGGTCTTCTGGAGGCCGGCGTGTCCAAGGTCTTCACCCCCGGCACCTCCACCGCGGACGTCGTCCGCTTCCTCAAGGACGAGGTGGAGCCCAGGCGGGCGGCCGCCGGAGTCTGACCGCCGCTAAACAGGATGCTTTTTGAGAAGAAGGCCGCCCGCGACGGGCGGCTTTTTCATGTCCCGAACGCGCCGGCGGTCACACCCACCGCTCGAGCGACCCAGGCCGTCAGTCCGCCTACTCCACGAAGGGTTCGAACATGAGGCAGCGCCCGGAGGCGTCGTCCAGGTCGGCGTAGAGCCCCGCCACACGGGCGTCCTGCTTCGCCACGTTGAGCGGTCTGGACATGCCGGTGAGGATCCTGTCCAGGGA
>JBJKRE010000091.1:0-4697 GCA_046704825.1 Acidobacteriota bacterium
GGCCCAGCGTGCCCGCGTCCACGACGGGGACGAGATCCCTCAGGTTCCTGGCTGCCGAGCCCTCACGCATGAAGACCCACATGCCCCTGCGCAGCTTCTCCCGGGCTTCTTCCGCGGTCATGCACTCGTGGTCGGTCATGATCAGGGCGTTGAGGTAGGCATCCAGGGAGGGGCCGGAAAGACCCGGCGAGTGGCCGTCCACCGGGAAGCCCCTTTCCCGGGCGGCGGACACCTTTTCCAGCACCTCGTCCGCACCGAATATCACGCCGGGGAAATTCATCATCTCAGAGAGGGCCGGCGCCTCTGGGTAGGCCTCCAGCGCACCCGCCACGCTCCCGGCGTCGAGCGCCGCGCCGGCCGTCTCGAGGTGGGTGGCCGGCACGCACGAGGGAATCGAAAAGAAGATGTCCATGGGCAGGTCCCGGGCCGCCTCCCGCATGTAGGCGTACCCGGCCATGCCGAAGACGTTCACTATCTCGTGCGGATCGCTGACGGTCGCGCCGGTGCCGTGCGGGACCACCGCTTCCGCGAAGCCCTCGGGCGTGAGCATGGACGACTCGACGTGGATGTGGGGATCGATGAAAGACGGGGCCAGCCAGGCGCCTTTCAGATCGACAACCTCGGCCGCCCGGCGGCGTTCGCCGCCCAGCGCGCACACGCGTCCTTCAGCCACGGACACCGGACACTCGAGGACTTCTCCGGTGAAGGTGCACACAACTCGTCCGTTCAGGAGCAGGAGGTCGGCCGGTTCTTCACCCCGGGCGACGCGAATCCGTCTCTTCAAAGCCGCGATCTCAGTTCGTTCCGTCATCGCTCTCCCTTGCTCGGGCGCGGCCCGATCATCTTGTTCCATGTTCGAGGCGTCGGCCGGTCAGGCCTCGTTGTCCACGTCTATGAAGAACGTCTCCAGGCCGAAGCGTGTTCCGATGTGACCACCGAGCGCCTGGACGCCGACCCTCTCGGTGGCGTAGTGCCCAAGGGCCGCGAAGTTGATGCCCCCCTCGCGGCAGAGATAGGTCTGCGGCTCGCCCGGCTCCCCCGTGACGTAGGCGTCGAGTCCGAGCCTCAGCCCGGCCTCGGCCTCCCGTGCGGCGCCCCCGCTGACGATGCCCACGGCCTGCACGCGCTCGGGCCCCGCCGGCACCACCAGGGCGCTGTGGCCGTAGTAGGTTTCCAGCTTCTTCACGAACGTCGCCCGGTCCAGAGGTTCGGCGAGCCTCCCTGCGAAGCCGATCTGCATGCCGTGGTACTCGGCGAAGGGTTCGAGGTCACGCAGACCCAGGTCCTTCGCGGCCACGGCGTTGTTGCCGACCTCCGGGTGCGCGTCGAGGGGCAGGTGGTAGGCGAACAGGCTGCAACCCGCGTCCATCAGGATCTTGATCCGCTCCTTCAGGATGCCCGTTACCGGCGCGGGCCAGTCCTTCCGCCAGAACAGGCCGTGGTGGACGATGAGGGCGTCGGCCCCGGCGGCTGCGGCCTTCCTGAAGACCTCGGCGCACGCCGATACGGCGGTGGCGACCTTGTTCACCTGGGGCCGGCCTTCGATCTGCAGGCCGTTGAGAGACTCATCGTCGAACCGCACCAGTTCCAGATACCTGTTCAGGTATGTATCGAGCTCGGAGAGCCGCATGGAGTCCTCCCTGCTTCCTTTGGATCGGACGGGCGGCGGCTGACCTGCTGCGCGCCCACCCGTCCTACGATGGTTGACCCTCAAGGATGGCTGCGAGAGCCCTCTCGGCGCGGGCGAGGTCCGCCGGCGTGTCGACGGCGCATCCGGGCCACTCGACCGAGGCGGCACGTATGACGACACCGCGCTCAAGGGCCCGGAGCTGTTCGAGGCTCTCGGCGGCCTCGAGTACACCCGGCGGCCAGGCCGTGAACGCCTCGAGAAAAGCCTTCCTGAAGGCGTAGATCCCTACGTGCCGCCACAGCGGGGCACCTTCGAAGGGCCGTTCGCGGAGATGGGGCACGGGGCTTCTGGAAAAATACAGGCACCGGCCATCCTCTCCCATGGCGACCTTGACCACGCTCGCGGCTTCGTACTCCCGACGATCCCGGATCGGGGCCACCAGGGTGCCCATCTCCAGGCCGGGGCGTTCGAGCATCATCCTCACCAGCGCGCCCACGCTCTGGGGATCCAGCGTCGGTTCGTCGCCCTGGAGGTTCAACACCACGTCGCAGGGCAGTTCCCTCACGGCCTGGAAGACGCGGTCGGAGCCGGTCGCGCACTCTCCTGTCAGCGCACACCGCCCGCCGAATCCGCGGACCGCGTCCACGATCCGCTCGTCGTCCGAGGCCACCATGACCTCGTCCAGTCCCGGGACTTTGAGGGCCCGCTCGTAGACCCACTGGACCATGGGCTTTCCGAGGATTCGCGCAAGCGGTTTGCCCGGAAAGCGGCTCGAAGCGTACCTCGCTGGAATGACTCCGACGACTCTCAAGGTTCTGCTCCCCGTTTGCGCTCCCGGTGGCCCAGTTTTCGCCGGTTCCACCCGGGGGTGGTTCACGCAGGGCGACTTCGAATGCTCAAGCTCCGAGTTTAGCAGAGGCGGTGTGCGACTCCAACAGGCCCCGGCATCCGGCGCCCTTGACACCCCCCGGCAGGGGCGTAGAATTTTCAATAGGGGCGCGGGTTTACCCGTTTCATTTTGATGCACCCTATTCGGATATCAGGGCATATGGCAGGTTTCGTCATGAGGGCGTCTCAGATGAGTCGACAAAAGATTCCCGGATTCAGGTTGGGGGCGGTCGCCGCGGCTTGCGTTGTAGTAATGCTGTGCGCCGGTTGCGCCAAGGCCACCCGGCTCGCGGTCACGCCGAAGACCATGGTGCTTCACGACAAGGGGGCATCACGCAGGGTACAGGCCACGGTTCTGGACCAGAAGGACCGGCCCATGGACAAGGTCAAGGTATCCTACGAGAGCTCAAACCCGTCTGTGGCCAAGGTGGACGAAGACGGCAAAGTGACGGCCGAAAAGTCGGGCGAGGCCGTGATCACGGCCAAAACCGGGAAGTTGTCCGGCACTGTCCACGTCACGGTCAGGATCATCGCATCCCTTTCGCTCTCCCTTCCGGCCCAGGGCACCGTGGGACTTGAGGGCACTGTCGTCCCGCTGACCGTTTCGGCCGAGGACGACGAGGGCCATCCGGCCGATCTCGGACCGATCGCTTTCAAGTCCTCCGATCCTCAGGTCGCCTCCGTCGACGATCAGGGCCGTGTCACGCTCCTTTCGGACGGAACGACGACCATTTCGGCCAGCTGCTTCAAGAAGAAGGCCGAACTGCCCCTGACGGTTCAGATCCAGAAGCCCGCGGCGGTCCAGGTCGACAAGCCCCACCAGTTCTTCAAGCTCGGAACCGTGAAGCCGCTGGCCTTCGCGGTCATCTCGGATAACGGCAGTCCCATTCACGTCCCGGCCACATTTGCGGTATCCGACCCGAGGATAGCCAGCGTGGACAAGGACGGCAACTTGAAGGCCCAGGCCCGCGGATCTGCAGTCGTGACCATCCTGGCGGGCAGGGCGAAGAACACCGTTAAGATCACGGTACGCTAGAGGACCAAGTGAAAATAGGCATCAACGGGCTCGGAAGGATCGGGAGAGGCCTCCTGAAGATCCTCGTGGACGATCCTCGCCTCGAACTGGCAGCCGTCAACGACGTGGCCTCTCCGTCGGTCATCTCACACCTGCTCCACCACGATTCATACTACGGGCCGTGGGACCACAGGGTCGGCTCGGACGGGGACCACCTGGAGGTCGAGGGACGCGTCGTCCCCTTCTATCGCGAAGATGCACCCGGAAAAATCCCCTGGCGAGAGGCGGGCGTGGACCTCGTGGTCGAGGCTACGGGACGCTTCAAGGACCGCCCCAGCCTGGAAGCTCACGGGGTTCCGGTGGTCCTATCGGCGGCCAGCGCCGACGCCGACCGGATGGTCGTCTACGGCGTCAACCATGAAACCATCGGGCCCGGCGATCGCATTCTGTCGGCCACGTCCTGCACCACGCACTGCGTGGTCCCTCCCCTTTCGGTCCTGGACGAACGCTTTCACGCCCGTTCGGTTCTGTTCAATACGGTCCACTGTTACAACGTGGGCCAGACCCTCGTGGACGCCCCTCAGAGCGACCTCCGCAGGGCCCGGGCGGGGGCGCTGAACATCATTCCCACAACCACCAGCGCCGCCATCGCCGTCGAAGCCGTACTTCCGGCACTGCGGGGGAAGACCCGCGGCATGGCGGTCAGGGTCCCGGCCCCCGCCGTTTCCCTGACGGAGATCACCGTCCGCGCAGGCGCTTCTCCAACCGTCGCGGACGTGGTAGAGTCGCTCGCAGAAGCAGCAGTAGGACACCTTGCCGGCATCCTGGCCGTGACGCATGAAGAGTTGGTTTCTCAGGACTTCGTGGGCGCGAGCGCCTCTTCGATCGTTGACGCCGGACTCACGCAGGTCCACGACGACCTCATCCGCCTCATTGCCTGGTACGACAACGAATGGGGTTATATCAACCGACTGGTGGACCTTCTGGCCTATCTGAGAACCCGGGAGTTTTTTTCAGCTGCCCGCTGAGAGAGAGGGACGAATGATGCGTTATCTGTCCGTACACGACATGGACACCGCCGGGAAGAAGGTCTTCCTCCGCGTGGACCTGAACGTGCCGCTCAAAAATGGCGACATAGTGGACGACACGCGGATCATATCGGCC
>JBJKRE010000092.1:0-6433 GCA_046704825.1 Acidobacteriota bacterium
CTCCCTGGCCACGCGCCGCATGGCCTCCTTTTCATCCAACCCTTCCGCCACGAGGGTGGCGATCCGTTCCGAAACGTCTCCGAGGTCCGGCCCGGGCCCGGTCGCCCTGGCCGGGGGGCCGAACATCACGACGAACTCCCCCCGTTCCTGAACGGCCTCCGGGTCCGACACGAAGGCGATGGTCTCGAAGCGCTTGGTCAGTTCCCTGCCCACCACACATTCCCGGTTCCGGAACACGCCGGAGGCCTCCCGGAGAAAGGCTCTTATCCTGTGGGGGGCCTCGTAGAAAACGAGCGTGGCCGGATCCCCTGCGAGATCATCGAGGAACCGGGCCCTCTCACCGGCCTTTCTCGGCGGGAACCCCAGAAAGAGGACCCGCTGGGCGGGCAGCCCGCTCGCCGACAGGGCCGTGGCGGCGGCCGACGCGCCGGGCACCGGCGATACGGGGATATGCCGTTCGTGGCATGCCCGGACGAGCACATAGCCGGGGTCCGAGATGCCGGGCGTGCCCGCATCGGTCACGACCGCCATGGTTTCCCCCGACTCCAGCCTCTCACACAGCGCCTCGACTTGCTGGTTCTCGTTGCCCACAAAGAACGACTTCATTGGCTTCTGGATGCCGTAATGGCGAAGGAGCTTGAGGGTGACGCGGGTGTCTTCGCACAGGATCAGGTCGACCGATTTGAGGACGTCAAGCGCACGGAAGGTTACGTCTTTGAGGTTGCCGATCGGTGTCGCCACCACAAAAAGGGTTCCCATTTATGCCCCCTCAAGGGAGGCGGATTATAGCACATTTGGCGCTTTTGTACGGATTTAGGCTGATCCGGCGGGACCGCTCATCTCTTTGGTCGGCTACGCAGGAAGGGGCCGGCCGGTGCCGGCCCCCTGCCGCCGGACCACCCCCCTCGGGACGCTGTCAACGGTTCCAGGGGATTTGGAAGGGGATCTTGATGGTGGTATTGCTCTTGGCGTCGCGGAAGGTGAGCGTGTAGGTGCCCGTGCTCATTCCGTCCGGATTCCTGAAGTAGAGGAGCGTTCTGAGGAACGTGCGGTTGGGCAGCTGGACGTGGTCGTAGAGGATGCCCGGCCACCCGTCCGGGTTCGCGTAGAACGCCACGCCCGGGATGGGGACGCACGACAGGAAGAGCATGCCGCCGTAGTCGGGGTTGCTTCGGATGTACCGGTAGTCCGCACCGATCAGGGTGGGGCCGTAGCCCTCGAGGACGGCCTTCGTGGAGGCCAGATGGTGGACCTTTCCTGAGGGATCCGTAAGCGTGAAGGAGTCGCGGTTCACGTGGAGCGTCCCGTTCTCGGTGTGGCCCAGCCACACTTCCAGGGGGATGTATTTCTGGGCGCCGCGGTTCCGGGCCGCGTCCACGTCCACGATCATGGCTGCGTTCTTCGTCCGCCCTACGTACCCGTAGGCCGACAGCCGGGAGGACGCGTTCTCTCCCGCGTACAGGGCGAGGGCGGCAAGCTCGACCGCAAGGAGCGTCAGTGGGATGATTTTCTTGTTCATGGTAACCTCCATCGATCGTGCTGAATCCTTTCAGGTTACTGGAACAAGTTTAAGCAAAGATCGTTCCAGCCGGCCGGTCGCTGCTGTCTGCCGCGCCCCCTTGCAGAGCCCGTCTGGCTTGGTTATCGTGTAGAATAGTGTCAAACGGGGGTAGCGGATGGCAGACGAAGCATCGCCGGACGAAGAGCTTTTCACCATCGGTCAGGTCTCCAGGGACACCGGTCTGCCGGTCAGTACGATTCGTTTCTACGAAAAGGAGTTCGGCGGGTACATCCGCAGCATCAAGACGCCGGGCGGCCACCGGCGTTTCCGCCGCGGAGACGTGACCAAGCTGAGGCGCATCCACGAGCTGGCCCACGAGCAGGGGAGGGCCCTCAAGGACGTCAAGGAGACGCTGGTCTCGGACCTGGCCCCCGACTCCCTCCGCCGCGACCTGGACCTCCTGCTGGACGTGTTCGAATCGCTGGTTCAGGAAAACGTGAAACTGCACAAGGCCATCCAGGACCTGGCCGAGCGGCTGACCGTTCTGGAGGAGGACCGCAGCAAGAAGCGCTTCAAGCTTTTTTAGGGGTGAGCTTAAGGCGGATGATCCACCCGTCCGGGACCCTCTGCATGTCCTCTGCGCCCAGTACCACAGCCGCGTGAGTTGTCCTTGAGGTATCCCTGTCGCTCAGGTCCAGTTCGATCCGCACCTGCCCCGGTTCCGAAAGGGAGGCTGCGTCCACCGCCACCGGAACCTCAACCGGCTTCCCCTGCGGCGCACTGCTCCTCTTGAGGTCGTCGAGTTCGGGGGTCAGATCCTTGACCCTGGGCCTCGGGGCGGCTGACAGCAGCGGGGTCAGGAGGCTCTCCCGTATCCTGTCCAGCTCAATTGCCACGCGGGTGCCCGTCGTCGAAACGGTCTTGACCCTGGGGGCTTTGCGGGCGAGTTCTTCGTCGCTGGCTTTCGTCCTCAGCGTCGCGAACTCCACGTCCTCCTGGACGGCTGGAACCTTGGGGGGCTCCACGGGAGGGGGGACCGACGGGCCGGCCGCGGCCTTTCCTCCGGGCGGCGGTGCGGGCGCCGCGATGACCGACTCGGTGGGTTTGACCAGCTTTGCCTTCAGCGAATGGAGGGTGATCCGGCTGATGCCCTTGAGCGTGTCGAACACCCCCGTACCGTTGATGGCGCTCGCCTCGACGAAGGGCGAACCATACCAGTTGAGGTCGCCGTTCAGGTCTTCCACCGATATGAGATTGGGCAGGTCCCGCTTGTTGTACTGGAGGACGAGCGGGATCTTCTTGAGTTCGATGCCCATGTTGCCGAGGTTTTCCTCCAAGTCCCTAAGGCTCTCGATGTTGGCCTCGCGCATGGGGGCCTGTGAGTCCGCGACGAACACCACGCCGTCTACGCCCTTGAGGACCATCCGGCGGGTCTCACCGTAAAAGACCTGGCCCGGCACGGTGTAGAGCTGGAAGCGCGTTTTGAATCCCGCGATGACCCCGACCTCCAGCGGCAGAAGGTCGAAGAACAGCGTCCGGTCCGATTCGGTCTCCAGGGAGACCATCTCGCCGCGGCTCTTGGGCGACGTCTTGTTGAAGATGTACTGCAGGTTAGTCGTCTTTCCGCACAGGCCGGGACCGTAGTAGACGATCTTGGCCGCCATCTGCATCGTCGCGTAGTTGAAAAAAGCCATGGCTCAATCCCTCGTCTGGTTACTGTGCCACCCGAGCAGGAGCTTTTCAAGGGCCTCGAGGTCCCCTTTCCTGTCGGGATGCTTCTGGCCGGCCAGCGCCGCGGCCCTCAGGGCCATCTGCCGGTAGCGTTCCTGCAGGTCGGGCCAGCGCTTGAGGGCCTGCAGGTGGTTCTTGACCGTCTCCAGGTCCGCCCGTTCCACGGGGCCGGTCAGGGCGGCCACGGGACCGGCGCTGAAGACGTCCGCGACCACACCCTCGACCAGACTCTGGAACGCAGGGAAGGTGTCGGCCGCGTCGGTTCCCGCCTTCAGGAGCATGGCCTCACTGTCGGCCAGGAGGGCCACCACGTGGTTGGCGGCGGTCACGGCGGCCGCGTGATAGAGCGTCTTCCCGCGAGGTGACAGCAGGAAGAACCGGCCCGAGAGCGACTGCGCCATCGCCTTCATGACGGCCACGGCACCCGCCCGCCCTTCGAGGGCGAACACCGCCTGCCTCAGGCGCTTGGCGCCGGTCAGCGGGTCCGTGAGGGCCATGACGGGATGGAAGGAGCCGACGATGGCGCCCTTCATACGGCAGTCGTGCAGAACCCTTGCCGGCAAACCGCCGCTCAGGTGGAGCACCACACGCCCCTTGATATCGAGATCTGCCGCAGCCATGGCCCGATCGGCCGTCGGCAGCGCCTGATCCGGCACGGCCAGGATGACCGGCGTCCTCGGCGGAAGGTCGGCAAAGCCCGCCAGTACATGGCAGTCGAGCCAGGCGGCACCTTTCTCGGAGGACGCATCGGTCCTGGACATGCAACCCCGCACCGTCCAGCCCGCCGCCTTGAGGGCCAGCCCCACGGAGAGCCCCGCTTTGCCGCAACCCACGAGCGCGAAGGATTTATCCATGGGCCCTGAAGACCTCCATAACGTCCGAGAAGGACGGGGGAAGGGGCGACACGACGGTCACGCGTCCCGCGGCCGGGCTGTCGAACGTGATCGAGTAGGCGTGCAGGAAGAACCGGCCGGCGTCGCGCACCGCCTTTCTGAGGGTGACCGAGGGGAGGCCGTTCTCGAGGTGCCCGCCGTAGGCGGCGTCCCCGAGAACCGGGTGGTGGATGTGGGCCAGGTGAACCCGGATCTGGTGCGTTCTGCCCGTGAGAGGCCTGACCTCCAGCAGGCTGATGTGCGGGAGTGATTCGAGGGTCTTCAGGATCGTACGCGCCTGCCGCCCGCCCTTCGTCACGGCCATCTTCTGTCTGTTTCGCCGGTCCCGGCCTATGGGCTCTGAGACCTCGACCGAGCTGGCGTCCAGTTGTCCCCACACGAGCGCCCTGTAGGTCTTTTCGACGGACCGGCTCTTGAACTGTTCCGCCAGGGCCGCCTGGGCTGCGTCGGTCTTAGCTACCAGGAGGACGCCCGAGGTGTCCTTGTCCAGCCGGTGCACGATGCCCGGCCGCCCCGGTGCATAGCCCGCGGACAGGTCGACGGCCTTGGCCGCCAACACGTTGACCAGGGTGTCGTCCCAGTGCCCCTTCGCGGGATGGGTCACGAGTCCGGAGGGTTTGTCCACGGCGAGGCAGCTCTCGTCCTCGTACAGGATGGTGAGCGGTGAATCCATCGGGACGACCTCGAAGGGCCGGTCCTCGGGAAGGTCGATCTCCACGAACTGCCCCGGCAAGGCTTCCTGGGAGGCCTTGGCGGGCTGACCGTCCACCGTCACGCCGCCGGCGGCCATGAGGCGCTGTATCTGGGACCGGGTGATCCCCCTGTCCGAAAGAACCCTGGCCAGAAGTACGTCCAGTCGCCGTTCGCCGCTCTCGAGCGTCATGCCGATACGGGCCACGGTCAGCCTCCCGTCCCGCGCCGGCGCGCCAGGAGCGTGCCCAGGGCCGCTGCGAAGGCGGCGACGGCGATGATCTGGGAGAGCGACACGGTGCCGCCGAAGTAGAGCCCGCGCGTCACGTCGCCCCTGAGGAACTCCAGGAGCCCGCGGACTACGGCGTAGAGCATTACGTACCAGAGGAAGACCTGACCGGAGTAGGCCCGTCTCCGGAACAGCAGGAGAAGCACCGTGAAAATGGCCAGATCCGCAACGCTTGCGTAGATGGGCCACGGGTGGATCCGGACGCCACCGGCGCAGAGGGGGACGTCGGGAAAGACCATGCCCCAGGGCAGGTTCGTAGGGCTTCCGTAGCAGCAGCCCGCGAAAAAGCATCCCCAGCGGCCCATGCCCTGGCCCAGGGCGAGGCAGATGGCGGCCACGTCCGCGGAGGCCCAGAACGGCATGCGGTGCTTGCGGAGGTAGAGCGCCGCCACGGCCACTGCGCCGATGAACCCGCCGTAGAACGAGCCGAAGGAGCGCAGGTTGTCGGCAAAGAAGCGCCAGGGGTGTGCCGAAAAGGCTCCCAAGTTGCCGGCGACCAGTGCCAGTTTGGCACCCACGAAGGCCCCCAGCAGGCTGTAGACGAACAGGTCGACCAGCCGTTCGGGGTCGAGACCCGCATCGGGCGCCAGGATGCGCGCGAGCCCCAGGGCCGCGACGGCGGACAGGGCCACCAGCACGCCGTAGGTCCCGACGGGGAAGCTACCGATGTGGAAGAGAATCGGATGCACGCTCGCCCTCCGATTGGGGTCTTATGAAGGTCAGGATCAGAAACAGGATGATGCCGGTGGACAGGAAGGCGTCCGCCACGTTGAAGGTCGGCCAGGCCGGCCCCCCGGGCCAGTGGACGTCCAGGAAGTCCACGACCGAACCGAAGCGGATCCTGTCCACCAGATTTCCCAATGCCCCACCTAGAATGGCAGAGAGGAGGACGAGCTCCGTCCGCGTCCGGGCCTTTACGAACAGCACCGCCAGCAGGACGATGCCCATTAGGGGCAGCAGGAGGAAGACGGTCATCTTCCAGACGGGGGGCAACTGGTCCAGGAAGCCGAAAAGCCCGCCCGCATTCTGCCAGTGGATGATGGAAAACCACGGCGTGATGGCCTTCCCGCCCCCAAGGGGGATGCGTTGGACGACGAGGGTTTTGGTCCACTGGTCGAGGGCGAGAACGGCGGCGCTGATCAGGAGGTAAGCCGGCTTTTTCATGTCAGCCGAGGGTGTCCATGACCCGTGCGCAGCGGGGACACAGGGTCCCGCCGTTCTGCAGCTTGGGCTCGGTGGTGACCACCCAGCAGCGGCTGCACTTCTCTCCCCCTGCCCGCTTCACGGTGACGAAGGGTCTGCCTTCCGCCGGAGGGACCAGGGCCACGC
>JBJKRE010000093.1:0-4587 GCA_046704825.1 Acidobacteriota bacterium
CGGCAAGCGCTGCGAACCCGCCCACGCGGCGGTGGTGGGCGCCTTTCTCGCTGACTTCCTCGGCCGCGACCAGGCCGCCTTCGCGGCGGCCACATCCGCCAACGCCGCCGCCCTCTTCGGCTTCTGACAGGCTTCCGCAAGTCCGAATTGAACAGGGAGGATGGGAGGACAGGAGGGACGATGGTCAAGAGTCAAGGGCAAGAGATGTACGGCAGAAGGTGTGCAAATGAGCGGCCGTTAGAAGTGGCTTTTCGGCCCTTCCTTTGACTTGATCACTTGGTCACTCGATCACTGGATCACTCTAAAAAGAAAATGGACGGCCGGAATGGGGGGGTATTCCGGACCGTCCAGGGAAACTCGGCAGTTATCTTTGGAGAGAGCCGCCGAGTTCCTATAATATAGCATTTCCCGCCGAAAAAATCACCCTTCCGGTGATTCGGGCGCCCGCACGGTCAGGACGGGGCACGGCGCCTTCCGAAGGGTCCGTTCGGCCGTGGACCCAAGGAGCACGTGTGTCATGCCCGTGTAGCCGTGTGTTCCCATGACGATCACGTCGGCCTTTTCCTCGTAGGCCACGCGCGCGATCTCCGAGGACGCGCGCCCCCTCTCCACGCGGCACGTGACCTTGCCTTCGGGGATGTCCAGCGCCGGCAGCAGTTCCTGCAGCGACTGGCGCGAGCGCTCGATCAGGCGGTCCTCGACGTCGGCCGACGTCATCGGGCCGAAGGTGAAATCGGCCGGGGCGACGATCGGCTCCACCACGTGAACCAGGACCAGCCTTGCGTCGAAGGCTTCTCTGAGGTCGCGCGCCATACGCATGGCGAGCATGGAAACGTCCGAAAAGTCTACGGGACAGATGACCGTTTCCCATCGAAGCATAATGACCTCCTTTTTGTTAGAATGTAGTACGCTTCCCGCCGGGCGGCCAGTGTGAAGAGGTCCGGGGAGGCGCTTTATGGTCGGGTCGCCTGCTGGCAGTCTGCCGGCATTCTGCTAAAGGGAGGGTGTACGCTTGACCGACGCACGATTTCTTCTCGCCTGCCGGCGCCAGCCGGTCGATACCGTTCCGGTCTGGATCATGCGCCAGGCAGGCCGCTATCTCCCGCAGTACCGAGAGACCCGGGGGCGCGCCGGAGATTTTCTCACGCTCTGCAAGACCCCGGACCTGGCCTGTGAGGTGACGCTGCAGCCCATCGACATACTGAAGGTGGACGCGGCCATTATCTTTTCGGACATCCTCATCCCCGTGGAGGCCATGGGGCTGGCCCTGTCGTTCAACGAGGGCGAGGGCCCGCGCCTGCAGACGGTCCGTCACCGCGACGATCTCTCGTCGCTCCACGTGCCCGATCCCGCGGACGAGACGGGTTTCGTCCTCGAGGCCATCCGGCTGGTCCGAAAGAACCTGCCGTCCAACGTCCCGCTGATCGGTTTTTCGGGCGCGCCCTTCACGCTCGCCTCGTATATCGTTGAAGGCGGTACCTCCAGACGCTTCAGGCACGTGCTTGGCTGGCTGTACGAGGATCCCGAGGGCTTCTCGGACCTCCTCGACCTGCTGGCGGACACGGTCATCGCGTACCTGAGGGCGCAGGTGGAAGCAGGCGCCCAGGCGCTTCAGCTCTTCGACACGTGGGCCGGGGTCCTTTCCCGGCGCCACTACCGGGACATGGCCATGCCCGCCACAGCTCGGATCGTCGAGGCCCTCAAGGGCAGCGGCGTGCCGATCATCCTGTACGTCAACGGCTGCTCCCCCTTCCTCGAAGAGATGGCGGCGACGGGCGTTGACGTGATTTCTGTGGACTGGCGGGTTTCCCTGTCCGAGGCGTCCGCGAGGACTCGAGGCGCGGTGGCTCTTCAGGGCAACATGGACCCAATGGCCCTCTACGCGCCCACGAACGCCCTGCGGCGGGAGGCGGTACGCGTCCTCGAGCAGGCCCCCTCCACGGGCCATATATTTAACCTGGGGCACGGCATGCAGCCGGACGCCCCCGTGGAAGCCGTCCAGGCTCTCGTGGAAACGGTCCACAAAGAGGGCAGACGCGAACCCTGAGGGCGCGACCGAGCCGCCCTGGAGAGGAAACAGCCATGACCAACCGATGGGACCCCCCGGTGTTCGACAAGGACCTCATCCTGAAGTACGACAAGCCGGGCCCCCGCTACACCTCGTATCCGACCGCGCCCTATTTCCACGAGGGCTTCGACGCGGAGGCCTACGCCCGCGTCATAGACCAGACCAACGCAGCGGCCGATCCGCCACCGCTTTCGCTGTATTTCCACCTGCCGTTCTGCCAGTCTGTATGCTACTTCTGCGGGTGCAACGTCACCTTCACCAAGGACAGGACGCTCGGGGACGTCTACGTGGACCACGTCCTCAAAGAAATGGACGCGGTGACGTCCCGCATGCGGCCGGGCCGAAAGGTGGTCCAGGTCCACTGGGGCGGTGGTACGCCGACGTTCATCCCGGCCCGCACGCTCCGGCGCCTGTGGGACGGCATCGCGGAGCGGTTCGAACTGGACGGGAAGGCGGAGATCGGCGTGGAGATCGACCCCAGGGCTGTGACGGACGAGCACCTGGACATGTTCGCAGAGTGCGGGTTCAACCGCATCTCCATGGGTATCCAGGACTTCGACCCGCAGGTCCAGAAAGCCGTGCACCGCATCCAGCCGGAGGACCTGACGCGAAAGGTCTTCGACCGCTGCCGCGAACTCGGGTTCGAATCCATCAACGTGGACCTCATCTACGGTTTGCCCTACCAGACCACGGAACGCTACCGGGACACGGTCCAGAAAATCGCCGCCATCTCCCCCGACCGGATCGCCGTCTTCAACTTCGCCTACCTGCCCGAGATGATCCGCCACCAGCGGGCCATTCCGAGAGAGGCCATGCCCTCTCCGAGGGAGAAGCTGTCCATACTGGAGATGGTGGTGGAATCCTTCGTGGCCTCGGGCTACATGTTCGTGGGCATGGACCACTTCGCCAGGCCCGAGGACGAGCTCTGCGTGGCCCTCAAAGACCGCACGCTCTACAGGAACTTCCAGGGCTACACGACGAAGGCGGGCTGCGACCTGTACGGCTTCGGCGTGACGTCCATCGGCCAGGTTGGGCCCTGCTACGTGCAGAACGTCAAGGAAGTGGGCCCCTATCAGCAGAAGGTGGACGCAGGCGGACTCGCGGCGTTCCGCGGCGTCCTTCTCACCGACGACGACGAACTGAGGCGGGACGTCATCACCCGCCTCATGTGCCACTTCGTCGTGTACAAGGAAGAGATCGAGGCGCGCTACGGCATCTCGTTCGACGAGACCTTCGGCGATGCCCTCAAGGACCTCGAACCCATGGAGGCCGACGGCCTCGTGTCGCTCCACAGCGACCGAATCGAGGTTCACCCCCTCGGGCGTCTGCTCGTGCGCAACATCGCCATGCCTTTCGACGCCTACCTCAGGCGCGCCGGGGAACAGAAGCGCTTCTCCAGGACCGTGTGAGGGCGAAGGCCGGAATTTCGTGACGGTGCGGCAGGGCTCCGAGGAGAAGGAACGGAGGACATACTTTCATGGCCGAGACCCGCGGTGACGACGTTGCGGTCCTGCTGATGAACTACGGGGGTCCCGAGGGGCCGGAGGACTGCGAACCCTACCTCAGGAACATCTTCCTGGATCCCGACCTGATTCCCATTCCGGGCCTGATCCGGCCCCTGGTGGCCCGTATGGCGGGCCGGCGCAGGGCGCCTCAGCTTCAGAAGAACTACGAAGCCATGGGTCGCTACACGCCGACCCTGCAGGAGACCACCGACCAGGCCCGGGCGCTCGAGGCCGCGCTCGGGGCGCGGTACCGCTGTTACGTGGGAATGCGCTACTGGAAACCTTTCATCCGCGAGGCGTGCGACGCCATCACGAGCGAGGGCTTCAGGCACATCGTCCTGCTGCCGCTTTATCCCCACGAATCGCGGACCACCACCGGCTCGTCCATCTCCGAGGCGCGGCGCTGCCTCAGGGCGCTCAAGTGGTCGGGGCAAGTGTCCGAAATCCGGTCCTTCTGGAACGCGCCCGGCTATCTGGACGCGCTGGCCGAGAAGGTGGCCGGGGCGGTCCGCGGCGCGCCGGAGGGCACACGGGTCCTCTTCACGGCGCACGGGCTCCCCCTGAGCGTCGCCCGCAAAGACCCCTATCCCGGCCAGGTGGCCCGGACGGTCCTGGAGGTCGGCGCCCGCGCGGGCGTGGCGTGTGACGAGATCGCCATCGCCGGCCTCGACGAGGGCGTTTTTCGAGCCGATGGGCCGGCGGATCCGAACGGAATCCCCGGTGCCCTGGCCTGGCAGAGCAAGGTGGGGCCCATGCGCTGGCTGGAGCCGTCGGTGGAGACGGCCATGGAGGCCTGGAAAGACGAGGGTATCAAGCGCCTCGTGGTGGTCCCCGTGGCCTTCGTGAACGAACACAGCGAGACCCTGTACGAGCTGGACGTCCTTTACGCCGACATGGCCCGGGAGATGGGCCTGGAATTCGTCCGGGTGCCGACCCTCCAGGTCCACCCGGCGTTCATCGAGGCCCTTGCGGGGCTGGTCCGGGAGACCGCGGAGTGAGCGGGCGGGCGGACGT
>JBJKRE010000094.1:0-13037 GCA_046704825.1 Acidobacteriota bacterium
CGCCTGTGCTCCGTGTTGTCGCGGTAGATTCCGTAGACTCCCATCTGCCGGCCGCCGAGCAAGATGGGATAACCGAGCATCAGGACGGGCACCAGGGTCCCGTCCTTCCTCTTTCGGAAGGCCTCCACCTCTACGACCTCGTTGTCCAGGACCCGGTGCGAGAGCCGGGTCGCCTCGGCCAGCTGATCTTCGGGCACGATGACGTCGTTGATCGGCCGTCCAAGGACTTCGTCGGCGCTGTATCCGAAGAGCTTCTCGAAGCCGGGGTTCGCCTGAATGATCTTTTCGGTCGAGTCCAGGACGACGATCGCTTCCGGAGAGCCTTCGAAAAGCTGCTGAAAGTAGGATTTCTGTACGCGGAGCAGTTCCTCAGTCCGCTTCCGGGCGGTGATGTCGAAGCCGGTCACCAGCACGGCAGGCTTGCCCTCGTAAAAGATGGGGCCGCCGCTGGCCTCGATCCAGCGCTCTTCGCCCGAGGCGGAAACGATCTTGAACTCGTAGTGGCTCTTGACGCCCGGCGCCTTCTGCTGGAGCTGCCGCCTAGCCTGCACAACCGAACGGAAGTCCGGGTGGACGAGGTCCAGGAGGCTGCGGCCCTGGAACTGATCCACCGTCAGGCCCGTCATGGCCTGAGCGGCGGGGTTCATGTAGAGGATCTGGTCGTTCCGGTAGATGACCGTGGCGGCGGACGTGGATTCGGCCTGGGTTCTGAAACGGCTCTCGCTCTCGGCGAGCGCCCGTTCCGTTCGCCTTCGGTAGATGGCTCCCCCGATGGCGCCGGCGGCGCTCAGGAGGATGGTCTCGTCGTTGCCCGTCCACTTTCGGGTCCCCTTGCAGACGTCGAGCCCAAGGACCCCCCAGCAGCGTCCCTCGATCATGATGGGGACGAGCAGGACGGACTGAATGGCTTGCTCCGTCATGAAGGCCCGGACCTCCTCGGGGGCCAGCTTCTTTTCCGAGCGGCACGGCCTTCCGAGGGAAAGGTGCGTATACCAGGTCCGGAACGCACCTTCCTGAAGGGACACGTTCTGCAGGGCTCCGTTGTCGATCTGGGGCTCGGTGCCCTCCCGCGACCATTCGTAGCGGCGGCTCGTGACGAGCGATCCTCTCTGCGGGTGGCCGTGGTTGACGAAGATGTAGACGCGGTCGGCGTCGGAAGCCTTGCCGAGACCTTCCAGGGCCCTGTTGATGGTCTCGTCGTAGTCGCGGTTGGTCAGGAGCGCGCTGGAGGCGCTGGCCACGACCTTCAGCAGGTCGTCCCTGCGGCGGAGTTCGTCCTCCGCCTTCCTGTGCTCCGTGGCTTCGATTGACAGGGCCGCGAGGTCCGCGACGGCGACCGCGAAGTTCTGGTCCTCCAGAGTCCATCGCCGTCCGAGGCCGCGATGCTCGTGGCTGAGCACCCCGGCCACTCGGCCGCGCATCCGGACGGGCACGTCGAGCATGGACGTTATACCCATCGGTTTGAGGTGGTCCTCCAGGAACTCTGAGGTCCTGGGATCCGTCGCGGCGTCTTCCGCCGCGATGGTGTGGCTCTCTTCCAGCGCCTTGAAGTACCTGGGGAACCTGGACACGACCATCCGCTGGCCGGAGGTGTGCTCGCCCGTATCCGCATCGTAGTAGTCGAAGCAGACGACCTCCTTCAGGCCGGAGGCGAAGATCCAGAGGCTCACGCGATCGACCCCCAGGGCCTTTGCGTCTATCTCGGTCATGGTCCGAATATTCTGGAAGAGATCGTCCGCCTTGAGCTTTGCCATCCTCAGCAGGGCCCACTGCTGCCGTATGATCGCCTGAGAGCGACGCACGGTCGATTCCTGGATGCGCCGCCGTTCAACCGCAAGGGCGACCTGGCTCGAGACGAACACCAGCATATTCTCGTCGTCTTCGGTGAATCGCGTGCCTTCCCGGTAGGTCTGGACGGCCAGCACGCCCACGGTCTCGCCGCCGACCTTGAGGGGGACGCCCAGCCAGTCCAGACAGGGCGAACCCACGGACTCTACGTCCCCGCTCTCCCTGAGGCGTTCGAAGACCTCGGGACTGGCCAGCAGAGGCCGGCCGGTTTTGAGGACGTACTCGGTCAGGCCCCTGCCGGGCTTTAGCGGGCCTTCGGGCGAAGGATCGTTCTCGTCCACCCAGTAGGGAAAATCGAGCAGGCCCTTCTCCCTGTCCAGGAGCGCCAGGTAGATGTTCCTCGCATCCATGAGGGTGCCAATGATCGCGTGAATGGCCTTGAAGAGCGACTGGAGGCTGTCGGTCTTCTGCGCGGCCTCGGAGATTTTGAACGCGGCGGTCTGGATCCGGTCGGCGTTCCGTCGCTCGGTTGCGTCCATGAGCGTGATCATGATCGCTTCCCGTCCCTCGAGACGGAAATGGTAGAAGGACGTTTCCGCCCAGCGCAGCCCCCCGTCTGCGTGAAGGACGGCCGTTTCTTCCTGCGGCGGGTCCGGTTCGTCCGCGTAGACGGCCTGGATGCGCGCCGAGACTCGTTCGCGTTCGTCCGGATGGAAGAGGTCCAAGGGTTCCGACGCCACGATCTCGTCCTGTTTTCGGCCCGTCAGCCGGCACGCGGCCGGGTTGGCGTAGGTACATGCGCTCCCGTGGCAGATGAGAATTCCGAGCGGCGAAGTTTGGGCCATGCGGCGGAACAGTCCCTCGTTGTCCCGCAGTTCGGTTTCTATACGCTTCCGGTCGCTGATGTCCCGCATCATAGTCATGACCAGGCGCTTCCCGGCTTCTTCGACGGGCACGGCGAGGGTCGAGACCTCGACGGGCGATCCGTCCGCACGAAGTATCTTCTGCTCGCACAAGGGCGCGTGGGCCCCGTCCTGGAGGACCGATCGTATGCGCGAGCCGGCGAGTTCGCGATAGTCGGGGTGGATGTGGTCCGAAAGCGAGGCCTGCTGCATGGCCTGCGCAGATTCGTAACCGAACAGGAGGCGCGCCGCTTCGTTGGTGATCAGGAAACGGCTCCCGTCGTGAACGGTGATGGCTATGGGCGCGATTTCCACGAGCTGCCGGTAGCGGTCTTCGGTGTCTTTGAGCACCTTCTCAAACTGCCGGGTCCTGACCAGCGCCCGCCGCACCAGGGCGAACAGCAGGAGGGAACTGCCCGCCAGGAAGCCGGCGTCCAGCCACCAGTCGAGTGACGCGAGGCCGAACGGCCGCGCAGGTTCGCGGAACAGACCGGTGTGCGTAGAGAGTATCCAGATCGACCCGAGGGTCAGATAAAGGAGCGCAACGGCAAAAGGAAACCTCGATGTACCTGGCGGCCGTCTTGAACCTTGCCGGTCCGGTTTCATCCTGCCCCCTGCGCGTCGGGGTCGCGCAACGACGGTTTATGAGATTCGAATGCAAGATCCTGACGACGCATCCGCCACCGGTAGTGTACCGACCAGGACCCCTCCCTTTGAATCCCACGCTTCCTGATCCATATTAACTTGGCACATGGAAATGTCAAGCCTGACTAGCGAACGTGTACTATGTTCACATATGGGCATAAAAAAAAGGGGCCGAAAGGCCCCTCTTTCGCTGGTGATTTTATGGGAGACTTTATGAAGGAATCACGCGGACCTGCTCGGCCTGGGGACCCTTCATGCCGTCGCGAACCTCAAGGCTCACGCGCTGACCCTCGGCCAGCGTGCGAAAGCCTTCGCTCTCGATGGCCGTGTAGTGGACGAAGACGTCCTTGCCCTCGTCGATCGTGATGAAACCGTAGCCCTTTTTCTCGTCAAACCATTTAACTGTTCCGTTTGCCACACTAAACTCCTACTGAGTAACCTGTCTTCAACAAACCATTTGTCGAAGAACATCTGCAACTTAGCACGGCACGTCCGGCGTGTCAAGCGGGTCGGGCTGGAGGGCGCGGAGGCGGGCGGAACTTACTGTGTCAGCCCACCAGAAGCTGGTTCTTCTTCGACCGGCTCTCCCCCTGGCTGGTGACGTAGATGGCCGGTCGTCCGGTGACGGGGCAGCGTGCTTCGCAGATTCCGCACCCGATGCACAGGTCCAGGTCCACGCGGGGCTTCTTTATCCGGACGAGTTCGCCCGACGGGGTGAGCGCTTCTCCGGGTTCGAACCAGACTGCTTTCCTGGGTGTGGGGCAAAGCTCCTCGCATACGATGCACGGGGTGGCGTGCGCCCAGGGGAGGCAGCGGCCCCTGTCGATCATCGCCAGTCCGATCTTGACCCGGGCCTTCCGGTCGGCCGCGAGCGGGGTGATGGCGCCGGTTGGGCAGACCTGACCGCAGAGGGTGCAGGCGTACTCGCAGTAGCCGGTCCTGGGCACAAGAACGGGCGTCCAGATGCCTTCCAGGCCCGCCTCCAGCAGACTGGGCTGAAGGCCGTTCGTGATGCAGACCTTCATGCATTCGCCGCACCGGACGCACCGCGCCAGGAATTCGGGCTCGTCCAGGGCACCAGGCGGGCGTATGAGGCTCGGATTCGGTGGACCGTCCCTCCCTGCGGGTGAAATCCTCAGGAGGAGGACGGCTGCGGCCCCCGAGGCAGCAGATGCGAGAACCCTGCGTCGGCCCAAGTCCACCGGAGAAGGGGTGGGTTTTCGGCGGAAGCGGAAAGAGACCTTGCCTGTGGGGCAGGTGCCCTGACAGTTGAAGCAGAAAAGGCACTCGCGCCTGGTCCATTCGCCGTCGGACGATGCCCGCCCCTGGCACCCGTCGTCGCAGAGGGCGCAGTCGCTGCACCCTTCGGAGACGGACCGGTCCAGGAGTGAGTATTGCGCCGCGATCCCGAGCAGGGCTCCCAGCGGGCATAGATAGCGGCACCAGAACCGTCTCTCAACGAGGTTGAGGAACAGCACCCCCGCAAAGAGAAGGGCCATCAACGTCCCCTGGAAAAAGAGGGGTTGCCTGAAGGCGAGCACGGTCCGTTCCAGCTCCGCGAGAACCGCGTCCGCGGCCGCCGTGACGCCCCCGGAATCCAGGCGGTAGGCGAAGTCGGCCGCGGCGTTGACGGCTTTATTGAAGGCCGGGTAGAGGCCGAGGGCGAAGGACCGCACCGTGAGGGAGAGGGGGTCGAGCAGCCCTGTCAGCTGCAGGGTGAAGACCGACGAGACCAGGAGGCCCACCAGCAGGAGATATTTGAGCCGGACCCACGCGGGTGACGGCGTGCCGGCGGGCCGCCTGTTCAGGACGCCCATCAGGTTGTTCAGCGTGCCCAGGGGACAGACCCACCCGCAGAACACCCTGCCCAGGACGGCCGTGAGCGCCAGCACGGTCAGGGACAGCCACAGGGTGCCCGCCACGCCCCTCGCCGAAAGGAGCGTGGAGATGAACAGGAGCGGGTCGAAATCCAGAAAGAGTTTGACCGGATAGCCCAGGGTGTCCGCACCTCTGGACCGCGTCTGCAGAAACAGAACCAGAAAGAGGAGCAGGAATGCGCCCTGTGTCGTCCGCCTCGCATGGACCAGGACGGGCGTCCTCCGCCTGTTGCTCATGTCGGGACCCCTTCGCGGAGGCGCTCGCGGAAGCTGAACGGGGCGGTGAGGCGCAAGGCGGTCACACCTCGATCCGCCGGATCGCGAGCCGGTCGAGATCCAATATTCCGAGTCCTCTTCTGTGGGCTTCCACGAGGTGCCCGAGGTCCTGTCCTCGCATGCCGAAGAGCGTGGCGCCGTACGCGTCGATGGCAACCTGATCGACGCCGGCGACCACCGTGTCGAGCTTTTTCACGTCCTTTAGGCTGCCCCCCTGGGGCCCGTTCGCCGTGAGGATCCTGACGGCATCCAGGACGGTGAGCGCTGGACGTATTACCAGCGCGAGGTCGACCAGGCTCTCTTCCAGGCGCTGGTGGATCCGGCCCCTGCCGTCGCCCATGACGCCCATCCAGTTCTTGAAGGCCAGGGTAAGGCCCGCGCGCCCGTGGTGCTTCGCGATGGGGACGTTGACGAGTGTGTCGGCGTCCAGTACCTCCGAATAGAGGGGCCAGGAGCGGATGGCCTTTCCGCCCCGAATGGGCACCTCGCGGAATTTCCGGTCGTTGATGAAGGTGACCTCCGCGCCCGCCTTCCGGGCCGCGGCCTCGATCCCGCTCTGGACGTAACAGCGTCTGGGGTCGTTGCAGGGACGGTCGAACACCTTGACCTTCTTCGCGCCTGCTTCGAGGCACATGGCTACGACGGCTGCGACCACCTCCGGGTTGGTGTTCGCAGCCTGTTCGGGCTTCCTGTCCCAGCCTATGTTGGGCTTGACCACTACCACGTCGCCCCTGCTCACGAAACGGGACATGCCGCCGAGTCCTCCGACCGCCGCACGTGTTATCGACGCCGGCGAAGGACCGTGTGCGACCACGAGGTCCGGATGCGGGGGACCCTCTGCTTCGATGGCAGAGCCCCAGGGCCCGGCCAGGGCCACGCCCGCCGTCGCGGCCGCCGCCGCTTTCAAAAAGTCACGCCGTCTAACCATGGTCGCCTCCTGACAGGGGTCGCCCAGATCTCCGGTGCAGTTGCGCGCTGGTGTCTTGAAAATCTAGGCGTTCGCCTCCGGACGGGCAAGGGTTGCCGGGTACGGGGCGGCGGGCGGGCGGGATTTCCCCCGAATCTCGCGGCCCCGCCTGGGACGTGGTAAACTTCTGCGTTCTGGAGTTGGACGGCCATGCCGAAGAGGTACAAGAAGAACTTTTACGCGTTCAGGACCGACGACGAAAAGGGCATCGTGGAAACGTGGGCCGAATGCGAGCGGCGCGTCCTGGGGCGATCGGCCCGTTACCGCGGCTTCGCGACGAGGCAGGAGGCGGAGGCGTGGCTCGAAGCGGGCGCGCCTTACGAGCAGAGGGCGGCCCGAAAGGCCCAGGCCCAGGCGGATCTGCCCGAGAACGCCGTCTACTTCGACTCGGGAACGGGCGGAGGAAACGGTGCCGAGATCAACGTAACCGACAGGGACGGCCTGCCCCTGCTCTACGTGGCTGTGGACCAGGCACAACTGACGCCGAAGGGAACCTTCCTCCTTCCCGAAGGGGCAACCAACAACTACGGCGAGCTCCTCGCCTGCCTTTGCGCCCTCAAGGTGGCGAGGGGGCTGGGGATAAGGCTCGTGTGCGGCGACAGCGCGCTGGTCATAGACTACTGGTCGCGGGGGCACGTGAGCAGGGACAAGAGGGACGCGGACCCGAAACTGGTTAAGCTGGTCAAGGAAACCGCCGCCCAGCGAAGAGAATTCGAATCCGGGGGCGGCGAACTGCGCCACATCCCGGGAGGAGTTAACCCTGCGGATCTGGGCTTCCACCGCGACTGACGGGTGCGGTGCCGTGCGGATCCGGCCGCCCGCTTCCTGTGCAGGTGGACCGATTTCCGAGGAAAGCGATACTGGTATCCGTTTCAAATGCATTCTCTCAACATAATCCAAGAAAGGGACCCACCATGAAGAAGATCCTGTTCCTCGCCCTCACGGTTTCACTGTTCGTAGGATGCGCCAAGGGCCCGGCCGGAAAGGCGGCCACCGCCGACGGCGCCAAGCCCGCCGTGAAGAATCCCGTGGTCGTCGTGCTTGACGTCCAGCGCATCATGCGCGAAGCCAAGCCCTCTCAGGAGATCCAGAAGAGCCTCAACGACTGGGCGGAAACAACCATGACCGAAATGAAGGCGAAGATGGAGGCTTACCAGAAGGCCAAGGCGGACAAGAAGCTCTCGCGGACACGCCTCGCCGCCATGGAAAAAGACCTCCAGGAACTGCGCCAGAAGGACAACGAGGAATACCAGAAGCGCCGGCAGGCGGCGGCCGACAGGATGAAGGGGATCATGGACCCGCTCATCCAGAAGCTCGCCAAAGAGAACGGGTGGGACGTGATCCTCAACAAGGTCGATCAGGTCACCATCTGGTCCTCCAACGCACTCGACCAGACCGACTACGTCATCCAGCAGCTCAACAAGGTGAAGACCGACGCGGGCAAGAAGGCCGAAGCACCCAAGAAGTGACCCTTGAGACCGGGAGGTAAGCGCCCCCCGGCGGACCCGGCGGGGGCGAAGGACGAATTGCCTTCGCCCCCGTTCTTTCTGCCCGGTACCCCCTTTCGAAAGGTTCAAAGCGGGGGACCGGTTGGACAGGCGGTTGCGGTCTGTTAAAATCCACGAGGTACGCGAGGCAGAGTTTACCTTCCCGCAGGATGCCCGCCGGCGCCGGCGGGGCTTTCCTGCCCGGGGAAGCGGCTCAGCCGGGTGGTGCGGGCATAACCGAGGTGATCGCGGAACGGGCAGAGGCTGTCCGTGCACCGCGTTCTTTTAAGAGGAGCTTAAGGCGCTATGGCGGTTCGACTTTTTGTCGGGAACCTCTCCTTCGACGTGAGCGAGTCGGAGTTGAAGGACGTTTTCTCGGCAGCCGGCACGGTTACGCACATCTTTTTCCCGCTCGATAGAGAAACGGGGAGACCGCGGGGATTCGCCTTCGTCGAATTCGGTGAAAAGGCCGAGGCGGATCAGGCCATTCAGCGGTTCAACGGCTACGAACTGCAGGGTCGTGCGCTGGTGGTCAACGAAGCCCGTTCCAGGGAAGGCGGGGCCAGGCCCGCGGGCGGGGCGAGGCCCAGTCCCCCTCCGCGCTCTTACCAGCCGAGAACGCCCTGGCTGGACCCGCCCATCGAAGAGGGCGAGATCAAACCAAGCCGGCTCAGACCCCGCGAGGTCGGACCGGAAGGGGCGGACAAGCGCAAAAGGAAGAAGAGCAAGAAACCGAGGGGAGGGTCCAGGGGCGAATCCCGTGAGCGGGGAGGGGGCCGGTACTACGGCGAATTCGACTACGACGACGAGTGAGGAGCGGACGTTCCAGACGGCCGTGCCCCCCCGGCACCGCTGACCCCTCGTACCAGACATCCGAACCCAGCCTGGAACCGGATCGGCGCCGATCCTGCGGGCCAAGCCCCGACGGAGAAGCGGACGGCCACGTAGCCAGGCGTCCTGTGGAGACAGTGCATGGCTCAAAAATCGCGACCCACTTTTCAGAAGCGTGAGAAGGAAAAGGCCAGAGCGCAGAAGAAAGTGGAGAAGATGCAGCGCCGGCTCGAGGCGAAGGAAAGACGGGCCACCGCCCAACCTGGGTCGGACGACGTGGATCCGGATATCGCGGGGATCGTACCGGGGCCTCAGCCGCTTCCCGAAGAATGGAGGGCCATCCTGGACGAAAAGGAAGGCGAGGCAGAAGAGGAGCCCGAGGAGGAGTGATTCCCATCCCCGTCCCAGGACACATGCCTCTCGGGATGGGTTCCGCAGGAGCGCGGCGCGAAGGCGCTCCCCGCACACAAAGCAAATCCAGAATTTCGAACAGCCCCTGCAACAGGGGCGCCGTGCGCCGCGGTGGGCACCGGATTGCTTGAAAGGGCACTGGCTTTCATGTATTAAGTAGTTTCACTGAGCCTCTGGACGGGCATAAGGATCATACAAAGGCCTGGCTGGCTACTGAAAGGTGAGGGATGGTACAGAAGATCAAGCTAAAAGACCAGACGTCCCTGTCAAAGTGGTCTCTCGAAGAAGCGCGGGAGCTCTACAACATCCCTGAATGGGGCAAGGGCTTTTTCGACATCAACCAGAAGGGCAACATGGAAGTGCTGCCCGAAAAGAGCCGCCAGAAGTCTCTGGACATCAAAGAGTTCGTGGACGAGCTTTGCATGCGGGGACTGAACCCGCCGCTGCTCATCCGGTTCACCGATATCCTCCAGAAGCGCATCGAAGAGATACAGACCGCGTTCGCCAGGGCCATTACCGAATACGATTACAAGGGCAGGTATTTCGGAGTCTACCCCGTCAAGGTCAACCAGTCCAAACAGGTCGTAGAGGACATCGTGGAGTTCGGACGGAACTACAACTTCGGGCTCGAGGCGGGCACGAAGGCCGAACTTCTCATCGTGCTGTCCTCCCTGGACAACCTGGAGGCCCCGATCATCTGCAACGGCTACAAGGACGACGAGTACATCGAGATCGCCCTGTGGGCCACCAAGATGGGCCGCCGGATTATCATCGTGGTCGAGAAGCCGTCGGAGCTCGACCTCATCCTCAAGTGGGCCAGGAAGCTGAAGGTCAAGCCGCACATCGGTGTCAGGGCAAAGCTTTCGGCTCGCGGACGCGGAAAGTGGGAGAGTTCGGGCGGAGACAAGTCCAAGTTCGGCCTGTTCGCGTCCGAGATCATCGACGCGGTCGAAAAGTTGCGCTCCGCAGGAATGCTGGACAGGCTTCAGCTTCTCCACTTCCACCTGGGGTCCCAGATCACGTCCATCCAGAGCATCAAGGACGCCATGCGGGAAGCCAGCCGCATATTCGTCGAACTGGTCCGGATGGGCGTGAACGTGCGCTACTTCGACGTGGGCGGCGGTCTGGCCGTGGACTACGACGGCAGCAAAACCAACTTTTCCTCCTCGGCGAACTACTCGATCGAGGAATACGCCAGCGACGTCGTTTCGGCGCTTGCGGACATCTGCGCGGAGAACGACATTCCCCACCCGGACGTGATCTCGGAGAGCGGCCGGGCACTCGTCGCCTACCACTCCATCCTCGTGTTCAACGTTCTGGGCACGAGCGAACTGATCGACGAGAGCAAGGTCTTCCAGATTCCGGACGACGCGCCCGAGGCCGTGCTGAACCTGCACGAAGTCCTGCAGAACATGAGCGTCAAGAACTTCCAGGAGTCCTATCACGACGCGCTCCAGATCCGTGACGAGACCCTCACGCTCTTCAACGTGGGGATGATGTCCCTTCCCCACCGGGCGCTCGTGGAGCGTCTGTTCTGGCTGGTGTGCCACCGCATCGCCAAGATCATCCACGGGCTCGATTACGTGCCGGACGAACTCGAGAACCTGGACCGGTTCATTTCGGATACCTACTACGGTAACCTCTCGGTCTTCCAGAGCCTGCCGGATCACTGGGCCGTCAAGCAGCTCTTCCCAATCGTGCCTATCCACCGGCTCCGCGAACGGCCTTCCCGCAAGGCCACCCTGGCGGACATCACGTGCGACTCCGACGGCAAGGTGGACCAGTTCATAGACCTGCACGACGTCAAGAACACCATCGACCTGCACGAGTTCAGGGAGAAGCAGCCTTACTATCTCGGGGTGTTCCTGGTGGGCGCCTATCAGGAGGCCCTGGGCGACCTCCACAACCTCTTCGGCGACACCAACACCGTCCACGTCAACATCACGGGCCGGAACCGGTACCGAATCGACAAGACCATCGAGGGCGACAAGGTCCGGGATGTTCTGAGCTACATGCAGTACCAGAAGCGGGACGTGATGAACGCCATACGGCATTCGGTGGAAGAGAGCATCGAAGAGAAGCGGATCACCATCAAGGAATCCGCGCGCATCAAGAAGTTCCTTGAGGACGGTCTCGACGGCTACACCTACCTGGAGTAGGCGCGGCCGGGCGGTCACCCGTTGGACAGCACCGTACCTTCTTCGCCGAAGAGGGCGTTGAGCAGCTTCTGGTCTTCGAGGGGTATGGAACCGAACTCGACGCCGATCTCGTAGGCGGAGTCACCGCTCTTCTTCTCGTAGATCACCCTTCCCACGGCCTGTATGACGCGCGTGCTGGTGTGGATGAGGATCTCTACGATGGAACCGACACCGAGGGGTTCGGGGTTGACGAACATGCAGCCCCCGGGCCCCAGGCTGCGAGTCTTTGCGAAGCCTTCCTCGCTTTCGGCTCCCAGCTTCTTGACGAAGACCGCGTTCTCGGACCTAATTCTCGGGAAACGCCGGCGGTTGGTGTAGTCTTCAGCCATGGTTCCTCACTCCCCCTCTACATTGCTGATCATACTCTACCTGCTGTTGCGTCCGGATTTCAAGCAGGCACGCTTGATCGCCGGGGACGCCGGTCATACACTTTGATCAGCCTGCGAAGCGCAGGATGGAGGTGTTCCGGTCATGACCGACCTTCTCGTCAGACTGTACAACCTTCCCGATCCCGCTGCGCGCGTGAAGCGTATGGAGTCCGCTGGCGTGGCGATCAGGCGCCCCATGGCCTACGAGAAGACCCTCGTCCTGTCATGGGTCCGCGACAACTTCATTCAGGGGTGGGCCGACGAGTGCAGTGTCGCCTTCGCACGCCGGCCCGTGTCCTGCTTCGTCGCAGTCCGTGATGGTGCGATCGTGGGGTTTTCCTGCTACGACTGCACCTTCAGGGGGTTCTACGGTCCGGCCGGCGTGGCAGAGGCGCAGCGGGGCAGCGGGATCGGATCCGCACTGCTCCTCGCCGCCCTGGGGGATATGCGGGCCCAGGGGTACGCCTACGCCGTCATCGGGTACGCCTCGTCCTCCACCTTTTACCAGAAGGTGGCAGGCGCCCGGGTCATAGAGGGTTCGGGCACCCGCGCGTATCCCGCGAAGCTGAAGACGGACTGAGGCGTTCCCCATCCAACGATCATGGAATGGCCCATCTGCCCGAACGGTTGCCCGCCGTGCGGGCGTCGTGCCGCCCGGTTCCTCTGCGTCGAAGAGTCCTGGCCCCCCGCCCGGCGTTGACATCGGGCGCCCCTCGACCTATTCTTTCTGACAGAACACACTCACAGGGTCTTACAACCAACGGGGACATTCGGACCGGGTAACCGTGTGCGCGAGGAGAGGGGAAGACTCGCAGATGGCGCTGTCGTCGGGTTCGCACCTGGGACCGTATGAAATCCTGTCCTTGGCAGGCTCTGGCGGGATGGGCGAGGTGTACCGCGCGCGGGACACTCGGCTGGGGCGCAACGTTGCCGTCAAGGTCCTGCCCGCGGAGTTTGCGGACCACCCGGAGCGGGTCCGGCGCTTCGAGCAGGAGGCGCGGGCCGTCGCGGCGCTGAACCACCCCAACATCCTCGTGCTTCACGACATCGGCACGCACGGAGGGTCACCGTATTTGGTGACCGAACTACTTGAAGGCGAAAGTCTGCGGGAACTTCTGCTCGACGGCCCCCTTCCGGTCCTAAGGGCCGTCGACATCGGCACGCGGGTGGCCGAGGGACTCGCCGCCGCCCACGAAAAGGGGATCGTTCACAGGGACCTGAAGCCCGGCAACGTGTTCATTACCAAGTCCGGCCACGTCAAGATCCTGGATTTTGGCCTGGCGCGCT
>JBJKRE010000095.1:0-4287 GCA_046704825.1 Acidobacteriota bacterium
TTCGAGCCGACCTATGCCGGCAATCCGCTGGTCAACGTCTTCTGCCTGGGCATCGCCCGGCACGACGACATCGTCAAGGGTGTCGCCAGCGGCGCCGGCAACCCCGTCTACTATGTCGGCGCCAAGACCGGCCGCGACGGCATCCACGGCGCAACGATGGCGAGCGCCGAGTTTTCGGAAGCGACCGAAGAAAAGCGGCCCACGGTCCAGGTGGGCGACCCCTTCACGGAGAAACTGCTCATCGAGGCCTGCCTGGACCTGATGGAAGAGGACGTCATCGTGGGCCTCCAGGACATGGGCGCCGCGGGGCTCACCTCTTCGTCCTTCGAAATGGCCGGGCGCGCGGGATCGGGCATCCGGCTCGACCTGGACCTCGTGCCCATGCGCGAGAAGGGCATGACGCCCTACGAGATTCTCCTGTCCGAATCCCAGGAGCGCATGCTCATCGTCGCCAAGCGCGGGCGTGAAAACGACGTCATAGCGATCTTCGCGAAATGGGGGCTCGACGCGGTCGCCATAGGCGAGGTGACCGACTCGGGACGGGCGGAGATCTTCTTCCAGGGCGACAAGGTCGTGGACATTCCCGTTGCCCCCGTCAGCGACCAGGCGCCCGTCTACGACCGTCCCGCCGCCGAGGCGGAGGACCGCGGGGCCGCCGAGGCGCTGGACCTGTCCGGGATTCCGAAGCGGAACCCTCAGGAAACCCTTCTGGCCATGATCGGCCACCCCGACCTGTGCTCGCGCCGGTGGGTCTACACCCAGTACGACCAGAGCGTGAGAACCAACACGGTGCTGGGGTCAGGGTCCGATGCGGCCCTGGTCCGCATCAAGGGCACCGACAAGGCCGTGGCCATGAGCCTGGACGTCAGCCCCCGCTACTGCAGGCTCGACCCGTACCAGGGCGGACGTCTGGCCGTGGCCGAGGCGGCCCGGAACGTGGCCTGTGTGGGTGCCAGACCCCTGGCGATCACGGACTGCCTGAACTTCGGCAACCCCGAGAAGCCCGAGGTCATGTGGGAGTTCTCCAGGGCGGTGGACGGCGTGTCCGAGGCCGCAGCCGCGCTCGAAACCCCCGTGGTCTCCGGGAACGTGTCCTTCTACAACGAGACCAACGGGACCGGCGTATACCCGACCCCCACCATCGGCATGGTGGGACTCCTGGAGGACGTGTCGCGCCGCAAGGCGCCCTGGTTCGCCGACGAGGGCGATGCCATCGTCCTTCTGGGCGAGAACCGCGGCCACCTGGGTGGCTCCCAGTACCTCTGGGTCCTCTTCGGCATCGAGGCCGGAACGCCGCCGCCGCTGGATCTCGAGCGCGAGAAGGCCCTCCACGGCCTCATGGGCAGGGCGGCCCGGGAGGACCTGGTGGATTCCATGCACGACTGCAGCGAGGGCGGACTCCTGGTGGCCGTGGCCGAGTGCTGCCTGGGCCCCAGAGCCCACGTGGGTGCAAAGCTCTCGCTTGCCTCGGGCGGCCTGAGGCTCTCGGCCCTCCTCTACGGGGAAGACGCATCAAGGGTCGTGGCCTCCTGTTCGAAGGACAAGGTCGACGCCTTGTCAGAGGCTGCCGCGGAGGCGGGCGTATCGATGACCGTGATCGGGGAAGTGGGCGGCCGGGATTTGGTGGCCCAGATCGACGGCGACCAGGTGGTCGACCTGCCCATCGACGAGATTAGAATGGCCTGGGAAGGCGGTCTGTCAGGCGTAGCAGGTTGATCTGACGGATCGGAGGGGCGCGAACCCGGCGTGCATCCCCGCGCGGGATTCGTGCCCGGCGTACCGTCCGGTCCGGCCAGCGCGACGTCGCAGACAACGCCTTCGGCGGCTGGGGGTTAGCCATGTGCGGCGTGTTCGGAATCTTCAACCACCCCGAGGCGGCCAAGCTCACCGGCTACGGCCTCTACGGTCTGCAGCACAGGGGGCAGGAGTCGGCCGGTATAGCCTCGAACGACGGAACGAACCTCCACCTCGTCAAGGACATGGGGCTCGTGTCCGAGGTCTTCGGCGGCCGCGATTTCACCGAACTCCCGGGGGACTGCGCCATCGGCCACGTCCGGTACAGCACGGCGGGCAGTTCGAACCTCCGGAACGCCGGGCCGATACTCGTCCGGACCCAGCACGGCGAGGTGGCACTCTCACACAACGGAAACCTGGTCAACGGGGCGGACCTCAGGGGCGACCTCGAAAAGAAGGGGGCCATCTTCGCCTCGACCACCGATTCGGAGGTCATCCTCCACCTCTTCGCCCGCTCTACCGACGGCGACCCGATCGACGCGCTGGTGGACAGCGTGCGCCGCCTGAGGGGCGCCTTCACGCTGACGATCCTCCTGCGCGACGCACTCATCGGGCTGAGGGACCCCTGGGGGTTCAGGCCCCTGGTGCTGGGCGACCTGGACGGCAGTCCCGTGCTCTCCTCGGAGACCTGCGCGCTCGACCTCCTCAAGGCCCGGTTCGTGCGTGAGATCGAGCCGGGGGAGATGGTCATCTTTTCGCGCGACGGCGAACGGCGCCTCTTCCCCTTCAAGCCCGTGCAACCGGTGCCCTGCGTCTTCGAGTACGTCTACTTCGCCCGTCCCGATTCCACCCTCTTCGGCAAGGTCGTGTACCCCGTCAGGGTCGCCATGGGCCGCCGCCTGGCCGAGGAGCACCCGGCCGAGGCCGACGTGGTGGTGCCCGTGCCGGATTCGGGCGTGGGTGCGGCCATCGGCTTTTCGGAGCAGAGCCGCATTCCGCTCGTCTGGGCCCTCATCAGGAACCACTACGTGGGGCGTACGTTCATCGCCCCGCGCCAGTCCATCCGCGACCTGTCCGCCAGGCTCAAGCTCAACCCGGTGCCCCACCTGCTGGAGGGCAGGCGCGTGGTCCTCGTGGACGACTCGCTGGTGAGGGGAACGACCTCCCGGAAGATCGTCAGGCTCGTCAGGGACGCAGGCGCCGCCGAAGTGCACCTGCGGCTCTCCAGCCCCCCCATCGTGGGACCCTGCGTGTACGGTATCGACACGCCCGAGCGGTCGGAACTCCTCGCGGCCAACATGGACCTTGAAACGATCCGGGCCTTCGTAGGTGCGGACAGCCTCGGCTACCTCAGCGTCGAGGGCATGCACGCCGCCGCGGAAAAATCTCCGGGCGCGGCCTGCCACGCCTGCTTCGGCGGTGATTACCCCGTGAAGTGGTCGGCGTCCGGAGGCGTGCAGAGGCGGCTGTTCGACAAGGAGAGAGACTAGCGCGCCCGCCGGGATGTGCCGTCGTGGCCCGGCGTCCGGCGGCACCGTGGAAGAGGCGGGCCACGCGTGACCCCTGTTCCCCCTGCCCGGTCCCCCGGGTACCGCGGGGCGGACCTCGCGGGTTGCGCGCCGGACGGGGCGCCCTCTACAATGGAGGGCGAGCCGTGGAAGCGAACTTGCTCTGGCGGGAGGGACGATGACCTGGATCAAATTCAAGTACAAGAAATTCCTGTATGATCTGGTTCCCATCCTCTTCGCTCTGCTCATCGCCTTTCTCTATTTTCTGACCGTCATTCCCAACACGGGGCAGTACTGGACAAAGTACATCCTGGCCGCGGCCGCCCTTCTGGTCATCGACCGGATCCTGGTCACCTGGTACGCCCGGACCCGCCTCATGCCGCCCATCATCGCCTACAAGCGGCAGAAGCGTGCGGGCAAGCGGTTCAGTCAGGCCGAGCTGGCCGGATATTACGAGGCCTTCGCCGGCCACGTGCCCAGAGCCCAGTTGATGGCCGCCGTGGCCTGGGCCATCGCGGCGACCCTGCTGTCCCTGATCACCTACTTCTGGATCCAGCGGTCCTGGATCGCCTTTGCGGGCATCCTCTTCACGGGCCTCATCGCGGCCAGCGTCTCGCTGGCGTTCTCCTATTTCCTCCTCAAGAAGCAGACGGCCCCGCTCATCGAAGAGGTCACGGCGAAGCTGGAGCACCTTCCGGACGTGTCCTCGCAGCGCCTGGGGTTCAGGTTCAAGATAGGCGTCTCCATCACGAGTTTCGCCGTTGTGGTGTTCATGGGCTTCGGCGTCATGATTTACTCGCGCTTCACGACCGAGCTGGACCGGTTCGCCCTTCAATCGGGTGCCGACGCGGCGCGAACCACGGCCGAGTCCGTCGCCGCAGCTCCGAGCGGTGAGTGGAAGGCCATCCTCGAACGGCACGCCAGCCCGCTCTGGGCGCTGGTCGTGGTGGACGGCCGCGGCCGTCCCCCGGCCCGGGCGGCAACCGGGCGCATAAACGAAAACGTACAGGAGTACGCCTTTTAGAATGTGAAAAGACGCGGTGGT
>JBJKRE010000096.1:0-3729 GCA_046704825.1 Acidobacteriota bacterium
GCCTCGAGGACGAAGAACTGCCCGAGGATCTCGCCCGGCGTGAGGTTGCGCTTCAACCCCAGCTTCGCCGTCAGACAGAACTCGCAGCCCACGGCGCAGCCCACCTGTGACGAGACGCAGACCGTGCGCCGCGTTCCGTCGGGAATGTACACCGCCTCGATGTTCTGGCCGTCCGCGAGCCGAAGGAGAAATTTCCGCGTGCCGTCTGAGGAGACCTGGTCACCCGCGACGGTGGGGAGACCGGGTTCGCAGCGCTCGGCGAGGGCCGCCCGGGCGGCCTTGGGCAGGTTCGTCCACACTTCGGGATGGGGCCTGCGGCGCGCGTAGATCCACCCGTAGATCTCCCGGACCTGGTAGGGCTTGAGGCCGAGGCCCTCGCACAGGCCCGCGATGCCCTCCGCGTCCAGCCCCACAAGGGGCACCCTGGCCGGTGCCGCCTTTGCTTGTCCTTCAGCCATCCCGGCAACTCCCATAGCTCTTTACTATATCACCAAAATCCGGCCAAAGGCCGGATTTTACATGGCTTCTGCGAAGCCTTCATGGGGAAGGATGGCAAAGCCGGCGGCGGTCCTTTGAATAGGAAATGACCAAGGAAAACAGAAAGGACTTGAAGTAAGGGTCAGCAAGCGCGGCGGGCGTGCTCTTCGACGGCTCGCCCTAGTCCGCTTATCAAAATCCCAAATGGTCTTAGCCCTGCAGTTGCACGGTCAGGCCCCTGGATCACTCGATCACTGGATCACTCGGTCACTTCCCTAAGCCGCCTTGTGGCGGTTCAAACGCTCCTCGTCGAGGCCCCACCAGAAGGCCTTGACGCCGTCGAGCATCTCGTCGGCGCTCTTGAGGAAGACGGCCTCATCGAAGTCGGTGCGGTCGTAGGCTTCCCTGAGTTCGTCCAGGGTGTGAGCCGCGTGGTTGTCCTCGATGCGGTCGTGCCAGGTGAAGAAGGCCAGCGGCAGGTCGGGGCACTGCTGCTTCTTGTAGATGGACAGGCCGGCGATGAGCTGCTTCCAGAAACCGGCGGCGGCCCAGTTCTCAACGGCGTAGGAGGCGGCCACGCTCACGAGGCCCTGGCCCTCGCCGTAGAGGCGTTCCAGCTCGTCGCAGAAGTGGAGCGTGGACGGCCATCCGTGCTTTCGCTTGCCCATGTCGGCGAAGGTCAGACCGAGGGGCTTGCCGAAGTTCAGCAGCCATTCGAAGTGGCCGGCCCGGAAGTGGAAGGTGCCCCCCTCGACGGAGCCCTCGGTGCCCACGAGGTCGGGGTCTCCCAGGCGGTCCTTCTCTTCGTCGGTGAGCTGGCGCTTGGACGGCGCGGCCGTGTTGTTCCTGAACATGACGCCGATCTCGTTGGCGAGTATCTCCTTGGACTCGCGCATGGACTCCAGGGACTCGGCGTTGATCATCTTCTTGAGCTGGGCGACGAGGAACTGGTTTGAGAAGACGGAGAACTGAACGGCGAACCGTCGCACGTCGTCCGTGCTCACGTCGCCCTTCTCGAGCCAGGCCGTGTAAGGGTTGCTGGTGACCACCTCGTGCCCGTGAATCACGTCGTCCACCTTGCGGCGGAAGGTTTCGAAATCGCCCTTGGCGAGTGACGTCATCGGCTTTCTCCTCTTCTGATCGTTTCCCGTTCCCCGCTTCTTTCCGATCTGGCGTGCCGAATGTTGCTCGCCTGGGGTGGCGGATCGGGAAGTGTGCAGATCCAAGAGCCCATCCCATGGCGCTGCCGGGATTCGCTCCAGGTTTCCGGTTTCCATCCGTAAGAACGGAATGGATGGCTCACGTATTCCTGCAGATCTGTGGTGGAGTGATCGAGTGACCGAGTGATCCAGTGATCAAGTGATCGAGTGAAAAGTCACGGGCAGACCTTCGAAAACCCGGCGGCAGGCTCCGGACCGCCGACCGCGGACCGCCGTAGCCCCCCATAGACCAGCATCCGAAAGGTCTCCCGAGCCGCCCGGATCCTCTGTACGAGCGACCTTAAGGTCGCGATCCTTCGAAGGCTTCCATTCAAGCTCCCAAGCCCCCATGTTCCTCTGCGCCCCCGCCTTTAGCCCTTCGCCCTTGGCCCTTGGGCGATGAATGTCCTCCGCATTCACTTCCGCCTTCCGACTTCCGCCTTGATTCTTGTCCCTTCGGCTTTAGCCCGTGCGCCCGGCAGTGTGGTGAATAAGTCAAAAGTGAATAAGTGTAGGCGCGATCAGCGCGGAGGCATCAAGACAAGCCCCAATGCGCCCCTGCTCCTCATCCATCCTTCTCACCGCCTCACCGTCTCATTGTTAAATCAAGCAGTCTTCTCCCCGCCTCCGCGTCTCCGCGGTTCGACACTTTTCTCTCCCCGGCTCCCGTTCCCCGTCCTTCAAATCCCAATTCCAAATGCCCAATCCCCGCCGCGCTACTTGAGTCGGTCCAGGCGAAGGCGTTCGCGCTCGTCGAAGAGGCGGCGCGAGCCGGCGGAAACGGCGGCCATGGTGCCGAAGCCCGAGCCCGCGGCGATGAGGAACATGATGAGGATCTGGTACTTGACGGCTTCCACGGGGGGGCTGCCGGCGAGGAACTGACCGGTCATCATGCCGGGCAGGCTCACGATGCCGGCCACGGCCATGGCGTTGATGATGGGGATCATGCCCCCGCGGATGCTCTCGCGCCGTATCTGACGGACGGCCTCGCTCCAGCTCTCACCGAGCGAAAGCCTGGCCTCCAGAGTGGCTCGCTGTTGCCAGGCGGCCTGCGTGAGCCTGTCCAGGCCGATGGCGATGCCGTTCATGGTGTTGCCCAGGAGCATTCCGAGCAGAGGGATGGCGTAGCGGGGATCGTACCAGGGCTGGTTCCGGATGACCACGGTCAGAGCGAAGATGCACACGGCGAAAGAGGAGAGGAACATGGCCGAGGCGCCCATGCCGAAGCCCCAGGCGCCCTTGAACCTGCGGTCCTGGCGATTCACGACCTCCCTCGCCGCAGCAAGGACCATCACGAGCGCGATGAGCAGAAGCCACCAGGGATTGGTGGCCGCGAAGAGCCACTTGAGGACGAGGCCGACGAGCAGGAGCTGGACCGTGGTCCGTGCGGCGGCGACGTAGATCTGCCGCGTCAGCTTCAGCCTGAGCGCGAGGCCCAGGAGTCCGAGGCCGATGACGAGTACGGCGGCCGCTGACAGGTCGAGGGGTGTCAGAGAAACGGCCTGGGTCAAGAAGACACCTCCCGGAGGACGCCGTCCTTCATCACAAGGCGGCGGAGGGCGACTCGCTTTGCCTGATCGGCGTTGTGGCTGACCCACAGGACGGGCGCGGCGTGCTTTTCCCGGTAACTTGCCACGAGGTGTTCCACCCTGTCTCCGTTTTCAGGGTCCAGGTTGGCGGTGGGCTCGTCCAGCAGAAGGGCCGCCGGACGGCGGGCCATGAGCCGCAGGAGTGCCAGCCGCTGCCGCTCCCCGCTGGAGAGGCGGGTGACCGTCCAATCCAGGACGTCATCGCCGAAACCCAGGGCGCCCAGCAACGACGGGTCGACCTCCGGGAAGTGGTCGCCCACCCGGTCGTGCCACCACGGGCTGTCCGCGGGCAGAAACCCGACCTTCGAGCGCCAGACCGGGGCGGGCATGGAGGAGGCCGCCGAACCGTCCAGAAGCACGTCGCCCCCGTGGGGGTCCAGATCCGCCACGGCGCGAAGCATCATGGTCTTGCCGCCGCCCGACGGGCCAGACAGGGCCACGCACTCGGCCGCATCGATGGTCAG
>JBJKRE010000097.1:0-19061 GCA_046704825.1 Acidobacteriota bacterium
TCCTGCTCCACGACGAGCCGCTTCACCTGCGTGATGGGCGCGTGGAGAACCTTGTGCACCACGCGCCTGACCGAGTTCCTGAGAATCTCCTCCTGCTTGGGCGTGATATCCCCCATCTTGCGCAGCGCTTCATCGACCTCCGCCTTCTGTATCTCTGCCACCCACTCCATGACGCCCCCGATGATGTCGCTCAGGTGCTGGTGCTCGAGGAACCGGGCGTAGAGGTCCAGTTCGGAGGCGATCATGGCTTCGGCCTCGGCGGCGCGGGACTGCCGCTCGGACAGCCCCTCGTCGGCCACCTCCTGGAGGTCGTCGATGTTGTAGAGATAGACGCTGTCCAGCTTGCCCGTGGATGGCTCCACGTCCCTGGGCACGGCGATGTCGATGAGGAAGATGCTCGACCACCGCCGTATCTTCATGACCGTCTCCATCATGGGACGCAGGATGATGGGGCGGGGCGCTCCGGTGGACGAGATGACGATGTCGCTCTGTATGAGGGCTTTCGGGAAGTCCTCCCACGGCACGACTTCCGCGTTAAACTGCCGGGCGAACTCCACCCCCCGCTCGTAGGTACGGTTGGCCACGCGGATGCTCTTCACGCCGTGGTCCACGAAGTGGGTGGCCAGGATGCGGCTCATCTCGCCTGCCCCCAGTATGAGTATCCGCTTGGTGGACAGGTCCGCGAAGATGCCCCTGGCCAGGTTGAAGGCCGCGTAGGAGACGGTCACCGGGCGCTGGCCGATGCCGGTCTGGGTGCGGACCTGCTTGGCGACGTGGAAGGCTTTCTGGAACAGGAGGTTGAGGGGCGTGGTGACCGTGTCTCCGTCGCGGGCGAGGAAGTAGGCATCCTTGACCTGTCCGAGGATCTGCGGTTCCCCGAGAATCATGGAGTCGAGGCCGGAGGCCACCCGGAAGAGGTGGACCACGGCGTCCTTGTCGGCCTCAACGTAGAATACGTCGTCGGCCACGTTGGCGGGGGCGTGCCTGGAGGCCTTGATGGCCTGCACGAGGTCCCCGGGCTCCCTGGATTCCCTGAGGTCCGCGTACAGTTCAACGCGGTTGCAGGTCGAGAGGAGGACGGCCCCGTTGACGAGACCCGCCTCCCTGAGGTCCTCAAGGAAAGGCACCTTCTCCTCGTCCGCGAAGGCCATGCACTCTCGCACCTCTACGGGTGCCCGCTTGTGGTTGAGTCCGACGAGTACCAGTTCGCTCAATGCCAGATAATCCCCAAAATGATCAGCGCCGAGAAGGCGGCTCCGGCGACGACCAGCCATGACCGCTTGCGCGGGTGGACCTTGGCGGACTTCCACCCGTAGATTGCCAGGCCGAGAACGATCCACGCGACGAGGCTCGCCGCCTCCAGCAGGCCGGGTTTCCAGTCCGTCCTGTGGCCGTAGAGGATCCCGTACATGATGGAGCTGAGTATCCCCAGCGTGAAGAGGGGAAACCCGGTCAGCAGGAGCCGCGTCGACCAGCGCTGGGCCTCCTCCAGGGAGGGGATCGGAAGGGAGGACGGGGCGTGCCGGTGCCTCAGGCTGTGGTCCTGCATGATGAATATGGACGCGTAGAGAAATGAGATGAACAAGAAGGCGATGCCGAAGACCAGCAGGAAGATGTGGACCGGGAACCACGCCGTGTAGAAGAAGTCCTTGGTCTCGACGGCCTTGTCCGGCGCCAGGAACCCCAGCAGAAAGCAGAGGGTGACCTGGGGCATGAGGAAGAAGGTGAGGATCCTGCTGCGGCTCAGCGGGTACAGCCCGATGAGGTAAATGGCCAGCACCGCCCACGCCGTGACCTGGAAGAGTTCGTGGAAGTTCGTGGCCGGGGGCACGCCCCGGTGGACCCAGATGTACCCTTCCTGGGCCGTCTGCACGAGAAAGCCCACCCACGCGAAGGCCAGGGTGCAGTTGAAGATCAACTTCTTCTGGAAGCCGCCGTAGATCAGCGCGAAGGCCATGGCGGCCACGTAGAACAGCAGTGTGAGGTGACTCCAGATCATGGTGTTCTCCCGACGATCCAGCCACCGCCCACGACGACGTCGCCCGCGTAGGCGACGGCGGCCTGCCCCGGGGTGACGCCCGCGGGGCCGTCCAACCATTCTACCACCACGCCGGTCCCGCGCTCCTCGAGCCGGGCTCTGCGCGGGGCCTGGTGGTAGCGGACCTGGACGAGGGCCTCGTCCGGCCTCTCGCCCGGCGCCCTGTGCCAGTGCCAGTCCCTCACCAGGAACCGGCCGGTGCCGAGTGCGCCCTTCGGGCCGACCGTAATATCGCCCGAACCGGCGTCGATTGCAAGCACGTAGAGGGGGTGGGCCGCCGGGATGCCCAGCCCGTGTCGCTGTCCGACCGTGAACCGGTGGATCCCGTCGTGTGTGCCCAGGACGCGGCCGTCGAGGTCCCGGATGAACCCCGGCCGGCGCTCGCCCATGTGCTCCTCCACGTAGTCGGCGTACCGTCCGCCGGCGACGAAGCAGATGTCCTGGCTCTCCCTCTTGTCCGCCGTGGGCAGGCCGATGGCCCTGGCCTTTCTGCGCACCTCGTCCTTGGACCACTCGCCCACCGGGAGCCGCGTCATGCGGCGCTGCTCCAGCGTCAGCGGAAACAGGACGTAGGACTGGTCCTTGGACCGGTCCTCTCCGCGGGTGAGGTCCACCCGCCCGTTATTCGGCGTCAGGCGCGCATGGTGACCCGTGGCGACGGCGTCGAACCCGTTGGCCCTGGCGTACTCCCAGAGCGTACCGAATTTCACTTTCTCGTTGCACAGGATGCAGGGATTGGGCGTCCGGCCCTCGGCGTAGTCCCTGACGAAGGGCTGGATCACGAGGCGCTCGAAGGCCGCCTGGTGCTCCAGGAGCCGGTGTTCGATGCCCAGTCTCTGCGCCACGCTTCGGGCGTCGTAGGTGTCTTCCAGGCCGCAGCAGCTCCGGGCGGCCGGGTTACCGCACGAGTCGTAGAGTCTCAGCGTGACGCCGACCACGCGGTATCCCCGCTCGATAAGAAGGAGGGCCGCTACGGAGGAGTCCACCCCCCCCGACATGGCCACGAGAACAGATTCATGCATGGGTCTACTGGTGCGCGTCCGTTACGATGAGCATGAGCGTGGTCGATCCGACCCTGAATTCGCTCTGGTGCTCGATGGGGACCTCGGTGATGCGCTGTTCGTTCACGTAGGTCCCGTTCGTGCTCTTGAGATCCCTAAGCAGGATCACTTCGCCTTTCAACTCGACCTGGGCGTGATGGCGCGAGACCTCGCTGTCGTCGAGCGTGGCATCCGCCTCGAGGCGTCCGATGGTGAAGACGGGCTTCTCGATGGGGAATATGCGCCCCGCGTCGCTGCCCTGCAGGATGGCAAGGGACACCCTCTTGCCTGGAGGCATGGCCAGACGCTCCGACTCGGGCACCTGGCTGTCGGTCCACGTCCCCTCGACACGCTTGATCGTCTGCGTGGAAGGTGCCGCCTTTTCACCGCCCTGGGTGCCGTCCTTTACGGCCTCGATGCTCGTCCCGCACTGGGAACAGGCGAACCGGAACCGGTCCGAATTTCGGAAGTGCTTCTCCTCGAGCCTGAACTTTTTTTGGCACGACGGGCAACTCACTATCACGCGGGTGACCTCCAGTCTGGAGTCTAATGAGGGGGCGGGGGCTTGTCAACCGGCGCTGCGGCGCTAGCCCCCTGAGTCTGAACGGGATAGGGGGGATGGAATTGGGAATTGGGATTTGGGATTTGAATACGGCAGATAGGAGGCCTTCGAAGCGGGGATGAAGATGAACAGGAAGGGTGGGAGGACGGGAGGAAAGATTCTGGAGCTTGTATAACGGTTCGGGTGGATGGCCTTCAGAGGCGGACAGGCACCGATTTCTCCTCATGCGCTGCTCGTCGCCCAACCCTGGCCCGGGGGGCGGGGCGAAATAACCCGCCGTCCGGGCTGTTGCCAAATGCTGGGCGGAACCATTAAAATCAAAAATTTGACGGAGGCACCGTGGTCATCGTTCTGGAAGAGTCCATCACCCAGGATCAGTCGTCGGCACTCGAAGCCTTCCTCGCGGAGCACCACCTGGGCGCCCGGAGGGAGCGGGGCGAGCGCTACGACGTCATGGTGACCACCGAAAACGTCGAGGCGGGCGTGGTTTCGGGGCTCGCGGACCTGCCCGGCGTGCGCACGGTGGTGCCCATCACCCGCAGTTACCTCCTGGCCTCGCGGGACTTCCGGTCCGGCGACACGGTCGTCGAATCGGGCGGGGTAGCCGTCGGGGCTTCGCGCTTCGTCCTCTTCGCGGGCCCCTGTGCGGTGGAGGACGCGGACCAGATGGAGGCCTGCGCCGCCGCCGTGAAGGCGGCCGGCGGGACGGTGCTCCGCGGCGGGTCCTTCAAGCCCCGGACCAGCCCTTACTCGTTCCAGGGGCTGGGCGAAGAGGGCCTCCGGCTCCACCGGGAGGCGGCCGACCGTCACGGCCTGCTCATGATGAGCGAGGTGCTGGACCGCGAGGACCTGGACCTGGTGGCCGGCTACGCGGACATCCTCCAGGTGGGCAGCCGGAACATGCAGAACTTCCCCCTCCTCAAGGCGCTGGGCAAGCAGCCCAAGCCGGTCATGCTCAAGCGGGGGCTCGCCTCCACGCGCGAGGAGTTCCTCCTGGCCGCCGAGTACATCCTCATGGGCGGCAACGACCAGGTGGTCCTGTGCGAGCGGGGCATCCGCTCCTTCGATCCCTCCCTGAGGAACAACCTCGATCTGGCGTCCGTGTGCCTCCTCAAGGAGATGACGCACCTGCCGGTGGTCGTGGACCCCTCGCACGCCACGGGCACGCGCTCGCTCGTCCTTCCCATGGCGCGAGCGGCGGCGGCGGTGGGCGCCGACGGCATCATGGTGGAGGTCCACCCCGCACCGGAAAGGGCTCTGTCGGACGGCCCCCAGGCCCTGCGCATCGAGGACCTGCCCGTCCTGGCCCGGGATCTGGCCGCCATCGCGCCGCTCGTCGGGCGCACCTTCGGGGGTGATCCGTGATCCGCTTCACCAACTCCCTGTCCCACGAACCGGAGCCCTTCGAGCCCATCGAGGAAAAGCGCGTCCGGCTCTACACGTGCGGACCGACGGTCTACGACGTGGCGCACATCGGCAACTTCCGGACCTTCCTCTTCGAGGACCTCCTCAAGCGCTTCCTCCTCTGGGAGGGCTACGAGGTCCTGCACGTCAAGAACCTGACCGACATCGACGACAAGACCATCAAGCGGGCCAGCGACGAAGGCGTCAGCCTCAGGGACCTGACGGACCGCTACGCCGAGTGCTTTTTCGAAGACATGGCCGCGCTCAACTGCCTGCCGGCGGACGTCTACCCCCGGGCCACCGAACACATCGGGGACATGCTCGACATGATCCGGGCCATCGAGACAAACGGGCACACCTACGTCAGCCAGGGATCGGTCTACTTCCGCATCGCCAGCCTGCCCGAGTACGGCTCCCTCTGCCACGTCGACCTGTCGGGCAACCGGGACGGGGCGCGCGTGGACAGCGACCAGTACGACAAGGAGGCGGCGCGGGATTTCGTCCTGTGGAAGGCGGCCAAACCCGGCGAACCGTCGTGGGACAGCCCCTGGGGCCCCGGACGCCCCGGCTGGCACCTGGAGTGCTCGGCCATGAGCCGCAAGTACCTCGGCGACGTCTTCGACATCCACTCCGGCGGCATCGACCTGGTCTTCCCCCACCACGAGAACGAGATCGCCCAGAGCCGCGGCGCCACCGGCAAGGCGCCCGTCCGCCTCTGGCTGCACGCCGAACACCTCATGGTGGAAGGCGAGAAGATGTCCAAATCCAAGGGCAACTTCTACACGCTGAGGGACATCCTGGACAGGGGGGTGGACCCCATGTCGGTGCGCTACCTCCTGCTCTCCGTGTCCTACCGCAAGCAGCTCAACTTCACCTTCGACGGCCTCGACGCGGCCAAGGCGGCCCTCGGCCGGATCCGCGACTTCCGGACACGCCTGGACGGCCAACCGGCAACAGCCGGAGGTGGAAGCGAAGTCGCCGGAGAGATCCGCGCCCATCGTGCCGCCTTCAAGGCCGCCCTCGAGGACGACCTGAACTCATCGGTGGCGCTCTCGTCCGTGTTCGATGCCGTCCGCGCCGCCAACACGGCCATGGATAAGGGTGACTGGTCGGGTGAGGCAAAGTCCGAAGCGGCCGCCTTCCTCGGCGACTTCGAAGCCGTTTTCGGCATCCCCACCGCCAGCGAGGTCCTGCTGGACGCCGAAATCGAAACCCTCATCGAACAGCGCCAGGCCGCCCGCAAGGCCCGCGACTTCGCCGAGGCCGATCGCATCCGCGACGACCTCAAGGCCCGCGGCATTCTCCTCGAAGATACCCCCCAGGGCGTCCGCTGGAAACGCGCCTGAGCTAACCTGCCGATCAGCCTCTTGTAAGCCCCGATATCACTTTTGGTGCAAAGCGGAAGCCGGGCTCGTGCCCACGACCCGCCGTGCGGGCAGCCAGCACGCGACAAAGGAAGCCAGCGTGAGCAACGCGGTAGCGCCGGCGAACGTCAGGGGATCGATGGGGCGGCTCCCGTACACGGCAGCGCTGAATACTCTGGACAATGCCAGTGTCAGCGCCAGGCCGCTGATCACTCCGGCCAGAACCGGCTTCATGCCGGTCCACACCAGGAACCATAGAACCTGTCGGCCCGAGGCTCCGAGAGCCATCCGGATGGCGATTTCGTGGCGCCTGGCAACCACCGATTCGGCCGTCACGCCGGCCGCGCCGAGGCAGGCAAGCAGGAGTCCCGCGGCGGCGGATATGGCAAGAAAGATGGCGTTGAACCATTCCCACCTGACCGACCGGAAGAGACGCTGCTCCATGGATAGGAAGGAGCCTTCAAATGGCTGGTTCTCGTCCAGACTCCAGACGGCCGACTTCACGGAGGGAACCAGCGCCATCGGGTCGCCCGCCGTTCTAACAACAAAGAAGAGAGATCCTATCCCTTGCTGCGACAGCGGTACATAGACGGCTAAAGGCGACGAACCCTCCCACGGAGACATTTGTACATCCTCCGCCACACCAACGACCGTAAGGACCTCAGGCGCTCCTTTCAGGTAATGAATCCAGATCGTCTTGCCGAGGGACCGGCCGTCCGGCCAGAGACGCCGGGCCAACGCCCGGCTCACTACGGCCACCGGCTCGCTTCCGGTGTCGTCGCTCCCGCCTAAGCCTCGACCCGCCAGAATCGGAATGCCCATAGTGTGGAAGTAGTCCGATGCGGCGATGACTCGCGGGACCGACGACAAACCGCCTGAGTCTGGAGGCGGTGCGGACGATGAGGACACGGCGAAAGACCCGAATCCCACGCCGCCGTTGTAGGGGATGGCCCATGCGGCCGATGCGGAAGAGACGCCGGGCAATGCGCGCAACTTCGCCAGAAGCCGGGGCCAGAAGACTTGCAGGTCGGATCGGCTGCGCGTCAGCCGGAAGGTGAGCACACCCCGGGGTTCGAAGCCTTTGGGGCCTGAGGTCAGCTCCAGGAAACTTCGAACGAGTAATCCCGCCCCCAGCATGAGAGCCAGCGCGAAGGCCACCTGAACGGCCACGAGCGTGCGCCGGATTCTCCCCGCCCGGCGATCGCCGGCCAGCACTCCCGAGGCCTCCTTGATCGGCATGGCGAGATCCGTGCGCGCCGCCCGCCACGCAGGGAACGCCCCGAAAACAAGGCTCGATCCCAGGGCGGCCCCCACGGAGAAGAGGACGACCGTACCGTTCAGGCTGATGCTGAGGTACCAGATGTGGGCAAAGGCGTTGAGGCCGGCTATGGCCCATGCGGCCAGGAGAACGCCTGCGGCGGTGCCGCAAAACGAAAGAACGGCGCTCTCGACCAGGAGCTGACGGACAAGCCGGCCACGGCTCGCGCCGAGGGCCATTCGCACGGCGAACTCCATCCGCCGCTCGGTGGATCGCGCCAGCAGCAGGCTGGCCACGTTGGCGCACGCCAGAAGCAGAACCAGGACGGCGGCGGCGAAGAGCAGCCAGGCTGTGCGAGCGAAGCCGCCTCCCAGAAGGTCGTGGACGGGTACCAGCAGGACGCTCCACCCGGCGTCCGACGCAGGGTACTGCCGCGCGAGGCGCCCGGCGATGGTCGCCATTTCCCCGCGGGCCCGCTCCGGTGAGACGCCGGGCTTTAGCCGCGCCACGCACCAGAGATCCCTGAAATCGCGCACACTTCGCATGTGCGCGTACCGCAGGGAGAGCGGTGCCCAGATTTCCGGTTCCGCCCCCAAGAACCCATGAAAATCCTCGGGCAGGACCCCCACCACCTTAAAGGGCTCTCCGTTCAGGGTCACGCTCCGTCCCACCATCGCCGGATCGGCACCGTAACGGTTCTGCCAGAGTGCGTAGGAAAGAAGGACCACGTGGTTTCGTCCCGGCGAGTCGTCCGACGGCAGGAGCCAGCGGCCCAGAAGTGGCTTGATCCGCAACAGCGGAAAGAGGCCCGGGGAGGTGAAATCGGCGGTGACCTCTTTCGGCGGTCCGTCTCCGGTCAGGGTGAACGCCCCGTCCCCAAGACCAACCAGACCTTCGAAGCACGAAGCCTGGCGCCGCCAGTCTTCGAGGTCGGCGCGGGATACGGGTGACCGCGTCAATCCCTTTGCCGGATTGCAGCCCCAAACGGTGTACAGGGCGGAGGTGTCCGGATAGGGCAGTGCGCGCAGAAGGGCGGCGTCCAGAAAGCTGAACATGGTCGTGCACGCCGCGATGCCGACGGCCAGACAGGTTAACGCCGCGAGCGTCAGCCACGGTCGCTTCCAGAGCATGCGAAGGCCATAGCGAATGTCATATGCCGTCGAGGATAGGGGCGCCTCTAAATGGTTTCGGGGTAGGCTCGACTCAGCTTTCATCGACGATCACCCCGTCGAAGAGGTGCACGGTCCGCTCGGCGTAGCGGGCGTAGCGGGGATCGTGCGTGACCAGGCACAGGGTGGCGCCTCCCTGGTGCAGGTCCGCCAGGAGTTCCATGGCCTTCTCGCCGTTCTGGGAATCGAGGTTGCCCGTCGGTTCGTCGGCCAGGAGGATGGCGGGCTCGCCCACGAGCGCCCGGGCCACGGCCACCCGCTGCTGCTGGCCGCCCGAGAGCTGGGCGGGGAAATGGGCGCGTCGGTGGCCCATGCCAACCCTGTCAAGCGCTTCGGTCACTTGGTGCTTGCGCTCCGCAGCCGGAACGTTACCATAGGTCAGCGGGAGTTCCACGTTTTCATAGACCGTCAGGTCGCCGATGAGATTGAAGGCCTGGAAGATGAAGCCTATCTCCCGGTTTCGGACCCGTGCCCGTTCACGAGGCGTGAGTGTTGACACAGCCCGGCTCTTGAGGTGGTAACTGCCTTTCGTTGGGGAATCCAAAAGGCCCATGATGGACAGCAGCGTGGATTTTCCACAACCGGATGGGCCCGCCACCGCAAGGAATTCGCCCTCTTTCACTTCCAGGTTCACGCCCGACAAGGCGTGCGTTTCGACTTCGTCGGTCACGAAGACCTTGTCCACGCCTTCCAGCCGGATAAGCGTCTCCCCATTGCCCGTCATGGTTTGCCTCCTGCCAACAAGTCACCGTGCTCCTGTTCCCGCGCGCTCATTCGATTCTTACCCGGTTAACGGCATCATACTGGGACATATCCGAGAGGATCACCTTGTCGCCAGGCTTCAGTCCGGCGAGGACTTGAACGGCGTCTACAGAGGTCCGTCCGATTTTGACCACGGTCCTCACCGCATTCTTGCCGCCGTCCACGAGTCTGAAGAGGCTGAGGGTGCCGCCGTCCCCGCTTAGGGCTGGCCTGCCGAGGGTTACTACGTCGTCAAGGTGGGCCAGTTCGATCGTCCCTTCCACGTTCTGGTCCGGACGGGCCCCTTTGGGCGGCGGACCGTCCAGGGCCACCTCCACGGATACCGTGCCGTCATGGACCGCCGGGCTGACGCGCACGACGTGTCCCGGCACGCGTGCATTATGCGTGTCGACGACCGCGCGCTGCCCGGGCCGGATGTCGCCCGCCTGTGTTTCTGCGATCTGTATCTGCGCTTTGAGGAGATCGGGCCGGGCGACCTTGGCGAGAATCGATCCGATCGATACGCGCTGGCCGATTTCTACGGGAAGCTCTTGGAGGACGCCGGCGATGCCGGCCCGCACTTTGAGCCCCTCCACCTGTTTCTTCCTCATTGCCGCGTTGTCCTTCGCCTGGGCGACCTTCGCCTCCTCAGCCGCCAATTGGGCCCTGATGGATTCCTTGAACAGAGCCAGGCGCTTCTCCTCGAAGGCTTTCCGGGCCTCAGCCTCCTTCCTTCGTGCTTCGGCAATCTTCAGCGAGAGGCTGGCCACGAGACCGTCCTTGGCCAGCGCCTCGTCGGCCTCAGCGGTCAGCCGGGCCTCCTCGCAATCGGCGACAGCCTTTGCCGAGGCCGAACGGACATCCATTTCCTGGCTCTGGAGCCGGGCCCGCAGGTCTTCGAGTTGGGCCTTTTCCCGGCGGTATTGCCACTCGGCCGTGCTCGCTTCCTGGACCATTTCCGAATTGCTCAACGTCAAAAGGACCGTGTCCTTGGATACCGCCGCACCGGGTTGGACCAGGATGCGCTCCACGGGCCCGTCGCTGGCCGCAGGAATCCATCGAATGTCTTTCGGCAGGAGCGTCCCCGGTCCTTTCACGCTACAGTCGAGCGTTCCCCTCTTGACCGTTCCGATCCAGAGGGAACGCCGGTCGACGGAGGGCTCGGCGGGCTTCAGGCTCATGAGAAACGCCGTGACCAGGATAACGGCTATAATTCCCCCGGCGGCGGTCCACGCCCGCCGCCTCACTTTGGTGGCCCTGATCCCCACGCGTGCAACGTCCATGGCCTCTCTCCGCTGTCGCACTCCACCTTGGCGTGCGATCCACGAGTCCATAGCATGAGTTATGCCAGAAGCGTTCGCGCTTACAAGTCTTTACAGTTCAAGATCTTGTGGCAGAGGTGCGAACGATCGGTTCTGGTGAGTGTCCGGAAACGTTACGGCCCGGTGTTCGATTCCGGGACGAAAGTCGATTTGGGAATCGGGATGTGGGATTTCGGATTTGACTACGGCGGGAGATGGGCCTTCGAAAGATGGCCCGAGACTGGATCACTCGATCACATGGTCGCCCGGCGCCAGGGGCAAGACCAGACGCGCGATGCATCCACAAGCGTCCGTTCGGTTCTCCAAGGTCAGCGTCCCGTCGTGGGCTTCGGCGATCTGCCTGCTGAGGGCGAGACCGATTCCCGATCCGCCCGACTTCGTGGTGAAGAAGGGCACGAAGAGATTGTCTGTCCCGGAAAGCCCCGTGCCGCTGTCTTCAACGGTTATCTCCACGTTCTTCGCCCCATTTCGCCAGCCGATGCGAACCGCCCCCCCCGTTTCGCTGGCGGCATCGGCTGCATTCTTCAAGAGGTTGATGAGCACCTGCTCGATCTGCCCCTCGTCGGCCCGGATTCTGAGAGGTGGCCCGGGAGCGACTTCCACGGGGATTCTCGGTTCGAGCGATGCCGCCCGGGCCACGAGCGGTTCGACTTCCACCGACGAAAAGGAGGGCTTGGGCAGGCGTGCGAGCCGCGAGTAGGCCTCCATGAACCGGCTGAGGGCCTCGGCACGGGAGGCGATGACGCGGATACCTTCGGTCGCGTCTTCCCGCCAGTCGTTGCCTGGATCGGGCTCCGCCATCTGCCGCTGCAGATTGTCGGCGATGGACCGGATGGGGGCCAGGGAGTTGTTGAGTTCGTGGCCGAGCACCCGCAGGAGTCGCTGCCAGGCCGCGCGCTCCTCTTCTCTAAGAGCCGCGCTGAGGTTCGACAGGACCAGGAGCTGGTGTGGCCGACCCTCCTCCCGGAATACGTTCCGGCTGAGGCCCCACCGGCCGGACGCTTTGGGGAAGGCCTTCTCCAGGGTGCGGTGGGCTTCGCCTTCGAGGCAGTCGTCCAGGCCCAAGTCGGACGCGGTGAGCCCGATAATCTGCTCGGCCGGCCTGTCCAGCAGCCGTTCGCCCGCTCGGTTGACGAGGCGGAGTCTTTTGGAGACGTCGAAGGTGAGGACGGCCGCATCGATCTCGGCCATCACTTTTCTCAAGAGGGCCGTGGCCTCCATCGTCCCAAGACGCTGCGCTCTAAGATTCTCGGCAAGGCGGTTGATTTCGGCCACGATTTCTCCGTAGGCGCCGGCTCCGCGAACCGCGTGTCCCCTGAACGAAAAGTCCCCTTCGTTCAGCCCCAGGAGGAGATTCGAGAGCGTTCTGAGCGAAAAGCTCAGGCGCCCGAGCAGTGCAGCGGTAAAGCCCAACCACCAAGCGAAAAGAGCCAGGGAGAGGGTTGTTTTGGTCAGCAGCGACCAGGGCCCGCGCCACAGCAGGTAGACTGCGAAGAGAGTGGCTGGGAGCCCTGTGAGAAAAGCCAGCCGTCGAAGCCGTTTCATGCCGGTCATGGCAGGCCGTGCTTCTTCATGCGCCTGTACAAGGCGCTTCGGCTCAGGTCGAGGGCTTCCGCCGCCCGAGTCACGTTTCCGCCGGAACGCTCGAGGGCTTTGTCGATCAGAAGCCGCTCGACCTCTTCGAGGCTCAGGTCTTCCAGGTTCGTCGGGGCCGAGCTTCGCTTCAGTGCCAGCTCGGCCACGCCGATCTGATGTCCATCGGCCAGAATGACCGCTCGCTCGATCACGTGGTCGAGTTCGCGCACGTTGCCCGGCCAACCGTAGTCAAGAAGGGCCTGAAGCGCTTCGGGCGCCAACTGCGCCACGGATTTCCTGTAGCGGCGGGCGTGCACGGAGACGAAGTGATTCGCCAACGCTTCGATGTCGTCCCGGCGCTCCCTCAGCGGTGGCAGGTGTACCTCAACCGTGTTCAACCGGTAAAAGAGATCTCGCCTGAAGGCGCCCGATTCAACGAGGTCCGCCATGTTGGCGTTGGTGGCCGACACGAGCCTCACGTCCACCCGGCGCGTCCGGGACGAACCCACCCGCTCGAACTCCCCGCTCTCGATGAAGCGAAGCAGCTTGGCCTGCACTTGAATCGGTATGTTGGCGATCTCGTCCAGGAGGAGGGTTCCGCCGTCGGCCAGCTCGAAGCGGCCGGGTCTGTCTTCACCCGCGTCGGTGAAGGCCCCCTTTACGTGGCCGAAGAGTTCGCTGTGGAGAACGCTTTCCGCCAGACTGGCCAGGTCCAGCCTGACGAACGACCGTTCGCACCTCGACGAGAATCCGTGGAGAAGCCTCGCAGCCAGATTTTTCCCCGTACCGTTTTCTCCGGTTATCAGGACGCAGGCGTTGGAAGGTCCGACCTTGCGCAACACCTCCATGACGGATCGCATGCATGCGGACTGCGCGATGAAGTCGGCGGGGGCGTCTGGCAGGAGGTTCCGGTTTTCCTCTTTGAGGCGCGCCTCCTGACGGAGGGCCCTGCCGAGCTGGACCTGAGTCCTCAAGGTGGCCACCAGTCGCGCGTTCTCCCACGGCTTCTGCACGAAGTCACCCGCGCCGCGCCGCATGGCCTCGACGGCCACGTCCACCGAGCCCCAGGCGGTCATGACGATGACAGGAAGGAGGGAGTCCAGGGCACGTACGGCGGAAAGCGCCTTGAGGCCCTCGACACCGGACGTCGTGTCGCGCGAATAGTTGAGGTCCATGATCAGGGCGTCGAAATCGCCCTGCTCCAGGGCGGAAAGGAGCGCCCGCGGTGAATCCGCGAGTTCGGTTGCGTACCCTTCGCTCTTCAGCAGAAGCTTGAGCGCCGTCCGGACGTCGGCTTGATCGTCCGCCACAAGGATTCTGGGCTTGGGTTTCTCCTCACGATGTTCCTCTGCCATTCGATGTCTTCCCCCGGCGTGCTATGCAAACACTATCAGCATAGCAAGCCTGCCGCAATTCGTCACAACCCGCCGCTGAGGCAAGGGAAGGCGCAATGGGCGGTGGTCGAGGAGGGATGTCTGCCTCAGTGGTGGCCGAGGAGGAAGCGGACGATGATGAGGGCGAAGAGGGCCACGAGGTAGAACTCGAGGAGGAAGAGGACGAGCCGGGTTTTGCGGGTCATCTTCACGCGCGGCATGGCGGGACCTCGGGGAAGTGATCGAGTAACCAAGTGATCGAGTAATCGAGTGAAGAGTGAAGAGTAAAGAAGTTATGAAGTGAAGAGGTGAAGGGACTAACCGGCACACGCAGGTTATCGCCGCGGGCTTCGAAGGCCCGTCCCTTCCCGTTTGTTAAATCCGCAATCCCAAATCCCAAATCCCAAATCATCCTCATACCCTCGCCCTCATGACCAGGCCCTTCATGATGTCGTTGTAGTAGATGACGCCGAGGATGCGGTCGCGGGGATCCACCACGGGGACCATGCGGAAGTGGTACTTGGCGAAGACCTCCTCCAGGTCTTCCCGCAGGTCGTCCTCCTCGGCCGAGACCACGGGGGAGGCCATGAGTTCGGAGAGCGGCACGTGGTCGGCGGCCAGGACGAGGTCCCTGAGGTCCACCACGCCCTGGAGCACGCCGCCGACGCCGTCGACGACGTAGATGTAGGAGACGACCTCCGGCTCCCGGGCCGACCGGCGTATCCGCTCGAGCACCTCGCCCACGGTCTCCTCCTGGCGGGCTGTCACGTAGTCGATGGACATGAGGGCCCTGGCCGTGGCCTCGCGTTCGGACAGGATCGCCCGGATGCGGACGGCCTCGTCCTGGGGGAGAAGCTCCATCAGTTCGGTCATGTCGTCGTGGGGCAGCACCGAGAAGAGGTTGGCGAGCTGGGGCACCGTCATCTCCGAGAGGATGGTCCGGGCGCGCTCCTTCCTAAGGTTGCCCATGAGCTGGCGCTGGGCCCGGGGTTCGGCCTCCACGAGGGCCTCGGCGGCCTTTTCCGAATCCAGGGCGGAGAAGAGGGCCTCCTGCTCCCGGCCCTTGAGTTCTTCCAGGGCGTCCGCCAGGTCCTCGCCCGGGAGGTCTAGGATCTGCTTGCGCGTGACCGACAGGGACACCTTGTCCGTGGCGGCGGCGTCCTCCACCGACAGCGGCTGGACGAACTTCCACGAGATGAACTGGTCCTTGATCCACCTGAACCGTCCCAGGCCCCACTTGCGGAGGAAGCCGTTGAAGGAGATGTCCACGTGGACGATCAGGAGGCGCCCACGGGCCTCGAGGAGGTGGACGTCGTTGACCACCTCGGTCCGCCGGCCGTCGATGTCCAGGATGGTACGGCCCATGAGGTGGCTGTCCAGCATGATCCAGCCCGGCTGATCCACGAAGGCCGGGTACTGCTCGCCCTCCGGGGGAGGCTTGACGAAGACCGCGTCGTCCTCGATTTTCACCACCCGGTCCCAGGGGACGAACTCGGTGGGTTTGTTCCACCCGTGTTCGATGAAGATTCCCACCGCCTCCGGGTAGGGCTCGGAGAGGCGGAAGACCAGGTCGTCCAGCTTGCCGATGCGGTCCTTGATCGTGCCCGCGCAGACCGGCCGGCGGTATAGCTGGGAGAAGTAGAGGAAGCGGAACTTGCCCGGGGCCGGCGGCACGTCGGTCACCTTCTGCGCCTTATTGGGAACCACGACCATCTCAGCCTCCTATGAGCCGGTGCCCAGAAGCCCGGGGAAGAGTGTGGTTATGGCCAGCAGGGTGGACATGAGGATCACCAGGATGATGATGCTCATGTTGGCCACGTTCTGCCAGCGCGTGTTGACGTGCTTGCCCATGAAGGCCGGCTCGTTCAGGAGGATGTAGGCGAAGATGAGGGAGGCCGGCAGCAGCGTCACGGCCACCACCTGCACGTACATGGTGATCGTGATGAGCGGGGCGCCGGGGATGAGCACGACGGCCCCCGAGGTCAGGAGCATGCCCAGGTAGATGACATAGAACCAGGGGGCGTCCTTCACGCTCTTGTTCAGCGAATGGGCCCACCCGAAGACCTCGCCCACGCCCCAGGACGTGGCCAGGGAGATGCACAACGCCCCAAGGAAGCCGGCGTCGAAGAGGCCGATCCCGAAGAGCGTCCGGGCCAGGTGCCCCTCGCCCGCGGGAAGGAGCGGCACCAGCGCCTCCGCCGTCTGCCGGGCGTCCTCGATGATGATGTGGGGGTGGTGATAATAGAACGCGGCGCCCGTGGTGATGATGATGAAGACGGCCACCAGTCCGGTGAGAGCCGAACCCACCAGTGTGTCCCACTTGCCGAACTTGATGTCGTGGATGTCCAGGCCCTTGTCCACCACGGCGCTCTGCTGGAAATAGATCTGCCACGGGGTGATGGTGGTGCCGATATTCGCCAGCAGGACGAAGATGAGGTCGGTGGTGATGCCGCCGGGGAAGTGCGGGGCGTAGAAGCCCTTGAAGACGGTGCCCCAGGCGGGCGCGGCCGGTGTCTTCATGGCCCACAGGGCGGCCGGGATGTAGACCAGGTTGAAGACGCAGAAGAGCAGCGTGAGCTTCTCGAAGGTCCAGTACTTGCCGGACATGACCACGGCCATCAGGATCGCCGTGACGCCCAGGAAGGTGATGATGGGCGGCACGCCGAAGAGGCTCATGGCGGCCGTCATTCCGATGTACTCGGTCACGAGCGTGAGCCAGTTGATGATGGCGAGGTCGATGATGGAGAACCAGCCCCAGAAGGGGCCGAAGCCCTCGAAGATGACCTCCGCGTGCCCCCGCTTCGTGACCGCCCCCAGGCGAACGGCCATCTCCTGGGCGAAGAAGGCCATGGGCACCAGGATGAAGAAGAGCCAGAGGACGTTGAACCCGTATTTGGAGCCCGTGACGGCGTAGGTGGAGATCCCGCCCGCGTCGTTGTCCGCCACCATGACGATGATGCCGGGGCCGAGCACGGCCAGGAAGATGAAGATCTGCCGGCGGAGGCGGTTCAGAAGGTGAAAGCCCTTGCTGATCCAGTACATGGAGCGCCTCCGTTATCGGTCATGGCGGGCTCCTTGGCGCGGGCGGAGGGACACGCTGTCCCGGCTCGCGGCTGAACGGCGAGAACTCGTCGCAGGCTGGTACGTTGCGTGGGGGAATTGATTGATCAAAGCACAACTCCGTTTCCCTGCGCGGGGCGGGACCCGGAATCGTGCCGGAGGACGGTCAGACGGCTGGCCTTCCGGCGGCCTTGCCCGGGTGCCGGACCGGAACGCAATGTCCCGAATCGCGGGCCCCTTCACGTGTTTGTTTCACCCAACTGGGAGGTTCCATCTTCTGTCCTGTTCCCGTCCTTGAATGCGTAGGTTCCGGCGCTCCACACCCCGGCCGGAATAAAAACAAATCGATTCTACCAGACGGGTGCCGGCCTGCCAACCCCTCCTCGGCCCCCGGACGCCGGACCTTCTGTGACGGTCGGCACGGCCCGGCGGCGCGTCGGCGTGCGAGAGTGGTAGTCTGAAGGGGTGCCCCGCGCCTTCCCCGTTGACGTTGTGCGGGCGGGAATTTACAATCTGAGGCAACAGGAGGACAAGGTGAGCGACAATGTCCGGCCGATCGCGGCCACAAGCCTGAACGTCGACGCCGAGGACCTGTCCGGCGTTGCCGAACGCTTCGCGGAACAGGGGCGCTACGAAGAGGCCGTGGAACTCTACGAGACGGGCGTCCGTCTGTTTCCGGCGAGCCTGGCCATGAAGATCGGCCTCGGCAAGATGCGCAACCTTCTCAAGGCCAGGGAGGAAGAGGAGAAGCGGCGGCTCATGGGCAAGTACCGGGAAGAGCGGAGCCGGCAGGACAGGCTCTCCGTGCAGTTCTGCGCCATGGGCGAGATCTTCGAGCGGAAAGGCCAGGAGGAGAAGGCCTTCGAGTGCTACCACCTGGCGATCATGCACAACGGGGACAACGAGTCCGCCCGGCTGGCCCTCGCCCGCCTGTTCTACAGGAAGAACGATTTCCCCAGCGCCATCAAGGAGCTCAAGGCCATCATCGTCATCAACCCGTTCGACGCGGAGGCCCACGCCCTTCTGGGGCGCTCCCTGTTCTACCTGAAAAACTACAAGGCCTCTCTGGCGAGCATCGTGGACGCCATGATCCTGGACGGCGCCGCGGGCCGGTCGCCTGCGCCCGAACTTCAGGAGAAGTTCAAGTACCTCCAGGACAAGCTGGGCGTCCGAAGCAAGGCCGCCAGAAGCGAGCTCTTCCGGAAGCGGCTCACCCTCTTCCACCGCTGCGTCGGCGAACTCGACCTGCACAAGGACGCCCTGCTCGACAAGGGCGCCGTGCGCGGGCTCAACGACATCACGCGCCGCCGGCCCGACGAGGAGTCCAGGCAGGGGCTTCTGCAGCTCGCCCTGCGCCTTCGCGCATTCGAAATCCTGGCCTCCCTCTCCGACGAGAACCTGTTCGTCATCGCCAAGGCGGTCCGCGAGGCCAGGGTGGCGGGCGGCGAACTGGTCTTCGACGAGAAGGACGAGGGCGACGAGCTCTACCTGGTGGAGAAGGGCGAGGTCAGGCTGGCCAAGAAGACGCCCTTCGGCGAGCAGGTTCTTTCGGTCGCACAGAAGGGCGAACTCTTCGGCGAGATGAACTTCATCGACCCGGCCCACCGGAGCGCGGACGCAGTAGCCGCCAGGGACTGCACCCTGTTCTACGTCCGCCGGAGCGACCTGGACCCCTTCTTCGAGCTCCACAAGGAGGTGGCGGTCCACTTCTACTGGCACTTCTGGAAGTCCCTGTCCCGGCGCACGCGGGAGGCCAACGACCTCCTGAAGACCTTCTTCGCGGAGACCGACGCGGCGCCCAAGACGCCCCTCTCCCCGGAGGAGGCGAACCGGTCCAAGGCCATCTCCATCGACCTCGACCGCAAGATAAAGCTCCTGCAGGAACAGGGCCTTTCTTCGAAAGAGCTCAGGCTGCTGGCGGCCTTCTCCATCGAAGAGCTGTACAACCAGGACGAGATCATCTTCCGTGAGGGCACGAAGGGCGAGAAGCTCTACATCATCCTGGACGGCAAAGTCCGCATCACCAAGAACATCCCGGGCGTGGGCGAAGAGGCCCTGGCCATTCTTGGCAAGGGCGACTTTTTCGGCGAGATGGCCCTGGTCGACGACGAGCCCCGGTCGGCCGACGCCAGGGCCCACGTCAACGGGACCACCG
>JBJKRE010000098.1:0-5326 GCA_046704825.1 Acidobacteriota bacterium
TGTGCAAGTTCCCGACCGTCCTGGACAGGATGGCGAACAACCTCAAGTGGACCTCGGACCTCGGCAACGCTTTCATCAACCAGAAGCCCGACGTCATGGACGCGATCCAGACCCTGCGGCAGGCGGCCTATCGTGACGGGCACCTCAGGACGACGCCCCAGCAGCGCGTGATCGTGCAGGACCAGGCCATCGTGATCCAGCCCTACACGCCGGACGTGGTCTACGTCCCGGCCTACCAGCCGGCCGTGGTATACGGCCCCGTCTGGAGCTACCCCACGTACTACTATCCGACCGTATGGGAACCGTCTCCCGGCGCATCCTTCGTCAACGGCTTCTTCTGGGGGCTCGGGTTCACCGTGGGCAACGTCCTGTTCGGGGGCTGTGACTGGTACCACCACGACGTTTACGTGAACAACACCGTGATCGTCAACAACACGATCTTCCACAACACCCCTTACTACCGGCACGGCTATTGGCGCGATAACAGGTACGGGCATCATCCCTGGGTCCGTCACTCCGAACGGGCAGCCTACGTCCGCGGGTACCACGGCGCGCCCTACGGCGGCAGGAGCTACGGACGGGTCCGCGGCGTACGAGACGTCCCCGGGCGCACTCACATCGACCGAACCGGCCTGCCGCGGGTCCAGGGGCCCGCAGGGCGGTTCGAGGGCCGCACAGGCCGCGCCGAAAACCGCAGGCCCTCCCGCTTCGACGGCCGTACAGGCCGGGCCTCCGTGCACGGTCCCACCGGGCGCTACGCGCGCGGCGCCGGACGATACGCACCAGAGACCGGCCGCTCCAGGGTGCACGGGCCCAGCGGACGCTACGCCCCGGGCAGGGCCAGGGTTGCCCCGCACGGCCCCACCGGGCGGTATGCGGCTCGGCCCGGACGATCGGCTGCTCGCGGCCCGGCAGGGTACGCGGGCCGTAACTACGGACGCTCCGCCCCGCACGGCCCCACGGGACGATACGCGCGGAGCTACAACGGCCGCCCCACCGTCCACGGGCCCAGCGGCTACAGGCCGTCCAACCGCGGCAATGCCCGGTATCGCCAAGCAAGGGCCTATTCGGGCCGGTACCGCGCTCCGTCGGCGAACTACAGGTCGTCGGGGCGCCCGAGCTACCGCGCCAACCGCCCCGCCGGACGGGCCCCCGCCCGCCACGTCTCGAGGGGCGCGGTCCGGTCTTCCGGACACGCCCGCGCCTTACACCGCGGCGGCGGCCACCACAGGCGGCGGTAACGGCACCGTCTCACCTACCGTCCACCCGGCCGGGGCGCATGCGCCCCGGCCCTTTCTTTGCCCGCGCGTCCGTGTACCGGTGAATCATCTCCGGCGGCCACGGGCCGGGAATATACCCGGTTGCGCCAGGGTTATTTGTGGCAACTGTAGGAGAGTTATTCAGGTCGGAATTCAGCTGGCCGGACCAGCGGATGAAATATCTCATCCGGCCGTGCTGGACGCCGAACAGGGAAGGTACAGGCTCGCACGACTCTTTCAATCCGCCAGGACATCATTCGGGATTCACCTCACCACGGCGGGGAGGACTGGAGACCGTGCCGTTGACAGGCGGTGACCAGCCTCGGCGGGTGCCTTGTCCCTGCCGAAGCGCTTCGAAGCGATGCCGTAGCGCGGAAGGAGTACGTTCATGCCGTCCGGAAGCAGTGGTAACGGGCGGGCCCGTCTCCCTGAACTGCAGGAGCGGTCCGACGTCCTGGACTGGATTTTCACGCAGCTCGAGCTGGCCGTGGTGGTCGCGGACCGCGACGGGGCCGTCTGCTTCGCCAGCCGGGAGGCGCAAAGGCTGCTGGGGACTTCGCTGCTGGACGCCGATCTGCACGAATGGCCGAAAATGCTCGGCCTGTACGCGTCGGACAGGCTGACCCCGCTCACCGCAGAACAGGTTCCCCTCGCCAGGGCTCTGAACGGCGACGCGCCCCCGCACGAGGTGGTCTACCGGCGGGAGGACGGCGCCGCCAGGGGCGCCTGGATCAGCATGGCGGCCCGGCCCATCGTGGACGGCGCGGGGACGGTCCACGGGGGCGTCGGACTCCTGCGCGACTGCACCCAGCACCGGTCCGTTCTTGAGCAGGTGGCCTCCACACTGGGGCGGCGGGGCGAGGCCGTGCCCGCGCCCCCCGACGACTGCCCCGTCTGCCTTCCGTTCTACCGCCGGCTTCTCCGTGTCCACGACTGGGTCTTCAGCGCCGTGGAACAGACGGCGGACAGCGTGGTCGTCACCGACCGCCGCGGCGTGATCCAGTACGTGAACCCGGGCTTCACCCAGACCACCGGGTTCACGCCTGAAGACGCCCTGGGCAAAACGCCCCGGATCCTGAAGTCGGGCCGGCACGATGCGCCCTTCTACCGGGATCTCTGGTCGAAGATCCTTTCCGGCGAACCCTTCAGCGGGCTGATCGTCAACCGTAAGAAATCCGGCGAGCTCTATACCGCCCAGCAGAGCATCTCCCCCATTCGAAGCGAAACCGGACACATCACGCACTTCGTGTCCGTCCTCAAGGACGTCACCGATATCCTCAAGAATCAGGAGCGCGAACTGCAGATGAGGCTCGCGCGGGAGGTCCAGGATCGTTTCTACGGGCCATGCGTTAACCTGCCCGGCTTCGACGTAGCCGGCGACACCGTCCAGGCGCAGGAGGTGGGCGGCGACTACTTCGACTTCCTCCCGCTCAAGGAGGGGCGGTTGGGCGTCGTCGCGGCGGACGTGACCGGCCACGGGGTCAGCGCGGCCCTCGTCATGGCCGAGGCCAGGGCCTACCTGCGGGCGCTGTGCGACCAGGCGGAGGGCCCGGCCGAGGTCCTCGGCCGCCTGAACGCGTGGCTTCTCAAGGATCTCCTGCCTCACCAGTTCGTGACCCTGTGCCTCGTGTGCCTGGACGCCTCCGCGCGGACCATCCGCTACGCGAGCGCGGGCCACGTGCCGGGCGTCCTCATGGACGTGGCCGGCGGGGTCAAGACCACGCTCCGCAGCCTCGATCCGCCGCTGGGCATCTTCAAAGACCGCGCCTTCCACCTGTCCGAACCGATCCTCCTGGACCGGGGGGACGTCCTGGCCCTCATCACCGACGGCGTCACCGAGAGGCAGGACCCGCAGGGCCGGGAGTTCGGCGTCGAAGGCCTGGTAGACCACGTGGCCCGGCACCGCAGCGAACCGGCCGCCCGCATCCTGGAGGGGTTGGCCGGCACACTTCTGGCGTTCGGCGGCGGCGAACCCTTCCTCGACGACGTCACCACCGTCGTCGTCAAAGTCGGGGACTGACGACCCCGACGATCTCCAAGACAGCACGCACCGGCCGAAAGTCCAAAGAATTGACATCGTTGTCACCTGGCGGGATGATTGAAATGCACGCGTCAGGAGGAACGGTTTGTGAGCGACCTGTCCGTCAGGATGGCGGCATTCGAATGGCTCAAGGCCCAGGTGGCAGGGTACGGCGACGTGTTGCCCCGGCCGATCCTCGCGGAGGGATTCATCTTCCAGGGGGAGCGTGTCCCGCTGCTCGGGCCGCAGGGCATCTTCAAGCCCAAGATCTGCGACCTGCCCCTGTCCATCACCTCGATCCCGGGTGGACCTTACGCGGACAGGTCGTACGGCAACGATTTCTTCCACTACCGCTATCGGGGCACGGACCCCGGCCACCGAGACAACGCGGGGCTGCGCGCGGCCATGAGGCGGCGTATCCCGCTCGTTTTTTTCGTAAGGCTGATGAAAGGGCGCTATTTCGCATCGTGGCCCGTCTTTATCGAACACGATGACCCGGCCAACCTGACCTTCACGGTTTCCGTCGAGGACGAACGCCTCGCCGTGTTCCAGGGTGCGGAACAGTTCACAGGCCGCATGGTGGCCGAAGACACGGGCGAGAGCCGCAGAGCCTACCTGACGGCGCAGACGAAGGTCAGGCTGCACCAGAGGTCCTTCCGCGAACGCGTACTCCGCGCCTACAGGGAGCAGTGCGCCTTCTGCCGCCTGAAGCACCAGGAGCTGCTGGATGCGGCGCACATCGTGGCGGACAGCGATCCCGAGGGCGAGCCCGTCGTGACCAACGGCCTGGCGCTGTGCAAACTGCACCACGCTGCCTTCGACAGCCTCTTCCTTGGGGTAACGGCCGACTACGTCATCCGGGTGCGACCGGATATCTTGAGAGAACCTGACGGCCCCATGCACCTCCATGGCCTGAAGGCCATGGAGGGCCAGAGGATCATCCTGCCCAGACACCGGGACGACTGGCCCGACCCCACTCTTTTGGAAAAGCGCTACGAGTCTTTTCGAAGCGCGCACTGAGGCCAGGGCAGGCGCTCTCTTCGCTCGATCACTGGATCACTTGATCCCTCGATCACTGGATCACTTTTCACCCGATCCCCCGGCGCGGAGCGCCTCCTCACCCGTGCCCGGCGATCGCGTGGGGGACGTAGGACGCCTCGAGGGCCTCGATCTCCGCCTGGGACAGCTTCACGTCGACGGCGCCCGCGGCCGTTTCGAGGTGCTGCATCTTCGTGGCGCCTATGATGGGGGCGCTGACGCCGGGCTTCTGGAGCAGCCACGCCAGGGCGACCTGCGCGTGCGGCAGGCCCTTGGCCTTCGCCATGGCGTCCACCGCCTCGATGATGCGCCGGTCGGCGGCGGCCGTCTCGCCGTAGAGGTTCTTGCCGAAGCGGTCGGTCTGCGAGCGCTTCGTGCCTGCCGCCTCCGGGCCCCGCGCCAGGTAGCCGCGGGCCAGAGGGCTCCAGGGGATCAGCCCCACGCCCTGGTCCAGGCAGAGCGGGATCATCTCGCGCTCTTCCTCGCGGTAGAGCAGGTTGTAGTGGTTCTGCATGGAGACGAACTTCGTCCAGCCGTTCTTTTCGGCCACGTGCTGGGCCTTGGCGAACTGCCAGGCGTACATGGAAGACGCGCCGATGTAGCGCGCCTTGCCCGCCCGCACCACGTCGTTCAGGGCCCCCATGGTTTCCTCGATGGGCGTGGCGTCGTCCCACCGGTGGATCTGGTAGAGGTCCACGTAGTCCATGCCGAGGCGCTTCAGGCTGGCGTCGATGGCGTCGAGGATCGCCTTGCGCGACAGCCCCCCGCCGTTCGGGCCGTGCCGCATCACGCCCCAGACCTTCGTCGCCACCACCACCTCGTCGCGGCGCGGGGCGTACTCGCGAAGGGCGCGGCCGGTGATGGCCTCGCTCGCGCCGTAGGAATAGACGTTGGCCGTGTCGAAGAAGTTGACGCCGAGTTCGACGGCCCGTTTGAAGAAGGGCCGCGACTCGTCCTCCTTGAGCGCCCACTCCCAGCGGAGGGGCGAGCCCGCGACGGACGCCTCCGG
>JBJKRE010000099.1:0-5143 GCA_046704825.1 Acidobacteriota bacterium
GCTCAGGTCGAACACCACGAAGGTGTAGCTGCGGCTTCCCGTGCACCCGTTCGTATCGGTGACCGTGACCGTGAAGTTGAAGACCCCCGAAGCCGTGGGCGTGCCCGAAATCGTGCCGCCCGTCGAGAGCGTGAGGCCGGCCGGAAGCGCGCCGCCCGTAAGCGCATAGGAGAACGGGGCGATACCGGCCGTGGCAGTCAGGGTTTCGCTGTAGGCGCTGTTCTTGACGGGACTGGGGAGGGCCGCCGGCGCGATGTCGATGGTCGGGCAGACGACGGTGATGACGAAGTCCTGCTGGCCGGTGCACCCGTAGGCGTCCGTGGCGGTGACGGTGAAGTCGAAAGTCCCGACGACGGTAGGCGTCCCCGAGATCGTGCCGTCGGCCAAGAGGGCCAAGCCTGCCGGCAGGGCGCCGCCCGTCAGCGCAAAGCTATAGGGAGAAGTGCTGCCCGAAGCGGTAATGGTGAAAGTGTAAGGGATGCTTGCCGTGGCGTCGGGTACGGCGGCCGCGGTGACGAAGTTGACCTTGAACGCCAGGTCGTTCCCTGGGAAGCTGTCCCAGGTTGACGCAGTCCACTGGGACGGATCGTACCCGTTGTTCATGAACACGAAATCACCGCCAGGATAGGCGTCGGCCAAAATAAAGCCCCAGATCCCGGTACCCGCGGCGGGATCCTTGGACACCGAAGCGAACAGCACGTACTGCTGCCCGCCGGTCAAGGCGACTCCGCCCGTATTGAACGTTACGGGGTTGAACGCCGTGTCGTTCGTGGTTGTGGGCGCGCCCTCCCAAAGGGCTGCTCCTGTGGCCTTCGTCCCGTCCCACGCATAGACCTCTCCGCGGAACACGCAGCTGGAGGGCACCTTCATATAGAACGTGAAATCCGTGAGCGACGCCCCTCCGGCCGGCGCCGTGATGGTCTGGCCGTAGGTCGCGGTGTCGGGGTTCCCGAAGGAGGAAACGGCATTGGAACCGTCCCAGCTCGGTGTGGTGTCTATCGCCGTTGCGCTCGTAGCGGCCGGCACAAAGGTTATCTGGCCGCAGATGACAACCGTATAGGCCCGGGTGCCGATGCAGCCGCAGGTCGTGGCGGCCGTAATGGTGAAGGCGTAAGAACCCGGCGTGGTCGGCGTCCCGGTCACGGCGCCGGTGCCCGCGTCGAGGCCGAGCCCGGGCGGCAGGCTGCCGGCGGTGAGCGTGTAGGTGTAGGTGCCGGCGGGGCTCGCCGCCGCAGAACCGCTGTAGGTCATGCCCACGTTGCCGTCCGGAAGGCTGCCCAGGGTAATGGCGGGACAGTCGGCGGCCGTGAGAACCCGGAAGCTGCCGTACTGGGTGGCCCAGCGCCCGTCCTGCGTTCCGTTCGTGATCGTGCCCCGCGTCATCGCGTACTCGTTGAAGACCCAGAAGGTGTACCCGTCGGGATCCAGCGCGAGGCCGCTGTAGTCGCCCCAGCGGTTGCGCGTCCCGGTGAACAGGCGGTAATACCAGTCCGTCCCCGCATGGAGCGTGCTGCTGGGCTGGACGGTTCCGGCCGGATCGCCGGCCTTTCGGGCGGTGTAGTAGGCACCGCAGTAAATGGATGGGGCCGATGCGGCGAACCCGATGGCCATGTTGCCGCAGGCGTCCACCCCGATCGAGGGGAAGAAGGTGTAGGCGCCCGTGGCGATGTCCTCACCGCCCACGTCGCCCTGGTCGGCCACCGCGAGGCTGGCCAGCGTGGTTGTGTCCAGCTTCACCCAGTGGGCCGTGACCTGTCCGCTGTCCGGTCCGGAGGCGGGCAGGATCTCAAAGGTCGTCCACAGGGCGTTGTCGCGCCAGACCGCATTCAGGTCGCGCCGGTCGTTCGTGTTGATCAGGTACGCCGTCCCGAGCTGCGGCGCGTTCGGCAGGCCGCCGGTTGAATTCTCGATATCGCCCAGGCTGACGTACTGCTGCGAAAAGGTGGGAGACGACAGGGGGCTGTCGACCCGGACCACCTGGACGTATTCGACGCCCGCCAGGTTAAGGCCCGAGTAGCTGACGAGGAAGGTGCCCGTGCTTCCGGGCGGCGTCCCGTACATGTGGGCGGGCTGCGTTGTGGCCTCCGTGCCACCCCCCGCATAGGGGTCGTAGATGTTGACCGACGCCGTCCCACCGGCATAGAACGGCGTCTTGCCGATGATCCAGAGCCTCACACCGTACGCGTCGGCCAGGGTCGAGAAGTTGAATATGTTGGTCGTAATGTACACGGCCTGGTCGTCCACGGCGAACCCGGGATAGTCCGCCCAGCAGTCCACACCGCCGATGTTGACCAGCGAGTTGATGGCCGTGTACCACCAGCCCCCGGTGGGGTCGCTGGTCTGGCTGACCGCCACGAGAATCCTCGAAGAATTGACCGGGTCACCGTTGCCCGTGTCCTGCTTTTCCAGAGCGACCACCAGAAAACGATCTTCGTATTGGTCATAGATGACCTTCGGGTCGAAAAGAAAGTTCACGGGCGACAGCGGGGCGAAGAAACCGGAAAGGGACTGGACCGTCCCGGCGCTTCCGTCCTTCGGCCGCCACTCAATTAAGGCGTTCACCACCGATACCACGTGCGTGGGCCCCGCCGCCGCGATGGGGTCGGGCGGAATGAACATGTACCCGCCGTTGTAGGTAGGGTTCGTGTCGAAATCCACGCCGGCGAAGGTATTGTCGAGGTTGGCCGCTCCGACCGTGACCGGGGCGGCCGGTCCGGCCAGCGGCGGCCCGGCCTCGGCCACCGACGCAGCGGATTTGCCCTCCCAGGCAGCGCGTTCGCCCTTGCCGGGCACCGTGATGGACGGCACGGGAGCCTCCACCCGGAACGTGTCCGACGGTTTGGTCTGTGCCGCCGTTCGCGCATCCTGGGGCTGCGGCGAGCCGGCCCACACTGCGACGGTGACCGACACAGCGGCCAGGATCACAAGACTGCATGCTGTTACCTTTCCTCTGCTTCGCATCTTTCCCTCCCGAATATTTCGCCGACGTCTTCCGGCAATATGCCCGCTCGCCGACGCAGCCACTCCCGGTTCCCGCCTTCTTTCTGAAGCCGGTGCGAGGTCGCACCGCTTTTGTCCATCACTCTTTGCATAGGGTTCGTGGACTCATCAGAGTTGCCATCACGGCCCTTTGGCTGCCCGCCATTGCCAGGCGGCAGGCGCCGAAAGAAACCAAGGCCCAGATTCAGGGGATGCAACACTCCCCGGGCGCTCCCCTCGAGCCGGGTCCCACAGAGGTGCGGTCTCACTGTCACCGTCTGCCGCAGGGTGTCGTTCCAGGTGATTGATAGGTGTAATCTGTGTTCGTTTCGGGCGGGTGTCAAGTGCGGGACCCTCGGCCTGCAAACGACTCGCGCGAATTCCGCTGTGGACAATGGGCCGCCTGCCGAACCGAAGCCGGCGAGCGCAGTCACGGGTCGGTGACGGCACAAGAAAACGCGGGGCCTAAGCCCCGCGTTTTCATTTCATTCCCTGGGGTGGTCCGGTCAATCGCCGCCAATGGAGCCGCACGAATCATTGTCCAGGGTGTTCGTGTCGAAAAGGCTGGAGTAAATGTAGGTCGAGTAGTCGTAGAGGTACCCCCAGGCCATGTGGTTGTTCGGATCGTAGTACAGATAGACGTACTGCGGCGCTCCGGGCCTGCTCCAGTACATAGTCCCGCCGTTGTACACGTTCAGTGTCCCCGAATACGTGTTTCCGCCCGCGACGTACCACTGGAAATCTCCCGTTGTGGAATCAACGCAAGCCTGCGCCATGTCATAGTTGTCCTGGAAGGTCTGATCGAACCCGCACTGGCTACAGGTGATTCCGCTGATGCTGAAGCTGTAGCCTCCCTCGCAGCTCGTGCCGTAGCTATCCATAACAACGATGGAAAAGCATTGTCCCGCACCCACCGTGAAGGAGAACGGCTGGCTGACGCTGCTCCCGATATCGGCGATGTAACCCGTGCAAAAGTTCGCAGGATCGAAGGTGTCCTCGTAGGCGGCCGCAAAGAAATCGACCTCGCAGTAGGTTGTGAAAGAGGCGGTAACGCAGGCTTCGCTCGCGCCGGTGTTCAGAAACTGGTACACGTCGTAGTGATAGGTCCCTTCTCCGTAGGTCCCCGGGCAGGACTTGGGCGCGGCGCAGGTGCTGGCCGTGCCGTCGCGGTACATCCGGTAGGGCATGGTTCCGTGCGTGCTGGGCCAGTCGGGGGTATCCATCCCGATGCCCGCGCAGGTAACGGTCGCACAAGCCGGAGCCGGTGCTCCCGCAATCGGTGACTGTGACTGCAGAAGAGAGTTGGCCCCCGTGTCGTCGGGTGTTCGTGCCTGTAAGTCCGCGGCAGAGGCCACAACGCCCGAGTATGCCAGCGAAAAGATTGGGATCACGACCATCGCCAAGATTTTCCCGAGATTATGTCTCGTTTTCATCCCTCAGCCCCCATAGTGTTATGAAACCCTGAGCCTCCCCTCGTTTCCGACCCGCCGCCGCTTCTCCTCCTCCTGCCCCGCTCCTATCCCGCAGACTGGATACAGAACGGTGTCTCCATCGGTACTACGCGCATCAGCCCGCACGCGTCGCGCCACGCTCCCGGTTTCAGCCGTTGAATCCCTCGTTCCCCTTCGTGCCATCGCATGCTGTTGCGAATATTTTACGGCTTGCCGGAAAAGACCGCAAGCCCGGGCCAGAGCCAGAGACCCGGAGTGGGTAAATACACCCTAAGCGAAAAAATAAAGCGCGGGGCTGAGGCCCCGCGCTTTATTTGTAGCAAAATGTCACCCTTGACTACCGGCTACGGTCCCGCCGCTCCGCACGCGGGGTTGTTCAGCGTGTTCGTGTCGTACAGGCTCGTGTACGCGTACGTCGTGTAGTCGTAGAGGTAGCCCCACGCCGTGTGGCCGTTCGGGTCGTAGTAGAGGTAGACGTACTGCGACGCGCCCGGCTGGCTCCAGAACATGGTCCCGCCGTTGTAGACGTTGAGGTTCCCGGTGTAGGTCATGCCGGCGTACGGCCCGGTCAGCACTGACCACTGGAAGAAACCCGTGTCGGCGTCCACGCAGGCCTGAGTCGTGCCCGCGTCGTCCATGAAGTCGAAGGTGAAGACGTAGACCGAATAGGTTTTCGTCCCCGTGCAGCCGTTGGCGTCGGTCACCGTCACCGG
>JBJKRE010000100.1:0-4973 GCA_046704825.1 Acidobacteriota bacterium
CTCCACGGACGTGATCGTGGGCTTCCCGGGCGAGGCCGAAGAGGACTTCCTGGAGACCCTGGACGTAATACGCCGGGTGGAGTACGACACGATTTTCTCCTTCCGCTTTTCTCCCCGCCCGGGCACGCCGGCGGAGGGGATGGAACCCGTCCCCGAGGAGGCCGCCCGCGAGCGACACCAGCGTCTCCTGGACCTCCAGCTCGCCATCCAGACCCGCCGCTTTGCGGCCTTCGAGGGCCGGACCGTCGAAGTGCTGGTCGAGGGCGAGAGCAGGAAGGGCGGGCAGTTCTCGGGCCGCACCGAGGACAACAAGGTCGTGAACTTCACCGCCTCCGTGCCCCCTGCGGTGAACAGCTTCCGGGACGTCAGAATCACCCGCTCCGCCGTCAACAGCCTGATAGGCGAAACGGTGGAATGAGCATGCGCCTGTTGGCGCAGTGATCGAGTGAAAAGTGATCAAGTGATTAGTGCACCTGGCGGGCGGTGAAGGGGTGAAGAAGTTACGAAGTGAAGGGTTCTAAGGAATCCAGAGGTTCTCCGCGCGCCTTCGCAGACTTGCCCCACGCCGCCTTTCAAATCCAAAATCCCCAATCCCAATTTCAAAATCCACCTCCCTGCGGCTATAATCGATGCGGGAGGATGATTCAAATGCCGATCGACAAGGAGTTTCTCGACATTCTGGCCTGTCCCCTGTGCAAGAAGCCTCTCGAATACCGGGAGGCGGAGGGGAAGGAAGAACTCAAGTGTACCGAGTGCGGCCGCGTCTACCCGATCGACGACGGCATCCCCGTGCTGCTTCCCGACGCCGGCGTGATCGAAGAGAAGGGCTGATGCGGTCTTCCGTCCGCCTCCCCGCAGGCCCCGGCGGATCGACGCCCGGCTTTGTGCTGGTGGGCGCTCTTCGGCTATAATTGGCCCGAAGGGAGACGGATGCCCGACTATATCTTCAAGGGCTCTCTGGCGGAAAATCCTCTGCCCGAGGTACTTCAAAAAATAAACTATTACAAGGTCCCCGGCGTCCTGACCGCCGAAGACCCGCAGGGCCGGAAGCAGATCTTCATCGTGGGCGGCGAGATCATCTTCGCCTCCTCCTCCTTCCCGCAGGACCGGCTGGGCGAATTCCTGCTCGCCAGGAAGAGGATCACGCCCGAGCAGTACGAACGTTCGGTGCTGGACATGAAGAGCACCGGCAAGCGGCAGGGCACCGTCCTGGTCGAAGCCGGCGTACTCACGCCGCAGGAACTGTTCGAAACGGTCAAGCAGCAGGTCATGGCCATCGTCTGGTCGGTCTTCAATTGGACCGACGGAGAGATCACGTTCCACGTGGGCAAGTACAAGGACGACGAGATCATAAAGCTGAACCTCGACACCCGGTACGCGATCCTGGAAGGGATCAAGGGCATCAAGGACCCGAAGCGGCTCGTGAAGAGGCTCGGACGCAAGGAAGACGTCTTCGAACCCGCCGAGCGGGCCCTGAGCCTCCTGCCCAACCTCCCCCTGTCCCCCGAGGACCGTGCGGTCTTCAGGCTTGTGGACGGCGAGCGGACCTTCCTGAGGGTGATTCAGGCCTCGCCGCTAGAGTCAGGCAGGACTGCGAAAATTCTATACGCCCTGTTCATTCTGGGGCTCATTCGAACAAGGAACGACTCGATTTCCATCGTGATACCCCGGAAGGGCGTCACAGGGGAGAAGTAGGCATGTTGAAGGTTGCATTTCTGGGGGGTCTGGGCGATTTCGGAAAAAACATGACGGTCTACGAGCAGGACGGGCAGGTGCTCGTCGTGGACTGCGGCAGCATGTTTCCCGAGGCGGACAGCCCCGGCATCGATCTCATCATCCCGGAGTTCGCCTACCTCAGGGACAGGGCGGACCACATCGCCGGACTCGTCCTGACGCACGGTCACGAGGACCACATCGGGGCGGTGCCCTTCTTCCTCCGGGATTTCCCCGCGCCGGTGTTCGCAACGCCGCTGACCATGGGATTCATCGAGAAGAAGCTGACCGAACTCGGCATCGATTCGCCCGAGAAGACGGTCATGGAGGCCGGGAAGTCCTACCGCATCGGCCCCTTCACGGTGGAGGGCATACCCGTCACCCACTCCGTGCCCGACGCCGTGTCTCTGGTCATCGACACGCCGGACGGCCGCGTCCTGCACACGGGCGATTTCAAGCTCGACCAGTCCCCCCTCGACGGCCGGCTCACGCACTACCACCGGTTCCAGGAGGCGGGCCGAGACGGCGTCATGGCCATGCTCATCGACAGCACCAACGTGGAGGTGGAGGGCATCGTCGGATCGGAGAGCCGGGTCCGCCGCACCCTCGACCGCTACATCGCCGCCCCGCGCACCAAGCTGTTCATCACGCTCTTCTCCACGAACCTCATGCGGCTCCAGACCATCTTCGACCTGGCAAGCCGCTACGGCCGAAAGGTGGCGCTGTTCGGCCGGTCGCTCGTGCAGAACGCGAAGGTCGGAGTGGACGTGGGGTACCTCCGCATCCCCGAAGGCACCCAGATCACGCCGGAAGAGGTATCCAAACACCCCCGCGAGAACGTCATCGTGCTGACCTCGGGCAGCCAGGCAGAGCCGTTTTCGGCGCTCAACCGCGTGGCCTTCGACGAGAGCAAGAGCCTGTTCGTCGAGGAGGGCGACCTTCTGATCCTCTCCTCGCGGATCATTCCGGGCAACGAGAAACGCGTGGCGCGCCTCATCAACCAGGTGTACCGAAAGGGCGGCGAAGTAGTCACGGCCAGGGAAGACAGGGTCCACGTCTCAGGTCACGGCGCACAGGAGGAAATACGCCTCATGGCGTCCTGGGTCCGGCCCCGGTACTACATCCCGGTCCACGGCGAGTACCGCCAGCTCAAGGGCAACGCCAAGCTCGCGGCGGAGATGGGATACGACGCCGAGCACGTGCTGGTCAGCGGGACGGGCGAGGCCCTCCTGTTCGACAGCGGCCGCTTTGCCGGCACGGAGGAAGTGCCGGCGGGCAGCATCCTGATCGACGGCGACACGAGCGACTCGGTCGACCGCCTCGTCGTGCGCGACAGGCGCCACCTGTCGAACGACGGCATCGTCGTGCCCATCGTGGTCATCAACCGCCAGGCCACGCGCATGGAATCCGAGCCCGAGATCATCAGTCGAGGCTATCCTTACCTGGACGGGGGCAACGGCACGGCCGACGAGATCCGGAAGGACCTCGCGGCGCTGCTTCGTACGCTGCCTGCCGAAGAGATCCGGGACAGCAGCATCCTCAAGGCCAAGGTGAAGTCAACCGTCAAGAAGACGCTCAAACGCAACGAAGCCAGCATTCCTCTGATCATCCCCGTGGTCATGGAGATCTGACGACGGGGTTCGGGTCCTCAGTGCGGTCAGCACGCTTGAGGGCACGACGGTTCCGGCCGATATCCCCGAACACCCGAAAGGGACCCTATGAGCCCGATCTGGACAGTCATCCTCGCCGTGGTACAAGGTCTCACCGAGTTTCTCCCCGTCTCCTCCTCGGGGCACCTGACCATACTCGGCGCCCTTGAAGGGCTGTCGGAGAAAGACGCACTGGTCTTCTTCCTCGTGCTCCACATGGGCACGCTGCTGGCGACCCTCCTCTATTTCTGGAGAGAACTGCTCGATCTGACGGTGGGCGCCCTCAAGGGCAGGAGCGACGCCTGGCGGTACGTCGGCCTCATGGTGGCCACCAGCATCCCGACGGCCATCATCGGGCTCAGCCTCCGGTACGTCGTGGAGCGGGCCGTGACCTATCCCGCCGTGGCGGGCGGATTCCTCCTCTTCACAGCCGCCTTCCTCTGGGGAACGAAGTACCTTCCCCGGGGGAAAAAGAACGACGGGGCCATCACGTGGTTCGACGCGGTCGTCATCGGGGCCGCACAGGGGGTGGCGGTCTTTCCGGGGATTTCGCGCTCGGGCGCGACCATCTCGTCCGCGCTGGCTCGCGGGCTGGAGCCCGAAACCGCCTTTCGCTTCTCGTTCATCGCCTCCCTGCCAGCAATCGCGGGGGCTTTCATACTCGACGCCCGGAGCGCCCTGTCCAGCGCCAATCCTCACAGGACAGACGACGTCGTGGGGTTCTCCATCGCCTTCGTAACTGGACTCGCCGCTCTGTGGCTCTTGAAGCGCATCGTGGACAAGGGCCGGCTCTACCGGTTCTCCCTGTGGTGCCTCGTCGCGGGCCTGGCGGGACTGGGCATATGGATCTTACACCTGTGAGGGCCGCGGGAATTCCGGCCATGGGGGAGCGGTTGCACAGTCCTCGGGACTGGTGCTCAGGATTTGTGACCATCGTTTGAAAGCATTAAAATACACGGTCTTGGCATGGAGGAAAACGCCGTGAACGACAGCCTCGCGATCTACCTCAACCCCTCCGCCGGTGTCGATTCGGACGCACCGGCAGTCAAGGAACTGGCCGAGCGCCTCACGCGGTCGGCCGACGGCCCGCGCGAGGCGGCGATCCTGCTCTTCAACCATGTGCGGGACACGATCCGCTACATCCCCTACACCCCGTTCATGCAGATCCAGAACTACACGGGGACCACCACGCTCGAGCGCGGCTATGGGTTCTGTACTCAGAAATCCGCCCTGCTCATCGCCCTGTCTAGGGCAGCCGGCATACCGGCGCGCTTCCACTTCGCTGACCTTAAGAACCACAACCTGCCGGGCCGCATGGGGTGGGTTCTGGGGTCCGACATGATGATCTACCACACCTACATGGAGTTCCACCTAGACGGTCGGTGGCTCAAGGCCACCCCTTCCTTCGAAAAGGCCCTGTGCGAAAAGATGGGCTGGCGACTGGTGGCCTTCGACGGAACGGCCGACGCGATCCTGCACCACCGAGACCTCGCCCGAGCCGTCCACATCGAGTACGATTGCGACCGGGGCACCGACCACCAGTTCCCGCTGGCCGACTTACTCGAGACCTGGTACAGCTAGTACGGCCCGTCGGGCCTGGAGGCCTGGGCA